>VXNP01000126.1:12829-64845 GCA_009840525.1 Gammaproteobacteria bacterium
CTGCGGCCCAGCCGCTGCTGGCCCCCCCCCGCCCGGCCACGCCACCCCCCCCCGCCCGAGCCCCCCCCCGGGCGCGCCCGCGGCCCGCCGCGTGCCCGGGCCCGCCGCGGGGGGGATGCTGGACCGCCGCCGCTTCCTGGGGGTGCTCCCCGGGGCGGCCGTGGTGGCCGGCGGGCTGCCGGGGCTGGGCCGGGTGTGGGCTCGGGCGGAGGGATGGCCCGTTGGGAACTTCCGGCATCCCGGCTCGGATGACGGCGGGCCCGCGTTCCAGGTGCCTTCTGCCATCGGGGTGCAGCTCTACACGGTGCGCTCGGTGATGACGGGCGACCCGGACGGCACCCTCGCCGCGATCGCCGCGATCGGCTACGAGGAGGTCGAGCTGGCGGGCCTGTACGGGATGTCCGCGCGGGAGATGAAGGCCCGGCTGGACGCGGTGGGGCTGGCGGCCACGTCGAGCCACCACTCTGTGGAGGAGGTGCGGGGCAACTGGGAGGCGATCCTGGACGCCGCCGTTGCGCTCGGCCAGAGCCTGGTGGTGGTGCCGGCCCTCCCGGTCGCCGAGCGCGACGGGGAGGCGCTGCGGCGGGTCGCGGACGACTTCAACCGGGCCGGTGAGGCCGCCCGCGCCGCCGGCCTCCGCTTCGGCTACCACAACCACGACTGGGAGATGCACCCGGACGTGGACGGGGTGCGCCCGATCGACCTGCTGCTCGACCGCACCGACCCGGAGCTGGTCGACTGGCAGATGGACATCTTCTGGGTCGTGCACGCCGGCGCCGACCCCATGGCCGAACTGGACGCGCGCGCGGGCCGGGTGACCAGCTTCCACGTGAAGGACCGGACCGCCGCGGGCGAGATGGCCGACGTGGGCGCGGGGGTGATCGACTTCCGCCCCGTGCTGGCGCGCGCCGGCGAACTGGGGCTGCTGCACCAGTACGTGGAGCACGATCAGCCCCGCGACCCGATCGAGAGCGTGCGCGCCAGCTACCGGGCGCTCCGGGAAATCGTGCCCTCCGGCCCGGAGGATCGGTCCGCGTGAGTTCACGCACCCAGGACGGCTACGACGCCATCGTGGTGGGCTCGGGCGCCGGGGGCGGCATGACCGCCTATGTGCTCGCCTGCTCGGGGCTCAGGGTGCTGATGCTCGAGGCGGGCCGGCACTACGACCCGGTCGCCGAGACCCCCATGTTCCACCTTCCGCGCGATGCGCCCCTGCGCGGCGGCGGCACCCGCCACAAGCCCTTCGGCTTCTACGACGCGACTGTCAACGGGGGTTGGGAGGTGCCGGGCGAGCCCTACTCGAGCGCCGAGGGAACCGATTTCCGCTGGTGGCGCGCGCGCATGCTGGGCGGGCGCACCAACCACTGGGGCCGCATCTCGCTGCGCATGGGCGAATACGACTTCAAGCCGTATTCCCGCGACGGGCTGGGCTTCGACTGGCCGCTTTCCTACGATGATCTCGCGCCCTGGTACGACAAGACCGAGGCCCTGATCGGCGTCTACGGCTCCAACGAGGGACTGGAGAACACCCCGAACTCCTCCCCGGGCGTGCTGCTCCCGCCCCCGGCGCCCCGAGCCGAGGAGCTGCTGACCCGGCACCACTGCGGTGACCTTGGCATCCCCGTCATCCCCGCGCACCTCGCGATCCTCACCCGGCGGCTCGACGCCGCCCGCATCGCGGGCACGCTCTGGCCCGGAAACGCGCTGGCGCAGCGGGTCACCGAGGAGTCCATGGCGGCGCGGGCGGCGTGCTTCTACGCGACCCCGTGCGGCCGCGGCTGCTCCATCAAGGCCAACTTCCAGACGCCGACCGTGCTGCTGCCCCCCGCCCTGGCTACCGGCAACCTGGACATCATCACCGACGCCATGGTGCGCGAGGTCACCATCGACGCGCGCGGGCAGGCGACCGGGGTGCACTATATCGACAGGAACACGCGCCTGGACGAGCATGCCGGCGCCCGCGTCATTGTGCTGGCCGCCAGCGCCTGCGAGTCGGCGCGCATCCTCCTCAACTCGAAGAGCTCGCTCCATCCGGACGGGCTGGGCAACGGCAGCGGCCTGGTCGGCAAGTACATCATGGACACCGTCGGCGCGGGGGTCGGCGGCCAGATTCCCGCCCTCGAGAAAATGCCCCCGCACAACGCGGACGGCGCCTCGGCGATGCACCTGTACATGCCCTGGTGGCTCTATCAGGAACAGGCAGGCGGGCAGCTCGACTTCGCGCGCGGCTACCATATCGAGTTCGGCGGGGGCCGGCGCATGCCCGGCTTCGGCTTCATGGGCGGGCTAGCCGAGCTCACCGGGGGCAGCTACGGACAGCGGCTGAAGGACGAGTGCCGCCGCTACTACGGCTCTTTCCTCTGGTTCGACGGGCGCGGCGAGATGATCCCCAACGAGGATTCCTTCTGCGAGATCGATCCCGAAGGGGTGGACCGCTGGGGCATCCCGACCCTCAGGTTCAACTGGAAGTGGTCCTCACACGAGCTGAACCAGGCCCGGCACATGCAGCATACCTTCGCCGACGTCATCCAGGCGATGGGCGGCCGGGTGACCAGCGACGTCCACGACGACGGAGCGCGGGCGATCGCCGCCCCCGGCGTCATCATCCACGAAGTGGGCGGGGTGATGATGGGCGACGACCCGCGCACCTCGGTGCTCAACCAGTTCTGCCAGTCGTGGGAGGTCGACAACCTGTTCGTGACCGATGGGGGCTGCTTCGTGTCGAACGCGGACAAGAACCCGACCCTGTCGATTCTGGCGCTGGCCTGGCGCGCGTCGGACTACATCGTGGAACAGTTGCGCACTCGGAGCCTGTGATGAGCGAAGAGCGCACGGGGGCCGGGGATCGCCGCGAACGGGCGCTGCCGATAGCGGGGACGGCACACTCTGCCGAGCCCGCTTCGCCTGCGGCGCCACCGAAGCAGGGCCAGGACGGCCCCGTGGCCACCGGCACCCCCGCCATGGACCGCCGCCATGCCCTCAAGGTGATGGCGCTGGCCGCCGCCGCGCCCGGTCTTGCATCGTGCGGTCCCGGAACTGGTGACGAGGACGGGGCCGCCGGCACATCCGCGGGAGCTGCGGGCATCCCCGCCGGTGCGACTCCCGGCCAAATCACCAACCCCAACGCGCGAGGCGACCTCTGGGATCCCGATCTCCTCTCCCCCATGGTGCCGTGGGAGCGGACGCTGGAGTCCGACGAGCTCGAGTCGCTGGCCGCGCTCTGCGACGTGATCCTGCCCGCCGACGACCGCTCTCCCTCCGCCAGCGAGGTGGGCGCCCACGACTTCATCGACGAGTGGGTGAGCGCGCCCTACGAGGCTCTCCAGGAAGGCGGCGTGCTGATCCGGGGCGGGCTGGTGTGGCTCGACCGCGAAGCCCACACGCGCTTCGGCAACGGCGCCGCGTCCGCCAGCGGGCGCTTCCGCGACCTGACCAGCGCTCAACAGCACGCCATTTGCGACGACATCTGCGACCCGGAGCAGGCGGAAGGCGGGCCGTTTGAAGCCCCGTCCCTCTTTTTCGACCGGGTGCGCTACCTGACGCTGACGGCCTTCTGGACCACGGCGGAAGGCATGGACGACCTCCAGTACATCGGCAACACCCCCCTCGCCCGATGGGATCCGCCGCCGCCCGAGGTGCTCCGCCACATCGGGCTCGCCTGACTGGCCCTTCAACCAGAACCACGCCATGGTCCCATCCGACGACCAACCATCCGCCAACGCCAGGCGCCTCTTCCGGGGCAGTTGCGTCGCCCTCATCGCGACATCGGTTGCGTTCGCGACCGTGGGCGCCGTCATGCTCGACCTCAAGAACGAATTCGTGCTCACCAACGAGCAGGTGGGCTGGATCGGAGGCGCCGCGCTGTGGGGGTTCGCGCTCTCCCAGGTGGTCTTCGCGCCGCTGGCCGACACCCTGGGCTTCCGCACCCTGCTGCGAACGGCGTTCGCTGCCCACCTCATCGGCACGATCACGCTGATGCTCGGCGGGAGCTTCGCGTACCTCTTCACCGGCGCGCTGATCATCTCCATGGGAAACGGGCTGGTGGAAGCCGCGTGCAATCCCCTGGTGGCGGCGCTCTACCCCGGCGACAAGACCGTCAAGCTGAACAACTTCCACGTCTGGTTCCCCGGCGGGATCGTGCTGGGCGGACTGGCCGCGTACGGGCTCGATCAGCTGGCGGCTTCTTCGGCGGGACTGGAGGCCCTTGGGGAGTGGCGGGTAAAGATCGCGCTGATCGTCATCCCGACCCTCGTCTACGGCCACATGCTGCTGCGGGAGCGGTTCCCGCCCACGGAAGGGGTGCAGGCGGGCGTGTCCGTGGGGGAGATGTTCCGCGCCGCGCTCACCACGCCGTTCATGCTGCTCATGCTGTTCGCGATGACGATGACCGCATCCATCGAGATCGGGCCCACCCGCTGGGTTCCGGCCGTGCTGGAGGCGGGCGGCATTCCGGGCATCCTGGTGCTGGTTTGGATCAACGGGCTGATGGCGGTGCTGCGCCACCGGGCCGGGACGGTCGTGCACCGCCTCTCGCCGCCGGGCGTGCTGCTGGTGTCGGCGGCCCTCTCCGGCGTCGGGTTGCTCGCCTTCAGCTACGCGTCCGGGACGGCGACGGTGTTCCTCACCGCGACGGTCTTCGCCGTCGGCATCTGCTACATCTGGCCCACCATGCTGGGCGTGGTCTCGGAGCGGGTGCCGAGGAGCGGCGCGCTGGGCCTCGGACTGATGGGCGCGGTGGGAATGGCGACGACCGGGCTGGTGACCGCGCCCCAGATGGGCCGCGTCGCGGACGTATACGCCCACGACCAGCTTCCGGTGGCGGAGGTGGTGGCGCTGTTCGAACGCGCCGACGGCGAGCTGGCAACCGTGCCGGGACCGGACGCGAGCGCCGCGCGCGCAGCCGCTGTCGAGGTGGTGGACGAATACCAGGCGGCAGGCGCCCTGCCCTCGCCCGCCACCGCCAACGCGCTCCGGCAGATCATCGACTCCGGGGCGGGTGAAGGGCTCACCGGAGAGGCGCAGGCGATCCTTGGTCCGGCGGACAACTTCGGGGGACGCATCTCCTTCCGCTATCTGGTGCCGCTGTGCGCCGTCCTGATGGTGATCTTCGGCGTGTTGCAGGCGCGGGCCCGAAGGGAAGGCGGATACCGTGCGCGGCGGATCGTCGAGGCGGGATGAGGCAGCCTTGACCCTCCGTTACGGCATGGTCGGAGGCGGACCGGGCGCCTTCATCGGTCCGGTACACCGCATGGCGGCCGCTCTCGACGGCGAGTGGCGACTCTGCGCGGGTGCGTTTTCGGCGGACGCGGCGAAGTCGCGGCAAGCCGGCGCACAACTGGGGCTTCGGCCGGACCGCGCATACGGGTCCTGGCGGGAGATGGTGGAGGCGGAGACGACCCTCCCGCCCGATGAGCGCATCCACGCGGTGGTAATCGTCACCCCGAACCACCTGCACCATCCGGTGGCGCGCGCTTTCATGGAGCGGGGCATTCATGTCGTCTGCGACAAGCCGCTGGCGGTGACCGTGGAGGAGGCCGACGACCTGTGCCGCCTGACCGCGTCGACCGGCCTCGTCTTCGCTGTGACCTACAACTACTGCGGCTACCCGCTGGTTAAGGAGGCGCGCGCGCGGGTGCGAGGCGGCGCCATCGGCCACGTGCGCAAGGTCGTGGTGGAGTATTCGCAGGGGTGGCTGGCGGAGCTGCTCGAGGCGGAGGGACACAAGCAGGCGGAGTGGCGGGCCGATCCCGGACGCGGGGGGCCGTCCGCCGTCCTGGGGGACATCGGGTCTCACGCGCACCACATCATGCGCTACGTGACCGGCCTGGAGGTGCAAGGCCTTTTCGCCGACCTGGGCACCGTGGTGGCAGGTCGCGCCGCCCACGACGACGCAGTGGTGCTGCTCGAGCTGGACGGCGGGGTCCGGGGCGTGCTGATGGCTTCCCAGATCGCCACCGGCGAACGCAACCACCTGCGCCTGCGGGTCTACGGCAGCGAGGGCGGGCTCGACTGGAATCAGGAGGAACCGAATCGCCTTCGCCTCCTGCGGCCGGACGGCTCGGTGGAGGTGGTGCACCGCGCCGCCGGCACCCGCGCGCCCATGGCCGCGGCCGCCACCCGCCTGCCCGGCGGCCACCCGGAGGGCTTCCTGGAGGCGTTCGCGAACCTCTATAGTGAAGTGGCGAGGGCGGTGCGGAGGCGGGACTGCGAGGGCGGTCCCACGGTCCACGATCCGGCGACGGGAGGCGACAAGGCCCACGAGCCCGACTTCCCCACCGTCCGCGACGGCGCCCGCGGCATACACTTCATCGACGCCGCGATCCGGAGCCAGGACGCGGACGCCTGGATCGAGGCAGGCTACGCCCTCCCGTGATCCCGCGATTTCGCCGCGCCCAAACAGGGCCATCACGTTCGAGGCCGGTTCGGAGTCGACCCCGATTATGACATCAAGCAGCCAACAATCTCACTCCGACGCGACTGCGAGCACGTCCGGCGATCTCCAGATGGAGCCGAACGAGATGCTCGCCCTGGCCCGCGAGACCGCCGAGGTCCTGGTGGAGCGGATCGCGAATCTGCCTTCCGAAGGCGCCTGGGACGGCGAATTCAAGCAGGGACTCGACCACCTGATGGTGGAGCCACCCGAACATGGCTCTCCGGCAGCGGATGTGCTCCGGCGAGCCACGCGCGACATCCTTCCGCTGACGTTGCGCCTCGACCACCCCCGCTGCTTCGGGTTTGTGCCGTCGTCAGCCACCTGGCCCGGCGTGCTCGCCGATTTCCTCGCCGCGGGCTACAACCCCAACACCATCAGCTGGCTGGTCGCGAGCGGTCCCAGCCAGATCGAACTGGTCGTAGTCGACTGGATGCGCCGGTGGCTGGGATATCCCGGGAGCGCCGGAGGGCTCATGACGAGCGGTGGCTCGGCAGCCGCGCTCGACGCCTTCGTCGCCGCCCGCGAAGCGGCAGGAAACCCGGAGCGCGCCGCCGTATACATGAGCGACCAGAGCCACAGCGCACAGATCCGCGCGGCCAGGATCGTCGGCGTTCGGCCGGAGTGCGTGCGGCGGGTGACGAGCGACGCCCACTTTCGACTTGACATGGAGGCGCTGGCGGACGCCGTGGCCGGCGACCGCGCCGCCGGACTCCATCCCATCGCCGTGTGCGCGAATGCCGGCGCCGGCAGCACGGGTGCCATCGACCCCCTCGAACCGATGGCGGACTACTGCGAGGCCGAGAACGTCTGGTTGCACGTCGATGCCGCGTACGGCGGATTCGCGGCCATTACCGAGAAGGGCAGGAAGCTGCTGCAGGGGATCGAGCGGGCTGATTCGATCGGACTCGATGCGCACAAGTGGTTCTTCCAGCCGTACGAGGCAGGCTGCCTCCTGGTAAAGAACGCGGAGACCCTCGAACATGCGTTCCGCGTTCCGCATGACATGCTGCAGGACTCGGTGTGGGGCGCGAACCACCCGAACTTCTCGGACCGTGGTCTGCAACACAGCCGCCTGTTTCGCGCTCTCAAGATCTGGATGTCGGTCCAGACCTTCGGGATGGCTGCGTTCCGGCGTGCGGTTTCGCTGGGGATGGAGCTGGCGAGCCGGGCGGAGGATTACATCGACGCGAGCCCGGTCCTGGAGGGGATGACGCGCGCTTCGCTGGGCATCGTGTGCTTCCGGGTCAACCCCGCAGGCGGCGGCCTCGATCAGGCATCCCTGGACGTGGTCAACCGCACAGTACTCTCCCGGGTCTTCTGGGAAGATCGCGCGTTCATGTCGTCGACGCTTGTCGCCGGGCGCTTCGCGCTTCGCATGTGCATCCTGAATCACACGACCACCTGGGACGACGTGCGAGAAACCCTCGAGGCCGCCGAGCGGTTCGGGACCGAGGCGCTGGCTTGAACCGGCCCGTCACCCTCTTCACCGGCCAGTGGGCCGACATGCCGCTGGCCGAGCTGGCCGCGAAGGCGAGCGCCTGGGGCTACGACGGCCTCGAACTCGCCTGTTGGGGCGACCACTTCGACGTCGCGCGCGCCGCCGCCGACCGGGGCTACTGCGCCGACCGCCGCGAGCTGCTGGATGCCCACAGCCTCGGGGTGTGGGCCATCAGCAACCACCTGGTCGGCCAAGCCGTGTGCGATCCCATCGACGAACGCCACCGTGCTATCCTTCCCCCGCACGTGTGGGGGGACGGCGACCCGGAAGGCGTCCGCACCCGCGCCGCCGGAGAGATGAAGACCACCGCGCGCGCCGCCGCCAACCTGGGTGTCGAGGTCGTGAACAGCTTCACCGGCAGCTCCATCTGGCACCTGCTGTATCCGTTCCCGCCGGTCCCGGACGCAACCATCGACGCGGGCTTCGCCGACTTCGCCTCTCGCTGGCACCCCATCCTCGACGCCTTCGACGAAGCGGGCGTCCGTTTCGCGCTCGAGGTGCACCCCACCGAGATCGCGTTCGACATCGCGAGCACCGAGCGAGCACTGGAAGCCATCGGAGGGCGCGAGGCCTTCGGCTTCAACTACGACCCCAGCCACCTCGCCTACCAGGGCATCGACGCGGTTGAGTTCATCCACCGCTTTTCCGACCGCATCTACCACGTGCATGTGAAGGACGTGTGGTGGGCGGATCGTCCGATGCCCTCCGGGGTCTTCGGCGGACACCTGCCCTTCGGCCACCGGGATCGGGCGTGGGATTTCCGCTCCCCCGGACGCGGGAAGGTGCCCTTCGAGGACATCGTGCGCGCCCTCGCCCGCATCGGCTACGCCGGACCGCTCTCCGTCGAATGGGAAGACATGGACATGGACCGCGAGCACGGCGCCCGGGAGGCCTGCGCCTTCGTGCGTTCCCTTGACTTCCCGCCTTCGAGCGCCGCCTTCGATGCCGCCTTCGAGCGCGCCTGAGGGCGGCGAGGGCTGATCGCGCTCCAAACATTCACGGACCCTTCCGCCGGAACCCTTCCGCCGATACCCATGGACCTGTCTTCTCCGATCCGGGCACCGTCCCGTGAGACGCCGCATACCCGCCTGCTACCGCTGCTTGCGATCCTTGTCGCTCCCCTCGCCGCGTGCGAATCCGAGATCGCGGCACCCGGGGAGGAAGTGTTCGAGGAGGGCGAGCTCTCCTTCGATGCCTCTTCCCCTACGGACTTCGTCTACCTCAACCTCGCGGGCGGGACGAGGGTGAGCCCTTCCGACCCCGCGGCCTCCACCGAATGGCACATGGCGTTCCGCCGCTTCTCGGTACGCCTCAACAGCGGCGTTTCGGGCCCGGGATCCGTGTCGGGGTACAATCTCGGCAACAACGCTTCCTCGTCGGCGGACCAGATCATCGCACTTACGCCCGAGGATGGAGAGGCAGCGTTCCAGGCCTTTACCGAGGCTGATATCCCGGGTTCGTCCGCCTTTGTCGAGGATGGCCTCGCCCCGGATCCGGGTTCTTCCTGGTTCCGCTTCGACCCCCAGGCGGGGACTCTGGTGGCAGATCCGCGGGTGGCATGGAAGGTGCGGGAGAGTTCGGGACGAGGTCACGCGCTCTTTCGCGTCGTGGAGTTGCGCATGGAGGGACAGCGGCCGCTGGGGCTGAACATCGAATACCGGCGCCAGGATCCGGGCGGCACCCTGGGCGAGCCAGGCATCGCAGGCGTCGACCTTACGCGCGGCCCCGCGTACGTGGGGTTTGCGGGTGCCGAGCGGCCGCAGGCGGAGAGCTGCGACTGGGACATTGGTGTCTCGCCCGAGTTCGGCGTCCTGGTGAACGGCAACTGCGGCGCGGGGACTTTCCCCCTCGACGCCGCGCAGGATTTCACCACGCAGACGCGCGCGGACGACGCCCCCGAGTACGCGGACTTCCTGGCCGTGATCGCGGGCGCCTTTCCGGCCAGCGTCACCGACGCCGGCGGCATCTTCTGGTACGGCATCCAGAACAACAACCGCCTGTGGCCGACCTACAACGTCTTCCTGGTGAGGGTGGACCAGGATGTCTACAAGGTGCAGGTCCACGACTACTACAGCGCCACTGGAGCGTCGGGGTTCCCGTCCGTGAGGTTCCAGCGACTTCGATGAACGGGGCCGCGCGCGCGGGATCGACCGCGGCCTTCGTACTCGCAGCCCTCGTGGCGGCTTCGAGCCTGCACGCTCTGGCGCCATCCGGCCTTCGGGCGTTTCCGCCGGCGTCGCAGGAGTCGCCCCCGGGACAGGTTGTCGACCAGGCGTCGGGCGCGGGCATCGCCGGGGCGGGCCTGACGTGGATGCCGCCCGGTGCGGCGCGGGGGCCCCGCGACGGCGATGACAGCCTGCTTCCCTTGACCACCAACTCGCTCGGAGCCTTTGCGCTGCCCGAATCCTGGGGTCCCGGGGGCACGATCGAGGTGGCGGCTCTCGGATTCGTCGCCCGCACGCTCACGTGGGCGGAGGCCGCGGCGGCGGAATGGCGCCTTGAACTCGCGCGTGATCCGCTGGCGCTGGACGAAGTGGTGGTCACGGCCAGCGTACGCGCGCGGCGCCGGTCGGAGATCGCCGTCCCGGTGGAGACCATCGAGGCGGCGGAGATCGCCTCGGCCGGGGCGGCATCCGCGGACCGCCTTCTGGAGGAGCTGCCCGGCGTGCAGGTCACCGGGAATGCGCCGACCGGGTCGAACCTGCTGATCCGCGGCATCGGCGGCGCGCGCGTGCTGGTGCTCCTGGACGGGCAGCCGGTCACCGGAACCCTCATCGAGAACCGCGACCTGAGCCGCCTGTCGCTGGCCGGGAGCGAGCGGGTCGAGATCGTGAAGGGCCCGCTCTCGTCCCTCTACGGTTCGGACGCCCTGGGAGGCGTGGTGAACGTCATCACCCGGCTGCCCGCGACCGGCTTCCGCGTCGACGCACGCGCGCTTTCGGGAGGGGCGGGCCGGCAGGAGGCGGAGGCGACCGCAAGCGGAGGAGGCCGCGTCCGGTACAGCATCACCGGGGGATGGCGCCAGGAGAACCAGGTTCCGGGACTCGTCAGCGGCGGCCAGGACGCCTTCGCGCGCGTGTGGGACGGCCGTTCCCGCCTGCGCTTCGCCGTGACCGACGACTGGGAGCTGCGCGCCGGCCTCACCTTCCTGCGCGAGCGCCAGCGATGGCCGGTCGGGGGCGGGTTCTCGGGGTTCAACGACAACCGCGGCGTCTCGGGCTGGCTGGAAACCAGGCGCCGGGCCGGCCCCGGGGAATGGAGCGCGACCGTTTTCGCGCAGGACTACGAACATCTCTACCGGAGCGCGCGCGGCGACGCCCCCATCGCCGGCGACCGCTCAGGCGCCCAGTGGGAGAGGCTGGCCAAGGGCACCGCCGGCTACTCGGGCAGCCGGGGCGACCACGACTTCGACGTTGGCATCGAGGCCGCGGCGCGTTCCATCCAGTCGCCCGACAAGCTGGTGGAGGAGCGGGCCTCGGACGACCAGATCGCCTTCTTCGTGCAGGACGCCTGGCGGCTGGGCGCCACGGTGGTGAGCGGCGGCGCGCGCCTCACCCGCAACAGCCGCTGGGGGTCGAACCTGGCGCCCTCGCTTGGGCTGACACGCGCCTTCGGGGAGAGCCTGCGCATGCGCGCCGCCATCGCCCAGGGTTTCCGCGCGCCGTCCTTCAAGGAGCTCGGCTGGAGGTACGTCAACCTGGCCGCGGGCGTCACCGTCCAGGGCTATCCCGACCTTCAGCCCGAGCGCTCCTGGAACGTATCGGCCGGCGCGGAGTGGCGGGCGGGCGAGCGGCTGCTGGTCGACGCGGAGGTCTACACCAACCGCATCCGGAACCTCGTCGAACTCGGGTTCATCGGCAACGCGCCGAGCGGTCTGCTCGTCTACTCCCCGCGCAACCTGGCCGACGCCGTCACCCAGGGCTTCGAGCTATCGCTGCACGTGCTCGCGGGAGACGGCGAGTTCTCCGCCGGCTACGCGTATCTTGACGCGCACACGGGGTCCGGCGGACGGCTCGACCGGCGCGCCAGACACTCCGCGCGAGCCCGCGCAAGCTGGACCGCGGAGCAGTTCTCGGGCCTCCGCCTCGATGCGACCGCCCACTTCACCGGAAGCGCGCCCATCATCCTGACCCGGCCCGACGGGACCTCCGTTCCCCTGGGGACCCAGGAGCGGTTCACGGCCGTGGACCTGCAGGCGACCCTTCCCATCGCCGGCAATCTCGAACTGCTCGCGGGCGTCGACAACCTGTTCGACGCCCGTCCCGAGGGATGGCAGGGCATCGTCGAACGCCGGTTCCGGATGAGTGTCGGGCTCCGGGAGCTGTTCGCGCGATAGACCCGCTCGCCCCAAGCCGGCGCCCAACTGATTCCACCCGGCCAGGGACAGGTCGATCCGGCTTCGCCAGGCGTCATCGCGCCACCTTTCGGACTCGGGTCGGCCGCGCTTATGTTGCGGGGTCTCTCGTCTTCCCGTCTCCCTCTCGCGGTGCGTCAATGGTCAAACGAACGATCACGGCGATGCTGGTCGCCCTGGTAATCACCCCCACCCTCCTGGCGGCCGCGCAGGGCCTCTCGGACGACCAACTCGAGCCTCTCGTGGCCCGTGTGGAAGAGGGCGTACTCGAGCGCGCCAAACTGGCCCAGGTCATGGTGGACAAGATCTTCTCCTTCTCCGAGCTGGGGCAGCAGGAGATCGAGACCTCGGCCTACGTTACGGGGATCCTCGAGGAGAACGGCTTTACCATCGAGCGCGCACCCTCCGGCATTCCGACCGGCTGGTTCGCGCGCTGGGGCAGCGGCAGGCCGGTCATTTCCTTCGGGTCCGACATCGACGGCATCCCCAAGGCCAACCAGAAGCCCGGCGTTGCCTATCACGACCCGCTGATTCCCGGTGCCCCCGGCCACGGCGAGGGCCACAACTCGGGACAGGCCGTGAACGTGGTGGCGGCGCTCGCGCTGAAGGACGTGATGGAGGCCGAGGGCATCGAGGGCACGCTGGTGCTCTGGCCGGGCGTCGCCGAGGAGCAGTTGGCGTCCAAGGCGTGGTACGTGCGCGACGGCTACATGGAGGACATCGACATCACGATCTTCACCCATGTCAGCAGCAACCTGTCGGTGAGCTGGGGCCAGGGCGGCGGGACGGGACTCGTCTCAGTGGAGTTCACCTTCGCGGGCGAGGCAGCGCACGGCGCCGGCGCGCCCTGGCGGGGCCGTAGCGCCCTCGACGCGGTCGAGCTGATGAACGTCGCCTGGAACTTCCGGCGCGAGCACCTGCGGCCCGACCAGCGCTCACACTACGTGATCAGCGATGGCGGCGATCAGCCGAACGTTGTGCCGCCGAGCGCCTCGGTGTGGTATTTCATCCGCGAGATGGACTACGAGGACATCAAGCGCAACTTCGACACCGCCATCCGCATCGCCGAAGGCGCGGCGCTCATGACCGACACCGAGATGTCGTACCGGATCATCGGAGCCGCCTGGCCGCGGCACTTCAACAGGGTGGTCGCCGAAACGATGCACGAACACATCGAAGAGGTCGGGCTTCCGGAGTGGACCGACGACGACCATGACTTCGCGAGCGCGGTGCAGGAATCGGTGGGAAGCGTCCCGTCGGGGATGCCTGTCGCCCTTTCGCCCCTGGGCACGCCCGGGCCGCGCCGGAGCGGTGGCTCCGACGACATCGGCGATATCTCGTGGAACGTGCCCACGGTGACCCTGCGATTCCCGTCCAACGTGCCGGGGCTGCCGGGCCATCACTGGTCGAGCGCCATGGCGATGGCCACACCGATCGCGCACAAGGGCGCGGTCGCCGGCGCGCGCGTGATGGCCCGCACCGCGCTCCAGCTCTTCGCCCAGCCGGAACTGGTCGACGAGGCGTGGACCTACTTCCGGGAGGAACAGACCGCCGCCGTGGAGTATATTCCCTTCATCGGCCCCGACGACCCGCCGCCCATCGATCTCAACAAGGAGATCATGGACACCTATCGCCCGCTCCTCGAGCAGTTCTACTATGACGAGACCCGCTTCGAGACGTATCTTGAGCAGTTGGGGATCAGGTATCCCACGCTCTCGCGGCCGGTTTCCGAGGAGGACCGGGAGGACACCCCGGGATCGAACTGACGACTTTCACAACCGGAGTTTTCCGATGATCGACGCCAGCCGCAGACTTCTCTCCGCCGTCGCCGCCATGTTGGTGGTGGTGACCCTCACTGGCGCGGGCGGCCTCCCGGAGGCCGTCACGGAACCCCCGGTCGACGCACCGCCGGTCGCATCGGCCGACGATCCCACCGAGGTGGGCTGGCGCCTCCTTGCCAGCCTCAACTACCGCACCGGCGAGGCGGGCGAGGAGCTGGCCGCTCTCGCGGGCAAGCTCGTCAAGATCCCCGGGTTCACCGTGCCGCTCGAGGACTGGGCGTCTTCGGCGACGGAATTCCTGCTCGTGCCCTACGTCGGCGCCTGCATCCACACGCCGCCTCCGCCGCCCAACCAGCTCGTCTACATCCAGATGGATCCAGGAAAGCGGGCGACGATGGACGGGTGGAACCCGGTGTGGGTCGAGGGCGTCCTCGAGATCGAGATGACCCAGAGCATTTACGGCTACGTCGGCTTCACCATCACCGGCCAGCGCGTCTATCCGTACGGTTCCTGATTCCGCGATGCAGCCAACTGCTTGCATCGAACGCGCCCTCGCCTGAGTCGAGGGCGCGTTTTTTTGGGTGAGGCGACGTTCGCAGGGAGACCCCAATAGATGAGCCTCGCGATCGACATCCGGCGTCTGCGCTTCCGCTACGGTGGAGGTCCCTGGGTGCTGGATATCCCCGAGCTGACGCTCGAACGCGGCGAGCGCGCGTTCCTGTTCGGCCCCAGCGGCAGCGGCAAGACCACGCTGCTCGGGGTGCTGGCTGGGGTCCTGGAAGCGAACGAGGGCGAGGTCACGGTGCTGGGCGAGGCACTCACCTCACTCTCGAGCGCACAGCGCGACGCCTTCCGGGCGCAGCACATCGGCTACGTCTTCCAGATGTTCAACCTCATCCCCTACCTGTCGGTGCTCGACAACATCGCGCTCCCCGCGCGTATGGACCCTGCACGCCGGGCCCGGCTGGACGGCGCGGGGGTGAAGGAGACCGCCGCGCTGCTGGCCGATCATCTCCAGATCGGCGATCTGCTGAAGAAACCGGTGACGGAGCTATCGGTGGGTCAGCAGCAGCGCGTGGCCGCCTGCCGGGCGCTGATCGGCGCTCCGGAGCTCATCGTCGCCGACGAACCCACCTCCTCCCTGGATTTCGACCGCCGTGAGGCCTTCCTCGAGCTGCTCTTCCAGGAGTGCGAGCGCGCCGGCGCCACGCTGGTGTTCGTGAGCCACGACCGCACCCTGGAGGGCATGTTCTCCCGCAGGATCTCGCTCCCCGACGTCAACAAGGCGGTGCTCTGATGCTGGTTTTCGACCTCGCGCTCAAGTCGCTCCGCAACCGCGCGTTCAGCACCTCGCTCACGGTGGGCTCCATTGCGCTCAGCGTCGCCCTCCTGATCGGCGTCGAGAACGTGCGCGTGGGAATGCGGGAGAGCTTCTCCAACACCATCTCCCAGACCGACCTGATCGTGGGCGCAAAGGGAGGCACCATCCAGCTCCTGCTGTACTCGGTCTTCGGCATGGGGTCGCCGACCAACAACGTCACCTGGGACACCTACCGCGAGTGGGACGAGCATCCCGCCGTCGAGTGGACCATCCCCTACGGCCTGGGCGACAGCCACAGGGGATTCCGCGTCATCGGCACCAACGAGGACTTCTACCGGCACTACCGGTATCGAGGGGGGCAGGCCATCGCGCTGGCCGAAGGCCGGCCCGGCTCGGGGGTTTTCGACGTAACCCTGGGCGCGGATGTGGCGAGCGAACTGGGCTACGGGCTCGGCGACGAGGTCGCGGTGACCCACGGGATCGGCGAGGTGGGCTTCCTGAACCACGACCAGATGCCGTTCACGGTAGTCGGCATCCTCGACAAGACCTTCACCCCGGTCGACCGCGCGGTCTACGTCACCCTCGAGGGCATCGAGGCCATCCACTTCGGATGGGAGGACGGCGGGCCACCCATGCCGGGCGAGGAGCGCACGCGCGAGGACGTGCTTGCGATGGATGAGATCGAGATCACCCAGGTGACGTCGTTCTTCGTGGGGACGACGAACCGGAGGGACGTGCTCCGGCTGCAGCGCGACATCACCGACTACGAGGGCGAGCCCTTGATGGCGGTCATCCCCGGGGTGGCGCTGAACGAGATGTGGCAGGGGATCGGTTACGCCGAGACCGGGCTCCGGGTGGTGACGATCTTCGTCGTGCTTGTGGGACTGCTGGGCATGCTGGTGTCGCTCTACACATCGCTCAACGAGCGCCGCCGGGAGATGGCGATCCTGCGCGCCGTCGGAGCCGGGCCCAACCGGATCGTCTCGCTGCTGGTGCTCGAGTCGGTGTGTCTGGCCGCGGCGGGGGCGATCGGCGGACTGGTGCTGGTGTACGTGCTGCTCTCGGCGGGGCAGCCCATCGTCGAGGCGCAGGTGGGACTCTTCATCCCGATCCGGCCCCCCGGATCCGTCGAACTGCTCTTCCTGGGCGCCGTGGTGACAGCCGGATTCCTGATGGGCTTCGTGCCCGCGCTCAAGGCCTACCGCACCGCCCTCCACGACGGGCTCGCGGTGCGGGTGTAGGGGGCTCTCAGCTCGAAGCCAGCCAGCGATAGACCGCGCCCACGTTGAGCGGGAACCACTCCTCGTACTGGCCCCAGTGGGCGTAGTCGTCCAGGCGCACCTGGGCCATGGCCTCCTCTTCGGACAAGCCGTCGTCCAGCGCGGCCTGGACGGCGTCCCGCAGGTCCGCGTAGTAGGCGAGCTGGCGCTCGACTGTGCCGCGGTCTCCCACGTCTCCGTGCCCGAAGACCACGGTCTCGAAGGGGATATCCATCATCAGGTCCAGCGCCACGTAGAACTCGTCGAAATACCAGCCGGGAAGGTCACGGAACCCCACCCGGTCGTTGCTGAGGAAGTCCACCGCGAAGGCGATGCGCTCCTCGGGGAGAAACGTCACGATCAGGTTGTCGGTGTGGCTCGGCCCCAGGTAGTGGAGTTCGATGGCGCGGCCACCGAAACGGAGCGTCATCTCGTCGGAGAAGGTCAGATCCGGAGGCGGCAGGTCGGGGTCGCCGCGCTCCAGGATGATGGGCAGCGCCTTCTCCTGGGCGATGATCGGCACGTCCTCGCCGAACTCGGCCAATAGCGCGGGCGCGCCGGTGGCGTGGTCGGCGTCGCTGTGGCTGTAGACGATGGCCGCGAGCGGCTTGTCCGGGACCGCGCCGCGGATGGCGCCCGCGAGGCCGGCCGCCGCTTCCATCGAGATGGGGTCGACGGCCACCACGCCGTCGTCGGTGTCCACGAAGAAGGCGTTGTGCGTGCCCGCATTGTACCAGAAGACGCCATCGGCGACTTCGCTGGTCGCGGGATCCATGTCGGGGGCCTGTTCGGCTGTGTCGGCACATGCGCCGAGGGTCAGGACGATAGTGGCCGCAATCGGAATGGGGGTACGAATGGGACGGGTCATGTGGTCATCCTCCTCCGGGGGCGGGATGGGTATCGTGCAGGCCGCCCTCTCGGCAAACACGTTGTAATACTCCTGTAATACTCCGCAGCTCATGTCCCGTGCAACAGGCCGGAGACTCCGCAGCCGCGCGTCGCAGGGCTCGATGCGCGGCTGGATGTGGAATCCCTTTCGGCATCCGGTTGCTCGCGGCATTTTGGCAAGGAGGTGTTCACGCGACGACCTGCAACGCGGAGTCGATATTGTACCAGATGAGTCCTTCGTTCATCCGGCGCCGAAGGCGGAGCCGCCCTCGGTTCGCCGGCGTCGTGTGGCTTGTCGTCATAGCCGCCTGCGCAGCGCCTGAGTCCACCGTTACCGAGCTCGCCCTGGAGGAAGTGGCCGTTGAGGCGGCGCCCGGAGCCCGCTTTCCGTCACTCGAGCGCCACGACGACGCAGTGGTGCTGAGCTGGCTCGAGCCGCACATGTTGGCGGGCGAGGAAGTGTGGGCGCTGAAGGGGGCTGCGTATCAAGACGGCGCGACGGGCAAGCCCTTCGAGGTGACCCGGTCGGGCGGCGGCGTCTCGTTCTTCGTGAACTGGGCGGACTTCCCGGTGGTGTGGCCCCTGGGCGACGGGCGGCTGGCTGCGCACTGGCTCCAGCGGGGCGGCTCGTCCACCTACGACTACGGCGTGCGGGTCTCCTTCTCGGAGAACGGCGGGCACTCCTGGAGCGAGCCGTGGACGCCGCATGAGGACGGCACTCCCTCCGAGCACGGGTTCGTGTCGGTGTTCGGGCTGGGGCATGGGGAGGCGGGGATGGTCTGGCTGGACGGGCGACGCTTCTTCGAGGCCGATGGCTCGCGGGCGGCCAGTCCCCGCATGACGCTGCGGTTCCGTACGGCCGGCGCAGACGGGACCAGGACCGCCGAGGTCGAACTGGACGACCGCATCTGCGACTGCTGTCAGACCGACGCGGCGATGACCTCCGGAGGGCCGGTGGTCGTCTACCGCGACCGTACAGACGAGGAGGTGCGCGACATTTCCGTGGGCCGCTTCGTGGACGGGAAGTGGACGGGCGGCGTCCCTGTGCACGACGACGGCTGGGTGATCCCGGGCTGCCCGGTGAACGGGCCTTCCGTGGCGGCTGCCGGCGATGAGGTCGTGGTGGCGTGGTTCACCGGCGCCGGCAACACGCCCCGGGTGCGGGCAGCCTTCTCCCGGGACGCGGGCGCGACCTTCGGCCCGCCGATCACAATCGACCTGGGCAACCCGGTGGGGCGCGCCGCAGCCGTGATGCCCGAGCCGGGAACGGCGCTGGTCGCCTGGCTGGAAGACGAGCGCCTGTTCGCGCGCACTATCACCGCGGACGGGAACCTGGGACCCGCGCGCCTGGTAGCAGCCTCCTCCAACGCACGCGCGAGCGGCTTCCCTGCCATGCTGGTGGACTCTGAGGACCGGGTCGTCTTCGCACAGACGGTGGTGGACGAGGGCATTCGCGTCCTTCGGTCGCGAGCGCCGTGGACGGCCTGGCAGGATTGAGACCGGGCAACAGCGGAGGTTGCGGGCTCAACCCGGTTTTCCCCCGGCTACGCCCGATCCCGCCCTCGCGCAACCTGACCGGAGACCATTATGACCGACCAGCCGTTCGGTTCGGCAAGCAAGTTCTGGCTGCTGTCCCTCGCGTGGCTGCCCGCGGGGATCGTGGCGGTGTCGCTCGTCCGCGGAGTGGCCCCTCCGCTCACGCCCGAGACGCTGTTCATGCTCCCCGTGGCGCTGATGTCGCTTGCAGTCACCGCGCCATGCGGACTGCCGCTCGCGCTGGCCTTCCGGGGAATCTGGCGGACAGGAGCCACCCGCGCGGCCTGGAAGACCTTCGCGATCCTCGGGCCCATCACCTCGTTCGCGGCGCTATTCGCCGGTCTGCTGGGCCCGATCGCGATCGCGATCTATGCCGTCGTGCTCAGCGCCCCCGCGTGGATCGTATACGCGGTCGTGCGCCGGAACTCACCGTCATAGCCCGGACGTTCCCGGGGTCGGCGGGGCTTCGTCGCGGGGCGCTTCGATGGTCCCCGAGCAGTAGCTGACGATGACCGGGAGCCCGCGGCACCGGATCACCTCCGTGCGCTCGCGAGCCTCCCCGGGATCGTAATATACCGTTGTCGTCCGGCTGTAGCCGAAGGCCGCGGGGAAACGGAAGAAGCCGCTCAGGCCGACAAAGAGGTAGAACAGTACGGCGAGCGCGATCATTCCCTTCTTCTTCATCGGCGATGTTCTCCGCTACCGACCCGCCCAGTTCATTACAACGCGCTGCAACTCCCCCAAGCTGGGGGCAATCCGGGTGAAGCGCGAGGGCTTCGTCTCTCCCGCCGCCAGTTGCTCCGGCACGGGCACCGGCCCACCGATGGCCTCCTCCACGATGTCCCCGAACTTGGCCGGATGAGCCGTGGCCAGCACCACGCCGTGGGCGTCCGTCCTTTCGGCGAGGGCCTGCTCCAACGCCAGCCATCCCACGGCAGTATGGGGATCCAGGATATAGCCATGCTCGTCGAAGACCCGTCTCATCGCCTCCCGCGTATCGGCGTCGCTCCACGCGGAGCCCGACAGACACCGCCGCAGGCGGGCCAGATCGCCATCGAACAGACCGAGGATGCGCGCCAGATTCGACGGCGCCCCGACATCCATCGCGCTCGAAAGCGTGCGCACCGACGCCCGCGGCTCGTAGCAGCCCGTCCGCAGGTACTCCGGGACGACATCGTTGGCGTTGGTGGCCGTGACGAATCTCGCGACAGGGAGGCCCATTTCGCGGGCCATGAGGCCGGCCGCCAGGTTGCCGAAGTTGCCCGACGGCACCGAGAAGACCAGCGGCTCGTGCCGGTGCAGCTGCGCCCACGCGTGGAAGTAGTAGAAGATCTGCGGCAGCAGGCGTCCGATGTTGATCGAATTCGCGGAGGTCAGCGCGAGAGCCTCCCGCGCATCCGGATCGCGGAACATCGCCTTGACAAGCCGCTGACAGTCGTCGAACGCGCCCACCACCGCGACCGCGAGCACCTGGTCGCCCAGCGTCGTGAACTGGCGCTGCTGGTGCTCGCTTACCTGCCCCTCCGGGAACAGCACCACCACGCGCGTCCGTGGCAGACCCAGGAAGGCCTGCGCGACCGCCCCGCCCGTGTCACCCGAAGTCGCCACCATCACCGTCAGGGGAGGCCCGGAGCGCCGCAATCTCGACATCAGGCAGCCCATGAAGCGCGCGCCCACATCCTTGAATGCCAGGGTCGGGCCGTGGAACAGCTCCAGCACATGCGTGCGCGGGCCCAGCGGCACCAGCGGCAACGGAAAGCCGAGCGCCTCGCGCACCGCCGATTCCAGCACTTCATCCTCCAGTTCATCGCCGAGAAGATGACGCGCCACGGCGAGCCCGCAGCGGATCGCGCCGGCGCCCCTCAGCCCATCGATCTCGCCCGCGGAGAGGGGCGAGAGCGTCTCCGGCATGAAGAGTCCGCCGTCGGGGGCAAGTCCCCGGAACAGCGCTTCGCCGAAGGAGACCGGCGCGCCCGGGCTCGACGTGCTGACGAGTTTCAATCTCCCTCCGGTTCGACGTCCTCGACGCGCACCCCATGCCGGTTGACGGGAGAAGCCCAGGCTTCGCAATCGAGCGCTGCCGACTCGCCAAAGGCCCGGCGAATGCCCGCGGCGACGTGTTGCGCCGCCTCGCCGCCCCGGCACAGCGCGAAGACCGAGGGCCCGGACCCGGACAGGGAGAAGCCCAGGGCGCCGGCAGCCAGCGCCGCTTCCCTGGCCCGGGCGAAACCCGGGATGCGCCCGGCGCGCAGCGGCTCCGCCACGACATCCCTGATCGAGCGCGAGATGAGGTCCCAGTCGGAGGCGTAGAGCCCGGCGGTGAAGGCCGCGGTGTTGGCCCACTGGGTGACTGCGGCCTTGAGCGGGACGTGTTCGCCGAGCACGCGACGGGCATCCTCCGTGCGGGTCTCCAGGTGCGGGCGCACCACTACCGCCCAGAGTTCCGCCGGGACGGGAAGCTCCACGACCTGCAGCGACTTGCCGGGGAGAACGAGCACGATTCCACCGTACAGCGCGGGCGCAACGTTGTCGGCGGCAGGAGACCCCGAACCCGCCAACTCGCCGGCCACCGCACACTGCAGCAGCTGCCTCCGGGAAAGACCCGCCCCGATCACGCGGTCCGCCGCCACCGCCCCCACGACGGCACTTGAGGCGCTGCCTCCCATGCCGCCGGCGAGCGGAATGCCCTTGTGAAGCTCAAGCGCCAGCCCCGCCGAACGGGCGCCCGTCATCTCAACGACGGCCCGGGCGGCCGCTCCGGCGCTGTTGCGGGCAGAGTCCGCCGGGATGGGCCCCACGTCGCCCCTGATGCGCTCGATGGTCACCCCCGGCTCGGCCTTCGCGCGCGCGACCACCGCGTCGGACGGCCGCGCGATGGCCAAGCCGAAGACATCGAACCCGCACGCGATGTTGCCGATGGTGGCGGGGGCAGAGACGCGCACGGCCGCCGCGCCGCCGGGAGAGTGCGTCCCGGTCATGTTGGCGTTTACTTGAACACGCGGAAGAAGGCCCGGAACACCTTCTGGGCGGTGGGCGTCAGCTTCTGCTTTCGCCAGGCGTTCGCCGCGCGCGCAAAGACGTCGCTGCGCGTGGGATAGGGGTGGATGGTGCTCCCGAGCTTGCCCAGGCCGAGCCCCGCCGTCATCGCCAGCGTAACCTCGCCGATCATGTCCCCCGCCTGCGCGCACACGAGCGTTGCGCCGAGGATGCGGTCGCTGCCCTTCTTCAAATGGACGCGGAAGAAGCCGTCTTTCTCGCCCTCCAGGATGGCGCGGTCGATGTCGTCGAAGTGGATGGTGATGGTTTCGACGTCGTGGCGCGCCGCGATGGCCTCGTCCCGATGGAGGCCGACATGGGCGACCTCCGGATCCGTGTAGGTCGCCCACGGGATCACCAGGCGGCTGGCGCGGCCGCGGCCGAAGAAGAGCGCGTTCTGCACGGCGATGCGGGCCTGGTGGTCGGCGGCATGGGTGAACTGGTGCTTCGACGCCACGTCGCCCACCGCGTAGATGCCCTTCGCGGTCGTGCGAAGCTGATCGTCGACCTGGATACCGGTGCGGTCGTACGCCACGCCGGCGGCCTTGAGGCCCATCCCGTCGACGTTGGGTGCACGGCCGGCTGCCACCAGCACCGCCTCGGCTGCGAGTTCCTCCTGATGTCCGCCGTGCTCCACCTCCAGGACGGTGGCGCCGTTCTCGCGGCGCGCTCCGAGCACGGCCGCAGAGTTCAGAACGCGCACGCCGTCGGCCTCGATGGCCCGGGTCACGATGGCGGCCGCGTCCCGGTCGTCGCGCGGCAGCGGATGCGGGTCTGCGTGCACCACGGTGACCTCGCTGCCGAAGCGCGCGAAGGTCTGCGAGAGTTCCACGCCGATGGGACCGGCGCCGATCACGATCACGCGCGGCGGCAGCTCGGTGAGCGAGAAAATGGTCTCGTTGGTGTAGACGTTCGGGCCCTCGAGCCCCGGCACCGGGAGGAGCGCCGCGCGGGCGCCCGTTGCGATGACCGCCCGGCGGAAGTGCAGTTCGTCCCCGTTGACGCGCAGCCGGTCCGGCCCCACGAACTCGCCGTGGCCGAGGAAGACGTCCACCCCCAGCCCGGCGAACCGCGACGCCCCGTCGACGGGACTGATTCGGGCGCGCAGCCGGCGCATGCGCGCCATGGCCGCTGCGAACTCGCTTTCCGATCCGTTACCCGTCCCCCCGCCAGCCCCCGATCCGGGAAGGCCGTTGGCGGAGGCCGCGCTCGCCGCGTGCACGCGCCGGGCCGAGCTGATCACCGCCTTGGAGGGAACGCACCCGAAGTTGAGGCAGTCGCCGCCCATGAGGTGGCGCTCCACCATGGCGACCTTCGCGCCCAGCCCCGCGCCGATGGCGGCGCTCACCAGCCCCCCCGTCCCCGCCCCTACGACCACCAGGTGGTAGCGGTCGCGGGGTTCGGGGTTGCGCCAGTCGGACGGGTGCACATGGCTAACCAGCTCGCGGTTGTGCACGTCGTCGGGAAGGATCACGACTCTGTCTGCCGACACGGTCTATCGCTCCGTTTCTGGTCTCATGGTGGTCAGTCCCCCGTGATCTCCTTCAGTGCGCGCCGGGCGATGCGCGTGACCAGCGTGGTGACCACGATGGTCGCCGCCAACCCCACCCCGAGCACCGTGTAGTAGCCCGCGCCCCGCGCCACCTCCACCCCGCTCGCCAGCGCCGCAACGTCGCCGATCACCTGGCCGTAGTACACGTACAGGAGCGTCCCGGGAATCATCCCCAGCGACGCGATCAGGTAGTCCACGAACCGCACCCTGGTCAGCCCCAGGGCATAGTTGAGGAGATTGAAGGGAAAGACCGGCGACAGCCTCAGGAGGAAGACGATCTTGCGCCCCTGTTCGCCGATGGCGCGGTCGATAGCGGCGAAACGCGGATAGTCGGCCACCTTGCTCTCGATGGCGGACCGGGCGAGGTAGCGCGACACGAGAAAGGCGAGCGCGGCGCCCGTCGTGGCCCCCACGAAGACGATCACGGTTCCGCGGGCGATGCCGAAGACGGCCCCCGCGGCCAAGGTCAGAATCGAGCCCGGGGCGAAGGCTACCGTGGCAGCCGCGTAGGCGCACACGAAGACCACCGGACCCCACACCCCCATCTCCTCGATGCGCTCCGCGAGCGCGGGGATGACCCCGGCCAGCTGCCTTCCCGCAAACACCAGCAGCACAACCACCGCCACCGCCACGAGCGCCAGCAGCCACGGTCGCCGCCGCCGCGACTCCCGGGCCTCCGAATTCGCGTCGGTCACTTTGCCTCCTCCCCGCATCGGGGCAGCCGTCTCCGCGTCACTTGCCGAATGCGGCCGGTTACGGTATTGAGGTGGTTCGTCCGGAGAATCGCCGGCACTGCCCCAGCCATCATCAGGAGAACCAATGAGCCACAAACGGCGCGCCCGTCATTTCCGCTGGGACGATATGCCAATGGAGGAGGTGAAGGAAGGTCTTGGAAGGCGTGTGGTGACCGGCGAACGCATGATGCTTGCGCACTGGTACATGGTCAGGGGCACCGTCGTCCCGCTTCACGAGCACGACAACGAGCAGATCGCCCATGTGCTGGATGGCGTGCTCAAGCTCCGGCTCGGCGATGACGAAGGCGAGGAGGTGATCGTCCGCGCCGGCGAAGTGCTCTACATCCCGTCCGGACTGCCGCACAGTGCGCTCGCGCTCGAGGACACCCTGGTGACGGACGTCTTCTGCCCGCCCCGCCAGGACTGGCTGGACGGCACCGACAGCTACCTGCGGTGAGGGCGACGAGGCGCTCCGGGCCGACGGACCATGCGCCACCCTCGGAACCGTCGACCTCCGCTACTTGCCGAAGTCCTGCGGTTACGGTATTGAGAGGGTTCGCGCGGCCCATCTGCCGGTCCTGATCCGGGTCCGTTATGGCGTTCATTCAACCCATTGCCGAGGAAACCCAATGAGCTCCGAACAGAGCGTACGCCACTTCCGCTGGGACGACATGCCGATTGAGAAGGTCAAGGAAGGACTCGGGCGGCGCCTGGTGACGGGCGAGCGCATGATGCTCGCGCACATCTATCTCGACAAGGGCTCAGTGGTGCCGCTGCACTCGCACGACAACGAGCAGCTCACCTACGTGCTCGAGGGCGCATTGCACTTCTGGATCGGGGAGGATGAGAGCGAGGAGGTGGTCGTGCGTGCCGGAGAGGTGCTGCACATTCCCTCCTGGGTGCCGCACAAGGCGGTCGCGCTCGAGGATACCCTGGACGTGGACGTCTTCTGCCCACCACGGCAGGACTGGCTGGACGGGACCGACGCGTACCTGCGATGAATCCTCCCGTCGCGTGAGGTGACATGGACCTCGGGCTGACCGGCAAGGTCGCGCTGGTGGCGGCCTCAAGCCGCGGGCTGGGGCGCGCGGTGGCGGAGGAGTTCGCGCGCGAGGGGGCCCGGCTGGTGATGTGCGCCCGGGGCGAAGACGACCTGAACCGCACGCGCGACCGCATCGCTCGCGACACCGGCTCCCAGCCTGTGGCCGTGGCCGCCGACCTCACCGACCCGAAAGGCGTGCGGCACGTTGCCGACACGGCCGCCGAGGCCTTCGGACAGGTCGACATCCTGGTCACCAACACCGGCGGCCCTCCCTCCGGCCGCTTCGAGGCGCACAGTCCCGAGGCGTGGCGCACCGCCGTCGCCCAGAACCTGGAGAGCGTCCTCAACCTGACCCGCGCCGTGCTCCCAGGCATGCGCGAGCGAGGCTGGGGCCGGATCATCAACGTCACCTCGATCGCGGTGAAACAGCCGGTCGACGGGCTCATCCTCTCCAACAGCGTGCGCGCCGCGGTGACCGGCTTCGCCCGCACTCTGGCCAACGAGGTGGCGCGCGACGGCGTCACCGTGAACAACGTGATGCCCGGCTACACCCGCACCGCCCGCCTGGACTGGCTGGCCGGCCAGATCGCCGCGCGCGAAGACATCGACCGGGAAGCCGCGTTCGACCGCTGGGCCAGCGAGATCCCCGCGGGACGCGTGGGCGATCCTGCGGAATTTGCCGCGTTGGTTACCTTTCTCGCTTCCGAGCGCGCGAGTTACATCACCGGCACCTCCATCCCGGTTGACGGGGGATGGATTCGCGCCCTGGTATGACGACACCGACCCCAACCTGATCCCCGAGACCGAGAATCCCGATGGCCCTTGAGCTAAAGGAAACCGAATTCGTCTGGAAGGACGGAGAGTTCATCCGCTGGCAGGACGCCCAGGTGCACCTGCTTTCGCTGGCCGTACAGTTCGGCGTCTCCCTCTTCGAGGGCATCCGCTGCTACGAGTCGGAGGGGCGGCGGGCCATCTTCCGCCTGGGCGCGCACATCCGCAGGCTCTACAACTCCTGCATCGTCTATCGCATGGCGCCCGAGTACTCGCGGGAGGAGTACGCGCAGGCGTGCGTCGACGTGGTGGCGAAGAACGGTCTGGGGAGCTGCTACATCCGTCCCATGGTGATTCGCGGCTACGGCGCCGCGGCACTCGACCCCCGCGCGAGCCCCATCGAGTCGTACGTGGCCTGCTGGCCGCTGGACACCTACCTGGGCGCGGGAGCTCTGGAGAAAGGCGTCGGAGTGAAGGTCTCCTCCTGGCAGCGCGCCGAACCCAACACCTTCCCGATGCGGGCCAAGGCGGCCGGCCACTACAACGCGGCCATGCTCATGAAGATGGAGGCGCACGCCGACGGCTACGCGGACGCCATCGCGCTCGGCCCCAACGGGCTGGTGAGCGAGGGAAGCGGACAGAACCTCTTCCTGGTGGTGGACGGCCAGCTCATTACGCCCATTCTCGACGGTACCTCTCTCCAGGGCATCACCCGCGACACGGTGCTCAAGCTCGCGGCCGAGATGGGGATCCCGGCGAGCGAGCAACTGGTCGCCCGCGAGACCCTCTACACCTGCGACGAGCTCTTCTTCTCGGGCACCGCGACGGAGGTGACCCCCATCACGAGCGTCGACCGCATCCCGGTCGGGTCCGGCAAGGCGGGCGAGATTACGCTGCAGATTCAGCGGCGCTTCATGGACATCGTCAAGCAGCGGGCGGAAGATCCCTACGGCTGGCTGACGCCCGTGTAGGGCGCCGGGGCGGGAGCAGCCGCAACAAGGAGCAGGCCATGACCCGTTATCGGAACCCGGAGGCGGCCCTGCGCCAGCGATCCGCCACGAACCTGACTTCGGTCCTCATCCTCGCCGCCGCGGCCGCGGGCGTCCCCGCTCAGGCTGACGCCCAGGAAGCCGGTGTCCTCACCATCGATCAACTGCTTTCCATCGAGTCGGTCGTCTCCGGCTCGCCCGCATGGTCGCCCGACGGCTCGTCGATCCTCTTCCGGTCTTCGCTCTCCGGCGGGCTGGTCACGCTCTCGCCGGACGGCGGATTTCCTACCCGCGTCCCGCTCAACATGGGCAGCTCGGGTCACTTCCTTGCCTCGCAGATGCCCGGCTGGTCGCCGCAGGGCAACTGGATCTCCTACGTGTCGGACAAGGGCGGCTCGCCGGAGATCTGGATCTGGTCGACCCGCGACGGCAGCGAGGTGCAGCTCACCAACCTGGGCGGGCGCATCAACTCGATGACCTGGTCGCCCGACGAGCGCTCGATCGCCTTCGCCGGCGACCGCTACGGCAACTACGACATCTGGACGGTCGAGGTCGACACCCGCCGCGTCCGCCGCATCAGCAACGAGAAGAACTACGAGGTCTTCCCGACCTGGACCCCGGACTCCCGGCGCATCCTCTACGTGCGCCTCGACGACGCCTGGGAGGATCACGACGTGATCGAGGTCGCTCCGGACGGATCGGGCGCGCGCACCGTGCTTCGGGACCGCGATTTCTTCGACTACGGCGCCGGCAGCACCTTTGCCTACCCCCGCGTCTCGCCGGACGGCGGCCAGGTCCTCTTCCGCTCTCACCGCAGCGGCTGGATCAACTACTGGCTTGCCCCCATCGAGGGCGGCGAGCCCCGTCCGACCGCCGCGGCCGAGGCCGACCAGAGCAGCGCGGTCTGGTCGCCCGACGGACGTTCTATCGCCTACATCGAGAACCACAACGGCCGCCACGACCTGCGCGTGGTCTCCTCCGACGGCGGCAAGCCCCGCGTGCTGGCCTCCCCCGACGGCGGGGTGGCGTCGAGTCCCTCGTGGTCGCCCGACGGCCGCTCGATCGCCTACCTGAAGGCCGATCTGGTCAGCCCGCAGGATCTGCATGTGGTGGCCGTGGAGAGCGGCCGGAGCCGCCAGCTCACCTTCTCCATGCCCGCCGGGAACCTCGCCGAACGCCTGGTCCTGCCGGAGAAGGTCCACTACCCGAGCACGGACGGATACTCGATCCCGGCCTACCTCTACCGGCCGGTGGGAGTCCCGGCCGGCAGCCGCGCACCCGGCATCCTGTGGATTCACGGCGGCCCCACCTCGCAGTTCAACGACACCTTCCAGCAGCACGTGCAGTTCTTCGCGCAGCGCGGATACGCGGTATTGCTGCCCAACATCCGCGGCAGCTCGGGCTACGGGAAGGACTTCGCCGACGCGAACAACGGCTGCTGGGGCCACTGCGACCTCGAGGACGTGCTCGCGGGCGCCGACTTCCTGAAGGCGCAGCCCGGGGTCGACCCCGACCGGATCGGCCTGACCGGGACCAGCTACGGCGGAATAATGGGCATGTACGCGGCGGCTTTCGCGCCGGACGCCTTCCGCGCGATCATCCCCGGCTCGGGCTACTCGGACTGGGTACACTTCTACCGCAGCGAGAACGAGCTGCGCCACGTCAAGCTCCTCGAGCACGAGCTCGGGCTCTTCGAGACGCACCAGGACGTGTGGCGCAACAGCTCGGCGATCTACCGGATCGACAAGGTGTCCACGCCGATCTTCCTGGTGCATGGCGAGGGCCGCTATCCCGGCTCGGACCAGTCCGAGATCTTCGCGCGCGCACTCGAGAACCACTACAAGCCGTTCGAATACACGACCTACCCGAACGAGAACTACTACGTGCGCGGCAAGGCCAACCGGCGCCAGATGCTGTTGGACATGCTGGATTTCTTCGGGCGATTCCTCAAGGACGAGATGGTGGACGCGGGTGAGCGCATGAAGTGAAGGCGCACCTCATCCCTGGCACCTGAGAGCCGTTGACATCCGACGGGTTGTCGCCTACCCTTGTCTACGAAGAACTTCGTGGAACGGCAAGGACACCAGGAATGAGTCGAGAGCGATTGACCTGCCCCGGGAGACGCCCCCACACCGTCGTCGCGTGGTCATGCGGTGTACTGTTACTCCTTGGCGCCTGCGGAGATGGAGGCGAACGCATTCCCTCCGCGGCCCAATTCGTCGATTCGGCGGGCGTCGCCATCGTAACCAACCCGCCCGGCGAGGCCGTGTTCGCCACCATCGCCGCGGAGCCGGTGCTCTCCATCGGTGCCATCGACGGCCCCGATGAGGTGCTCTTCGGGCGCATCGCTTCGGTCGCGGTCGATGGCGCGGGCAACCTGATCGTCGCTGACGGGCAGATGGGTGAGGTCCGTATCTTCGACGCGAGCGGTGTCCACCTCCAAACCATCGGGGGCCCGGGAGAGGGGCGGGCGAGTTCCGCGCACTCGCGGGCGCCTGGCGCGCGGCGGACGGTGGCATCGTCACGGCGGACAGCCGGCTCCGCCGCATCACCCGCTTCGGCCCGGACGGCGAGCTGCTGGCAACCGCGACCTTCCACAGCTCCGGCGAACGACCCACCATCCGCGATATCCGCCTCTCGGGAACGGGCACCTTCCTGAGCCGGCTGGATTCCCCCCTGCCCGCGCTAGAGGGCACGTTCAGCTTGGAAGACGCCCTCGAATCGATTTCGGACCCTCTCGGGAGCAGAGCCGAATACCTGGTCCGGCACGATCTGGAGGGTGCCCTGATCGACACCGTCGCAACGCTTCGCGGTCGAGCCACCCGGGTTTCCACGCAGGGCAGCGGCACCAACTTTTCAATTCAGATCATGCGGGTGCCCTTCTCACCCGCCCCCGTTGCCACCGCCTCCCCGGACGGGCGCATGGCCGTGACCACGGGCCGGTCCTACGAATTCTCGGCCTACGACCCCGCAGGCACCCTCGATCGCATAGTGCGCGTCGCCGAGGAGCCACCCACCCGCACGGAGGCTCACCTCGAAGCCTGGGTTCGCAGCTCCACGGGCGACCGCGAGCCCATGGACGACGCGCAAGTGGAGGCCGCCCTCCGGTCCTACCGGGAGATTGTCCTGCCCGACCGGCTCCCCGCCTGGAACTCGCTGGTCATCGCCGACGGAGGCGAGGTCTGGGCGCGCCGCTTTGCGATCAGGGGCGCCGAGACGGTCGTCCGCGATGTGTTCGGGAGCGACGGCAGCTTGCTGGGCCAGGTGGTGGCGCCAGCCGGCCTTCGCATCCAGCACATCGCCGGCAGCAGGCTGACCGTCATATCCACCGACTACCTGGGTGTCGAGCGCGTAGAGGTGTACGAACTGCAGATGCCCTGAGGTTAGCTGCAGCCGTCACCACATCGGAGATACGCGAGCCCGGTCGGGCAGCTTGTCGATTACCGGCCGCTACTTGAGCTGCTTGGGTCGTACGTAGTACTCGAGGGTCCCGCTGGTCCCCGGGAGATCGGCCCACCTGTCGATCCTGAACGAGAGGACGGCCAGCGCGCCGGTGGGATACTTGCGCCGCATGCGCGCCATCTTCTTCTCGTTGCCGAAAACGGAATAGCGCCACGCGAATTCGGCGATGCCCGGATTGTGCCCGACCACCGCCACCGTGTTCGCCTCGTCGTCCTGTTTGACCAGTTGCTTCAGGATCGCCTGCATCGACGCGTGGTAGAGGGCCCGACGGTGCACGACCGGTACCTCGCCCAGCTCCGGAACCATGCGCTCCCAGGTCTCCGAGGTGCGGCGGGCCGCCGAGCACAGCACCCGGTCGGGAACCAGATCGTGGTCACGGATCCAGGCTGCGACGCGGGGCGCGGCCGCGCGCCCGCGTGGCGCGAGCGGCCGGTCGAAATCCGCAAGAGTGTAGTCCTTCCAGTCGGACTTGGCGTGGCGGAGCAGAAGGATCCTCTTCAAGAGCGCTCAGCGGTTCTTCCTTCGTCGCCACTCATACCCCGGCGGGGCGGGCGGCTTCGGAAGACGGAATGGGTTGTCGGGTTTCTCGGCGGTGGGCGGCTTCGGCTTTTTCGGATGCTGGACGCGCGGCTTGTCGAAGACGCCTCCCTTCTTCGTGATCAGCTTCCAGATCATGATGCGGGCTCCTTGGGAATGCGTGGGGATGCTACACGAATACGGCTCGTTACGACAGGGGCCGGCCGGCCGTTTCGGTCCGCGCCGCTTCGAAGAGCTCGATCCCCCGGCGCTAGGACTTCCCCGACGGGAGCTCGCGAAGCGACTCCTCTGCCGGCGCTCCCGCCGCTCGGTGCAGCACTTGCTGGATGTCGAGGCCGAGCACCGACGCCAGCCCCTCGAGCGTCCCGTAGGCGCCCCGGACGCGCTGGTTCAAGGCGTTGGAGACACCCTCGCCCTGGCCCCCGTCCATGACCACGACGCGGTCGATGTCTACTCCTTCCACTGCGCCCACCGCGATCTCCAGCAGCTCCGGCAGTTTTTCGGCCATGAACACCGCGAACGCCGCGTCGCCTCCGGTCTGGACCTCCGCGTAGAGCCGCTTGAGCACCTCCACCTGGGCCTTTCCGCGCTCCAGGATCGGGGCCGCTTCGGCCTGGGCGCGGGCGAAGGCGGCCATCTTCTCGGCCTTGGCGGGCTCCACCACGTCCGCGCGCAGCCGCTGCTCCTCGCGCTCGACGCGCTTCATCTCAAGGATCTTCTCGGCCTCGACCTCGGCCTCCTGCGCCTTGACGCGCGCGATCTTCTCGGCGGTCTCGCCCTCGCGGTCGAGTTCGGCCTTGCGCACGCGCAGCTCGTTCTGGGCTTCCGCCACCTTGATGGAGGCCGCCGCCTCGCGCACCTGGGCGCGGCGGCGAGCCTCGGCGCGCGCTTCGCGGGTGTCCGCCTCGGCCTGCGCCTCCGCGATCTCGGCCGCCCGAATGGCCTCGGCCGACTTCTCGCGTCCGATCGCCTCCAGGTAACCGCGCTCGTCGCTGACGTTCTGGATCTTGAGGACGTCGAGGTGGAAGCCCAGGGAAGCCAGGTCCTCGCCGGCGTCATCGGCCAGCGCCTTGGCAAACCCGAGCCGGTCCTCGTTGACCGCCTCCGGAGTGAGCGTCGCGAGCACGCCGCGCAGGTTGCCCGTCAGCGTGTCCTGAGCCAGCTCGCGCACCTCTCCTTCGGTCTTCCCCAGGAGTCGCTCAACCGCGTTGTTGAAGACCCATTCAGGCTCCGACGCGATCTTCACGTTGGCGATCGCCTCGACGCTCAGCGGGATGTTGCCCTTGGAGAAGGCGTTGTTGACCGAGACCTCGATGGGGATGGTTTCGAGGTTCATGTGCTGTACCGTCTCGATAATGGGCACCCGCAGCGTGCGGCCCCCGGAGATGGAACGGTATCCCACCGTCTGACCGTCCGAGGACGTGCGATTGCGACCGGTGAGCACGGCGGCCTGGTTGGGGGGCACGATCACGATCAGGCTCTTGATGGTGATGACAAACACAATCACCGCCACGAGGATCACGATGGCCATCGTCAGGGGTGCGGCGAGAAACTCCACTATGTGCCTCCTCTTGTATTATTCTTGTATGACAATCTTGTATTATCCTGTATGTCATTCATCGATCAGCTTCATCTCCACTGGAACGACTGATGCGATTCCTGACTCCATGCCGACCACCACCACGGACTGACCGGGGCTAAGCGTCCGGTCCGGCGGACAGCTCGAATCGAGGCGGGCGCGGATGCCGTGGCGCCGGTCGCCGCGCAGCACCCGTATCGAGCCGGGGCTCGAAGCCGATATTTCAAGCGACACCTCCGCGGTCAGCCCCACGAAGGACTGCTCCCCCAGCATGGCTCCCGCGCTTCCGCGCTTGAGGAACCCGAATGCCGCCCCGATCAGCGCGCCGGTGGCCAACCCGGTAACGCCCGCGACGACGGCGGTCAGTCCGGGACGTCCCCCTCCCCACACCAGGTGAAGAAGGGTGCCGGAGGCGCCGAACCCGAAAAGCGCGTAGACGATGGCCCGCAGCGAGAAGAGCTTTGCGACGTCGCCGGCATCACCGATGGCGAGATCCGCGTCGGCGTCGAGGTCCACATCAGCATCAGCCTCCAGGAAGTCGCCGAAGAGCGACAGGAGCAGGAAGCCGCCGCCCACGACCAGGCAGAAGATGTACGCTGCGAGCATGGACACGTCACCCCTACATCGCCGGCCGCGCCTTCAGCCACTGCTCCCACCAGTCGAGCTGCACCCAGGTGCGATGTACCATCCGCCAGGGGGTCCAGCCGCCGTGGTAGGACTCGGGATAGCGCACGAACTTGGCCGGAACCCCCTGCTTGTGCAGGGCGACGTACATCTGCTCGGCCTCCTCGATCGGCACTCGATGGTCGATCTCGCCGTGCACGAAGAGGGTCGGCGTGGTCACCCCGTCTGCGTGGATGATGGGCGACGAGCGCAGCAGGTGCTCCAGACCACGCTCCTCCCAGGGCGGGCCGTAGAACTCGCTCTCCTTGGTGCGAGGGATGTCGGCGACCGCGTAGTCGCTCACCCAGTTGGAGATGGAGGCCCCGGCGATGGCGGCCGCGAAGCGATCGGTCTGGGTAATGACCCAGTTGGTCAGGTAGCCGCCGTACGAGTAGCCGGTCACGCCCATGCGGCCGGTGTCGATGCGGTAGCTGTCGATGGCGTGGTCGACACCGGCCATGACATCGTCGTAGTCGTTGAAGCCCCATCCACCCCAGGTGCCCCAGCGGAAGTCCTCTCCGTAGCCCGTGGAGGCGCGCGGGTTCGTGTAGAGCACCATGTAGCCCTGTCCGGCCAGCAACTGGCGGTCGAAGGAGAAGTCGTTGCCGTACATGCCGTGCGGCCCGCCGTGCATTACGAGGATCATGGGGAAGTCGCCGCTCGCCGCATCGTAGCCGCGCGCAGGCAACATCCAGCCCTCCACCTCGGTGCCGTCCGGGCTGTGGAAGATGAGGTTTTCAGGTTCGAAGAGCTCGAGTTGGGCCGTGAGCGCCGCGTTCACCTCGCTCAGGCGGGTCTCGGTCGCGGCGGATACGGGCGCCGCGTAGATGTCGCCGGGCTCGGTGGGAGCGGTGGCGCGGTAGGCCACGCGGGAGAAGTCCGCCGAGAAGGAGAAGCCGGCGAGCCGGCGGTCGCCCTCGGTGACCTGTTCGACCGCGCCGCCGGAGACCGGAACGCGGAACAGGTGGGTGTTGCCGCGCGTGCCGGCGGAGAAGTAGACGTGCCCGTCGGGTGACGTGATCGGTCCGCCCGGGATCAGGTCCCAGTCGGCGGTGAGGTTGGTCCTGTCGTCCCCGTCGGGGTTGAACGCAAACAGGTCGTTGGCCGCCCCGCGGTCACGGCCTTCGCGGATGATCACGTCCAGCCCCTCGTTGCCGCGGACCACGATGCGGTCGCCGTCTGCCGACCACGCGGGCCCGGAGTAGTTGTATTCGTCGTCGGTGAGGCGGGTGACGGCGCCGTCCAGGTCGACGGTCCACAGGTCCGCGCGCTCGTAGCTGAGCTCGTCGCGCTGGTGCATGTCGGCCGTGAAGGCGAGGCGGCTGCCATCGGGGCTCCACGCCAGCCCGGAGGCGTCCACGTTGAGGTCGGTGAGGCGGCGGGGTTCACCTCCGGCGGCCGGGAGCACGTACACCTCGCGCGGCGGAGTGGCGGCGGGGTCGCGGGGATCGGGCAGGTAGCCGCGGCGGTCGAAGCGGTAGTTCATCCAGTCGTACATGCGCCCGTCGAAGCGCTCCGCCGTGCGGCGCTCGAAGTCCGACGCGTACACCGGCTCGGGAGCCGGCTCGGGCGGGGTGGGCCGCGTGAACACGATCCATTCGCCGTCCGGGCTGAACACCGGTGATCCGCCCAGTCCGTCGATCTGGAAGGCTTCGCCGGCCGGCTGGTCCATGCGCAGGAACCAGGTGCTGCCGCCGCTACCGCCATCTCCACCCGGACGGTTCGATGTGAAGACGAGCAGGCGCCCGTCGGGCGACCAGCGGGGCCCCGAGGCACTGAAGCTCGGGCTGGTGAGCCGCACCGGTTCATCGCCTCCTGCGGCGTCCGCGAGCCAGATCCCGCTGTGGCTCCGGTTCTCCTCCTCGAGGACCGACGTGATGACGAACGCAACCCGTGACCCGTCCGGCGACATGGCCGGGCTGTTCGCGTTCTTCAGCCGGTAGTAGTCCTCCAGTTCGACGGGCCTCCGCTCCTGGGCGGCCAGCCCCGTGGCCAGCGGCTGTACGCCCGCGAGACCGAACGAAAGGAGCGACAGCAAGGCCGCGGCGAAGGCGGAGCGGCACAGGGCGGACGATGGACGCGGTATCATGAGATCCTCCGGATGGGATGGACTTCCGTGCAATGTGAATGGTGAGGGGGCTGGAGTCCAACCGGCGATCAGAGGCTCCCCCGGGGCGATCCGACCCACGGGCCCATGGCAAGCCCGGGACAGGAGGCAAGGCCGAGCCAACTTGACCGTATCCGGCCGGTCCTGAATGCTAACGGCATGCACTGCATCAAAGGATGATGATGGCACCAGCACCCAGGCACATCCGGTTGTCCGCTCTCGCCCCCGTGGCGGTCGTGGTCGCCGCCTCTTGCGCGACCGATGCTCCCGACCGGCCCACGGAAAACCCCAATGCCGTCGCCGCGGCATCGCCGCCGGCTGCCACGGCTCTCGATTCCGGTCCGATGCTCGACCTGGAGACCGCGTTGTCCCTCGCCGCGATGCCCCTCTCCTGTGTGGATCGCCCCCACGCCCTGCGTCCGGACCGGGCCGGCTATCTGGACGACATCAGCTACACCCGGCGTCGCGACTTCGACCGGAACCGAGCCTTCTACGGCTGCTGGGACTGGCACTCGGCGGTGAACTCGACGTGGGCCATGGTGCGGCTGGTGAAAGAGGTGCCCGGCCTGCCCGTGGCCCCTCTCATCCGCGAGAAGCTGAGAGACCATCTCTCCGAGGAAGCCCTCGCCGGCGAACTCGAATACCTCTCGGACAACCCATCCTTCGAACGGCCCTACGGCTGGGTGTGGCTCCTCCTCCTGCACGGTGAACTGGCATCCTGGGACGATCCCTTCGGCGCCGTCTGGGCCGAGCGTCTCGAGCCCGTGGTGAGCCACCTGAGCGACCGTCTCATCGACTACCTCGAGGACCTGGAACGACCGGTGCGCACGGGCGTCCACCCCAACACCGCCTTCGCCATCGCCACGAGCCTGCAGGCCGAGCAGATGGCGGCGCGCCCCGAGCTGGCTGAGGCCCTGCGCACGTCTGCCGAGCGCTTCTTCGGCGAGGACCGCAACTGTCCGGTCGCGTACGAGCCCGGCCGCTCCGACTTCCTGTCGCCCTGCCTGGAGGAGGCGGCCCTCATGGGGATGGTGCTGGATCCGGATGCCTACACCATGTGGCTCGACGGCTTTCTCCCCGCCCTTGACTCAGACGAGTTCGAGCCGCTTCTCGAGACCAATCCGGCGGGCGCGGGGGACGAGGAGCCTCCCGAGGGCGATGTGGTAACCAACGACTCGCTGAGGTCCGCCTACGGAACCTACTCCCATCTCATCGGGCTGGCGTTCACCCGCGCGGACGCCATGCTGCGCATCGCGGCGGCGCTTCCCGAGGGCGATCCCAGGGCTCCCGAGCTGCGCGCATTGGCGACCCGGCACGCCCGCACCGGCTACGACACCATGTTCGACGCCGACTACGCCGGATCCCACTGGATCGGCTCGTTCGCGCTCAAGTACCTGGTCCTGACGACTGGAGGCTCCCCGCCATGACGCGTTTTCCCCCGCATCCGCCACGGCGACCCTCCGAGGTCCGCCTGACGATAACCCGTCTCCTCGCAGTGCTGGCGCTCATCCCGGTCCTCGCCCCGGCCATCCCCCTCACGGCCCAGGGAACCGTCGTCACGCGTGCGGCCCCGGCTGACGCGGGCATGTCCGAGGGCGTTCTCGCCGGGGGCGTCGCGCTCTACGAGGAAGCCATCGAGCGGGGCGACCTCGTGGGGGCGGTGCTGCTCGTGGCGAAGGATGGCAAGGTTGTCCTGCACGAGGCGCTGGGTTGGCGGGACAAGGCGCGTAGCATCCCCATGGAGCCGGGCACGATGTTCCGCATGGCCTCCAACACCAAGCCGCCGGTGGCCACCGCCATCGCGACGCTGGTGGAGGACGGGAAGCTGGCCTACGACGATCTCGTGCGCGAACACATGCCCTCCTGGGACAACTATCGCGCCGGTTTCATCAACATCGGCCATCTGCTGTCGCACGCGAGCGGGCTCCGCATCCCGACACTCTTCCTGCAGCCGTACATGGAGCCGTCCGCCGAACATCCCGGCGCTCCCACCCTCCAGTTGGAAGCGGCGCGCTTCGGCGGCGTGGGCGCGGAGGCCATCCCCGGTACCACCTACAGCTACAACAACCCCGGCTACAACACCCTGGGCGCGCTGGTGGAGATGGCGTCGGGGATACCGCTCGAGGAGTATCTCGACCGGGAGATCTACACGCCGCTCGGCATGCACGACAGCTACCATCACGAAGTCGCGGAGAAGATGGACGGGAAACTGGACCGGATGGGGGTCGTCTACTACGAGCGCGACGGCGAGGGCGGCTGGATGCCCGGATGGACCCCCGGCGATCCGCCCCAGGTCCCGTTCGTTCGCGCCTCGGGAGGCATGATCTCGACCGCGGACGACTATGTGATCTTCTGTCAGATGTTCCTGAACGGCGGCGTCTACAACGGGCAGCGGATCATCTCAGCGGAGACCGTGGAGTTGATGACATCGCCGAAGATCCGGACCAACCCCGGTTCCGAAGGGCCGGCCCGCCACTACGGATACGGATGGTCGGTGTCGGAGGACGGGGTGTATTCGCACACCGGATCCGACGGGACGGGCGCCTGGGTGGATCCCTCGACGAACCTGATCGTGCTGGTGTTCACGCAGACGCCGCGGGGCCGCGATCCGGTCGCGCGCTTCCGCGAAATCGTGAACCTGGCGATCGAGGGATGAATTCCGACCAAACGGGAGGAACGCTAATGCATCGTATTGTTGCGCGTGTACCTGACGAGCTTTCTTCGAGGCTGGATGCGGCTGCCGGGACATTGCGGCGTAGCCGGAGCAGCATCATCCGGGCGGCATTGGAGGATTGGCTGGAGGATGTTGAAGACGCGCGTTTAGCCGCGAGTCGGCTCGGCGATTCGAGTGATCTCGTGCTAGATTGGGGGGATGTACGCGCGGGTCTGCTCCGCTAAATCGATCCGCTCAGCCCTCTGATTCTGAGGATCCCATGACTCAGCTTCGCCCCAGCATCATCTTCTCCTTCCTGACCTTCGTTGCCGCCTGTGGCACGGGCGATGCCGACGACGCGGGTGCGGCCGGCGAGGCAGCCACCACCCTGGCGGCTTCGCCCACACGGGCCGTCGCCGATGCGCTCCCCAGGGCGCTCGTCTACAAGACGCCCAGCTGCGGCTGCTGCAACCTGTGGGTCGACCACATGCGGGAAGCCGGCTTCGAGGTGGATGCACGCAATCTGAACGACCTCATCCCGGTGAAGATCGACGCGGGCGTGCCGCCGCGGATGTCGTCCTGCCACACCGCGCTGATCGACGGCTACGTGGTCGAGGGCCATATCCCGGCCGAGCACGTCAAGCGGCTGCTGGAGGAGCGGCCGGACGTCGTCGGCATCGCGGTTCCGGGCATGCCGATCGGCTCCCCGGGCATGGAAGGAATCGGTGCGCGGCCCTACCAGGTGCTCTCGTGGGATCGCGAAGGCAACGTCGAGGTCTACGCGGAGGTGGACCCGCGCCGGTAAGCGGTGGGCAGTCCGTGGGGAGTTCGTCCGCGGACTGCTACTTGAGCCCAAACCTCTCTCCATCGACAAACGCACTTTCCGTGCACCCTTGACAGGCCCGCGGGGGCATCACATTCTCACGCAACTCATCGAGACCGGCTGAGGGACTGGCCCTTTGAAGCCGGGGCAACCGGATCGTTTTCTCTGGAGAGCGATCAGCGGTGCCAACTCCCGCGGATTCCCGTGATGGAATCCGAGAGATGAGTGCCTCGGTCGGCTTGGCCGCCCGGCGCATCCAGGGGTTGGCATCGCGCCAACCTGTGGAGAGCCAGGATGCGAGCGACGACCTCCCCTCCCCAAGCGTTCCCGCTTCCGTACCCCCCCGCCCGCAACGGGAGCGTGCCTGACCTCAGGCAGTCCCCGCGCGCCCGCGCACTGCTGCCCGCCCGCCGCGGAGCGGTCTACATGCGCCCCGGGTGGAAGCCGGAGCTGGAACCGGAGCTCAACGCGCGCTTCAGGGTGCCCTTCGAGGTCGCGGGGCCGGAGGACGCCCCGCTGCTGGTCGCGATGGGTGGGATTTCGGCGAGCCGACACGTGTCGGCCAACGCCGAGGATCGCTCCGAAGGCTGGTGGCGGAAGATCGTCGGACCGGGGCTCGCCATCGACTTGCGCGAGTGGCGCGTCCTCGGCATCGACTTCATCGGCGCGCCGGGCACCATCGAGCCCATCGGCAGCGATGCGTCCCGCACGCAGTTCCACATCACGCCGGGCGACCAGGCGGACGCGGTGGCGGCCGTGCTGGACCACCTCGGCGAAAAGAAGGTCCATCGGGCCGTGGGCGCCTCCTACGGGGGCAACGCCGCACTGGCCCTGGGAATCCGGTATCCGGCGCGTGCGGAAGGCGTGGTCGTCATTGCAGCCGCCCACCGCCCCCATCCCCTCGGGACCGGGGTGCGCAGCGTACAGCGCGCGATCCTCGAGTTCGCACGCGACCAGGGCCGCGAAGCCGACGGCGTGGCCATCGCGAGGGCGCTGGCCTTCACCACCTACAAGACCGACGCGGGGCTGGACGCGCGCTTCCCCTTCGAGGCCGATCTCTCGAGCGGCAAGCCGGTCCACCCGGTGGACCGCTACCTGTGGAAGCGCGGACGGGCGTTCGCCGGGCGCTTCGATGCGAGAACCTACCTGACATTGTGCGCGTCGATCGATCTGTGCGACCTCCGGCCCGAGGAACTGACGGTCCCCTCCTGGCTGATCGCCTGGGAGGAGGACAGGTCGGTGCCGCTCTGGCTGGTCGAGGAGATGCACCGGCGGACCGGCGCCCGTTCGCGCCTTCGGATACTCCATTCGGACGGCGGGCACGACGCCTTTCTCCTTCACGCACCCGAATACCAGACCGCCCTGCGGGAGAGCCTCGAGCTTTCCGTCGCACAGGAGGCATAGACCATGAAAGAGCACTGTACCCGAGATCGCGGATTCGCCGGGAGTGACCTCGGCGCGACGACACCCGGTCCCGATGGCAGGGGCCGCATCCCCGCGCGGGCGACTGAAGTCGTCCGGGCCGGACTCGCCTCGGACACCGCCTATGGGGCGGTCATGCCCCCGCTCTATCTGTCGAGCAACTTCCGCTTCGCCGGGCTCGAGGACCCGCCGCCATACGATTACACCCGCTCCGGCAATCCCACCCGCGAACATCTCACCGGCGCGCTGGCCCAACTGGAGGGTGGCGCAGACGCGGTGGCGACCTCCTCCGGAATGTCCGCGGTCGGCGTCGTCCTGAACCTGGTGCACGCCGATGACCTCGTGCTGGCACCGCACGACTGCTACGGAGGGACGCACCGCCTGCTGGTCGGCCTCGAGCGCCAGGGTCGGCTGCGCGTGCGCTTCGTCGACTTCACGGATCCGGCGTCGCTCGCGGCCGGGCTGGAGCAGGAGCCCCGCATGATCTGGGTCGAGACGCCCAGCAACCCTCTTCTGCGCATCACCGACCTGGCGGCCGTGGCGCGCGAGGCCCGGCGCGCCGGAGCGATCGCCGTCGCCGACAACACCTTCCTCTCACCGGCCCTCCAGCAGCCGATCGACTTCGGCTTCGATCTGGTCGTGCACTCCACGACCAAGTTCATCAACGGCCATAGCGACCTGGTGGGAGGCGCGGTGATCGCGGCAGGCGACGAACTCTTCGAGGAGATCGCGTGGTGGACCAACGCCACCGGCGCTGCCCAGAGTCCCTTCGACAGCTACCTGGCGCTGCGCGGCGTCCGCACGCTGTTCGCCCGCACCCGCATCCACGAGGAGAACACCAGCGCGGTCGTCGATCTGCTCGCGTCGCATCCCGCGGTCGCCCGGGTCTACTACCCGGGGCTCACGACGCACCCCGGCCACGATCTCGCCAGCCGCCAGCAGTGTGGGTACGGCAGCCTGTTCAGCTTCGAGCTGAAGGGCGGGCGAGCGGCAGCCGATGAGCTCCTCGCCCGGCTTCGCTTGTTCACCCTGGCCGAGTCGCTGGGCGGAGTGGAGAGCCTCATCTGCCACCCGGCCACGATGACCCACGCGGCCATGGACGAGGCCGCTCAGGCCGTCGCGGGGATCGGCAAGGGCCTGCTCCGCGTCTCCGTCGGCATCGAGTCCGCGGACGACCTGGTCGCCGACCTCGGGCAGGCGTTGTCGGCGTGCCGGGCGGCGGTGCCGGAGGGTGGTTCCCATGCTGCCGATGTCGTTCCCATCGGTTCGGTCGCGGGGGAGCCCGGTCTCTCGCGGGCGAGCATCGGAGGGCTCGGCTGACAGGCAGGCGGCCGAGGCGCTGAAGGGGAGCGGACCCGGTCGGAAGCCACCGATTCATCCGGGGGCTTTGCGATCTGTTCTACGAAGACCCTCGTTGACATCCGGGGGACCACCGGCTACACTTCTGACTACGAAGATCTTCGTGATCTAGAGGGGCCCGGTGATGGGCTCGAGAGCCGGAGAATCGTTCAAAGCCGACGAGTGAGATGATTCAATCGGGCGACAGCTGGACGGTGCGGGGAGAGCAACATGCCGAGTGAATCAGCCGAATCAAGACGGGAACCGAATCGATTCACCCACCGCGAACTGGACATCATGAGCGTCCTCTGGCGCCGGGGCTCGGGGACGGTGGCGGAGGTCCGGGACGTCCTCGGGGAGGATGTCGGCTATACCACCGTTCTCAAGATGCTGCAGATCCTGGAGGGCAAGAACGCGGTTCGCCATGAGAAGGAAGGACGGGCCCACCGCTACTACCCGCTGGTCGAATCCGCCGACGCAGGCGGCAGTGCCCTCAAGCGGGTCATGAACAAGATCTTCCACGGTTCCGCGGAGCTGCTGCTGGCGACGCTGGTCGAGAACCGGGAATTCAGTGACGAGGAGATCGAGCGCATGCGGTCCATCCTGGATCGTGCCCAGGAGAAGGAGGACGAAAGATGATCTTCTGGTGGATGGGCTACGCGGCCGGAATCGGTGTCCTGCTGGCGGTCGGCGGCTGGGCCGGCGAGCGACTCTGCGAGACGATGGGCTGGCCGCGCCGGTTCGCGTGGATCGCGGCCCTCACGCTGGCGGTGGTGATCCCTCTCGCCGCACAGCCGCCGGCGCCGGTGCTGGACGTGTCGGCCGCCGCGCCATCGCCCATCACATCGGTGGTGCAGGCAGCGGATCCGGCGGTCCCTGCGATCTCCGGGACGGGTTGGGAGCGGGCGGCGATCGTCGCCTGGGGCGCCGCCTCGCTGGCCACACTCCTGGTGTTCGGGGCAATCCTGGGCCTCATGAACCACTCGCGCCGCCGCTGGCCCCGGCGGTCGGTGGACGGCGAGGACGTCTACGTCTCGGAGGGCTTCGGCCCGGCGCTGATCGGCGTGACGCGTCCCTCCGTGGTCATCCCCGACTGGCTCTTGTGCGCGGGTGACCGGGCCGGCCGCGTGGCGATCCTGCACGAACGCGAGCACGCCCGCGCGGGTGACCACCTGACCCTCCTCTACGGCGCAGTCATCGCTGCGCTTTTCCCCTGGAGTCCGGCGGTCTGGTGGATGGTCCGCAACCTGCGCGGCGCCGTCGAGATCGACTGCGACCGGCGCGTCATCGCCTCCGGCATCCCGGCGGACGACTACGGGAAGCTGCTGCTCGCGATCGGCGTGGGACGGCACCGGCGATGGGTGTTGACACCCGCCCTTCTCGAATCCCGACATTCCCTCGAGCGGAGACTGAAGATCATGGCTGCCAGGAAGATGAAGTGGAGCCCGCTGCGCGCGGTGACGCTGGCCGGTCTGACCGTGGCGGCCCTGGTAGTCGCGTGTGACACCAACGCCCCCACCGCTCTCGACGACGCGCTCCTCGACGTGCTGGCGAACCCGGAGGCGGAGGTCAGCGCAGACGGATCCCTCACCCCGCAGGCCCGGGCCGAGCAGGTCGAGGCCGCCCGGCAGGCCGCAGCCGAGCGGCTTGGAAGCTACAACGTTCGACCCCGGCCCCTGATCTTCATCGACGGTATGGAGGTGTCGAATTCGAACCTCTCGCTTGAGGCCGGCCAATACACAGTCAAGACCGACCCGTACTCGCCACTAACTTCGCTGAACCCCGACGACATCGAACGGATCGAGGTCATCAAGGGATCGGCTGCAACCGACTTGTTCGGCGACTGGGCCGAGAACGGCGTCATTCAGATCTTCACCAAGGAGGCCGACGCTTCTGACCCCGCAGAACCGTCGGCGAGCAGTTCACCGCCCGAGGAAGGCGGTGACGTGGACGAAGTCAAGCCGATCGACATCGCCTACTATGTACAGTTGGGGTCTCCCGCCTTCGTCCTCCGCACAAACAAGCTGTCGCTCGTGCCCTAGGCGGCATCGCCTGCGGCGCTGACGAGCACTATTGTGTAGCCGTTCGGCTCGCCCACCGGCGGCGGACGGCGCAGGCCGCGAGTGGTGTCGGACGCCCTCATCGAATCAGGACACGCTCTCGAACCGGAGATTCAAAGTCATGGGCGGAAGGAAGATGAATCGGACCCCGCTTCGCGGGTTGACCCTCGCCGGCCTGACCCTGACGGCGGTGGTCATGGCCTGCGACACCGGAGCGCCCACCGCCCTCGATGACGCGCTTCTCGACGCGCTGGCGGACCCCGAGGCAGCGGTCAACGCGGACGGGGCCGACAATCCGGGAGCACTTCAAATCAGGGGCGCACTCGGAGACGGCGCCCCGCTGGTCTTCGTCGACGGCGTCGAGCTCGAGACGGGCAGTGACGCGCTCAGCTCCCTGAACCCCGACGACATCGAATCCATCGAGGTCATCAAGGGAGAAGCGGCCGCAGACCTCTACGGCGATCGCGCCGCGAACGGCGTCATCCGGATCCTGACGATCGAGTCCCCGGGCGGCTGAACCCGGGAACCGTCGCTGAGCGAGGCGACGCCGTCAGGCGACGCCAGCTCTTTCCGCCCTAACGGTCCTGCGTCACCGGCGTCTTGTGCGTCCCCCACTTCTCGAACCACTTGCGCAGGTATAGCTGCGTCCGCAGGAAGTTCGAGGGCCGCGAGCTGGTCCCGTGCCACTCCTCCTGGAACCGGATCATGACCGTCGGCACGCCCACGTACTGCAGCGCCTGGTAGAACTCCTCGGTCTGGCCCATGGGGGTGCGCAGGTCCATCTCGCCGGTCAGGAGCATGGTCGGCGTAGTCACGTTGCCGACGTAGAAGATGGATGAGCGGTCGATCCACTCCGCCGGATCCTCCCAGAAGGGCTTCTCGAAGGTGCGCGTGTAGCTGATGGCGTCCGAGGTGCCCATCGCGGACATCCAGTTGACGATGGGGCAGTTGGCGGATGCCGCCGTGAAGCGGTCGGTGTTGCCCACGATGTAGCTGGTCAGGATGCCGCCGCCCGAGCAGCCGTAGACGAAGAGGTTGTTCTCGTCCACGTAGCCGCGCCCGAGCATCTCGTCGACGCCGGCCATCAGGTCCGGGAAGTCGGCCCCGGGATAGTCGTGGTTGATGGCGTTGGCGAACTCGGTGCCGTAGCCGGTGCTGCCGCGCGGGTTGGTGTAGAGCACCACGTAGTCGTTGGCGGCGTGTTCCTGGAAGGCGAAGTTGAAGCCGCCGTTGTACATGCTGTGCGGACCGCCATGGATGACCAGCATCATGGGGTAGATGCGGGACGGGTCGAAGTCGGGCGGCTTTACGATCCATCCCTGGATGCGGAAGTCGTCCTCCGAGTCGTACCAGATCTCCTCGACTTCACCCAGGTCGACGTACGCCAGCACGTCCGCGTTCACGTCGGTGAGGCGCCGGGTTTCGTCCGGGCTGTCGAGGCCGAAGCGGTAAACGTCGCCCGGCTCGTGCGCGCTGGAAACGACCCCCACGCCGACACCATCATCCGAAAACGACGACAGGCCGAAGAGGTGCTCGCCGGAGGTAAGCTGCGTCACCCCGCCATCGACCGACACGAAGTGAAGCTGCGCGTAGCCGTCCCTGCGCACGGTGAAGTAGAGGCCGCTTCCGTCGGGTGCCCACATCATTCCGCCGACCTGCCGGTCGTAATCCCCGGAGATCACGCGCGAGCCGGAGCCGTCCCGGTTCATCAGGTGGATCCTCTGGTTGCGGTATGTGTCGCGGTGGGCATCGATGCCGGTATAGGCGATGAGCGAGCCGTCGGGTGAAGGAACCGGACCCCCGTCGGGGCCACGTCTGTCGGTAAGCTGCCGGATGTCGCCACTCGCCACGGCGACCGCGTAGATCTCCGACTCCTGCCAATGCTCGGGACGGTCCCAGTCTTCCTCCCTGTATGAGGTGAAGTAGATCTCGCTGCCATCGGGGCTCCACTGGATGCCGGAATGGTTCCAGTCGCCGTCGGTCAGTTGGCGCGCGGTGCCGCCCTCGGCCGGGACCACGAAGACATGGGTCCAGCCGGTGTCGACGTAGCCCTGCCGGTCGCGCTTGTAGCCGGCCCGCTCCACCACCTTGGGTTCGCGCACCCACTGGGCACCCTCCGGGCGGCGCGGAAGCTCGACGCCGGCGAAGTCGGCCCGGTCGGCCACCCGGCTGGTGAAGGCGATCCACTCTCCGTCGGGCGACCACTGCGGCCCCGAGGGCCCGTTCTCTAGGCGCGTGATCTGGCTGACCGCGCCTTCGTCGTCCATCCATCGGACGAAGAGCTGGGAGCCGCTGGGCTCGCCCCGCGCGGTGAAGAGAATGCGGGTACCGTCGGGCGACCAGCGGGCGCCGCTGCCGTCGAGCAGGTGACGGGCGCGGGAGCCGTCGGCGTTCATGATCCACAGCGACGACTCCCGGCGGTCGGCCTGCTTGTCCACCCAGCCCCGCGTGTAGACGATGCGCTCTCCGTCAGGGGAAATGCGCGGATCGGACACGCTCTCGATGTCCAGGTAGTGCGTGAGCGAGAGCCGCTCCTGGGCTGCCGCGGGCGCGGTGGCGGACAGGACGGCGATGGCTGCCAGGGCGACTGCAATCCGGGTGATGGTGCGTGAACGTCTCATCAGATGCTCCTCCACTTCCGTTTACTCACTTCGTTGCATCGGAATGCTCATCATGTTTTGACCGATTCGCATTCCGGGTAACTCATCTCGTGTTCTTACTCGGTCAGTTACATCACCCCGGCCGGGGCAGCCGCCGAGGTTTCTGCTCCGACTCCCCGTGGATGATCAGCTCCCGCTTCGGATACGGGATCTCCACCCCCGCGTCGGCAAAGGCGGCAACCGCCTTTCCGGTAATCTCGTCGGCGATGCGGCGGCGGTTGCGGGCCTCGAGGATCCACACGCGCAACTGGATCTGGACGTCCGAGGGTCCGAAGCCGCGCACGATGACGATGGGCGCGGGGGACAGCTTCACGCCCTCGACCTTCTTCGCGGCCTCGATCAGCAGCACCTTGGCCCGGTCGATGTCGGACTCGTACGCCACCGAGAAGGGTATGCGCAGGCGAATGTCCTCGCCGGACATCGTGTAGTTGATGATGTCGCGCACCATGATCTGGCTGTTGGGAACGACGATCACAAGGTTGTCCGGGTTGCGGATCTTGGTGGCCCGCAGGCCGATCTCGATCACGTCCCCCCAGGTGCCGGTCTCGTTGGGGGCGCTCCAGAGCTCGATGCGGTCCCCGACCTTGAAGGGCCGGTCCATGATCAGCAGGACGCCGGCGATCAGGTTCGACAGCGTATCCTTGGCCGCGAGCGAAAGTGCCAGCCCCATGACCCCGGCGCCGGCCAGCAGCGGGGCGATGTTCAGGCCCAGCAGATCCAGGGCGAGGACGGCTCCGAGCGCCAGGATGATGAAACGGACGGTGCGGTTTATGAGGGGAAACGCCGTCTCGTCGAGTGTCGTTTCCCCCTTGGCGATGACCCGGCCCTCGACCACGTCGAGGATGTCGCCGATGAAGCGGCTGAGCGGAAGAAACAGGAGTCCGACCCAGATCGCGAGAACCCAGTCGGCGGCCAGCGGCGCATCGCCGGTCTCGTTGGGGATGGACCAGACATGGATGAGACGCCAGGCGGCCCAGGCGATGATCGAGAACAGCCCGGCGCTCAGCAGAAACTCGACGAAGTGATCGTCGAGCCGGGTTTCCGTGCGCTTCACCCATCGCTTCTTCGCACGGCCGAGAATCCAGCGGACGATGAAATAGACGACGGCTGCCAGCACGATCGTCGCCGCGGTAGGCATCCAGCGTAGCGAAGCGTAGGCGAGCACCGCCCGCCAGAGCGTGCCGATGTCGATGGACCCGAAGTTGAAACCCAGGAATTCCAAGCCCGCCTCGCTGAGTGGGGTTGCACAGGATGATCAGACGCCGGAAGGCCTAGCCTAATCGTTTGGTCGCTCGTATATCAACCGAATCGCCGGAGCCCGTCCCGGTCGTCCGCGCCGCCTGTAGTTCGAATTCGCGGAAGATAACCGGCAACCCCGGGCGGGACACCGCCGCAATGGGACTCCTCCGCCGGAGAGCTCGCCGATGAAGGTGCACGCTGTCGGATCCGGGCCGTCGCTCCACGACATCCGGTCTGTTCCGTGGACTCGCGCGATCCGGGTCATTCGCTCGCGCTCCGCCATCCGGTCCGTCTCCCGGATCCCGGCGCTCCGGTTCGTGCCTGTCGTGGCCCTGTCCCTTGCGGCCTGTACGGCGGGCAGGGAGCCGGCCGACATCCTCATCCTCGGGGGCTCGGTGCTGGACGGTTCGAGGGGCGAGGCGATGACCTCCGACGTGGCGGTGGACGGTGACCGCATCCGCTTCGTGGGGGATGCCGCGAGCGCGGGGATTGCGGCGCTGGACACGGTCGACGCGAGCGGTCTGGTCGTCGCGCCCGGATTCATCGACATGCATTCGCACGCCGAGCTCGAAGCCGATCACGGGCGGGACGCGCGCGCCTTCCTCTTCCAGGGCATCACGACCGTCGCGCTCGGGCTGGACGGGGGCGGGTCGGCGCACGTTGCGGACCGGCTGGCCCGGTGGACCGAGGACGGAATCGGGGTGAACGCCTTTCTCTCGGTGGGCCACAACTGGGTGCGGCGGCAGGTGCTGGGGATGGCGGACCGCGCGCCCACCGAAGCCGAGCTGGACGAGATGCGTGCCCTGGTGCGCAAGGGCATGGAGGAAGGGGCTTACGGACTCTCCTCCGGGCTCTTCTACCTGCCCGGCAACTACGCCGAGACCGAGGAGGTGATCGAGCTGAACCGGGTCGCCGCCGAGTACCCGGGGGCGATCTACGACACCCACGACCGCGATCTCGGCGCCTCCTATCCGTCCTTCGGCTACCTGAAGTCGATCGAGGAGGGCATCCGCATCGGCGAAGAGGCGGGCACCAAGGTCATTTTCAGCCATTTCAACGCCCAGGGGGCCCACAACTACGGCCGGGCGCCGGAGGGAGCGGCGCTGATCGAGGCTGCGCGGGCGCGCGGGGTCCAGGTGGCCGGAGCGCATCACTCCTATACCGCGACCCAGTCCAACCTGCGCTCGTACACGATCCCGAGCTGGTTCGTGGCCGGGGGCGATACGGCGATGCTGCGGCGCTTCGACGACCCTGACACGGTCCAGGTGATCGACCGCCAGACCCTCGAGATGCTCACCATCCGGGGCGGGGCCGATCGGCTTCTGTTCGCCGACCGGCGGGCGGAACTGAACGGCAGGACGCTCCAGCAGGTCGCGGACGAACTGAGCATGGAGCCCTCCGCCGCGGCCCGCCACATCCTGCGCGACGGGAACGCCGCCGTGATGAACCTCGGCCTCTACGACGTCGAGAACGTGCGCTACCTGGCGCAGCTCGACTGGATGATGACGAGCACGGACGGACGCGACCCGGGACCGACCCGGCCCATCACCCACCCGCGTGCGTTCGGGTCGTTCTCGAAGAAGCTCCGCGAGCTGGTGCTGGACGAAGGGTTCATCACGCTGCCCTTCGCGGTGCGCTCCATGACCGGGCTGGCGGCCGACTTTCTCGAATGGCCCGAGCGGGGCTATCTGCGCGAGGGATACTTCGCCGACATCACCGTGCTGCGGTTGGATGCGGTGCGCGACATGGCCACCTACGAGGACCCGCACCAATACTCGGAGGGCACCGTGCACGTGCTCGTGAACGGCAGCTTCGCGATCCGGGACGGGGAGGCGACGATGAGGCTGGCGGGAAGGTCGCTGGTGCGCGGTGGGGCGGCCTTCCAGGCGGAGGCGGCCGATGACCGCTGAGCGGGAGGTGCGCGAAGTCCTCGCGTCGCGGGAGGGCGCGTTGCTGACGCTCACACTCAATCGGCCGCAGCGCCTCAACGCGGTGAACCTGCCGCTCTACGAGAAGCTGGTCGCGGACTTGGAAGGTGCGGAGCGGGACGCTGCCGTTCGCTGCGTTGTTCTCACAGGCACTGGGCGGGCGTTCTGCGCGGGCGCGGACTTGAAGGCGCACGCCGAAACCCCGATGACCGGGGAGCAGCGGGAGCGCTATGTGCGCACCGCCCAGCGCGCCAACGAGCTGATTCAGACGATGGGCACGCCGGTGGTGGCTGCCGTGAACGGGCACGCCATCGGGGCGGGGCTCGAGCTGGCGTTGTCCGCGGACTTCGCCATCGTCGCCGAGGACGCGAGGCTGCGGCTGCCCGAGATCGCGCTCGGCACCTTCCTGGGCGGGGGTGTCGTGTACACCCTGGCCGAGCGGGTCGGGGTGCTGAAGGCGCGCGAACTCGTCTACCTGGGGGATTTCTTCTCGGGAGCGGAGGCGGCCCGGATGGGGGTGGCCAACCGCGCCCTGCCGGCGCAGGAGGTGCTCCCAGCCGCGCGGACGCTGGCCGGCCGCCTGGCACGCCGCGCTCCGATTCCGCTTGCGGAGGCCAAGCGCCTCATCGGGCCCGCGGGTAACCTGTCACGTGAGCAGGCGCTGGCGCGGGAGCGAGCCGCGCTGGAGGAGATCTTCCGAACGGATGACTGGGCGGAGGGGGTGGCAGCGTTCCGGGAAGGGCGGGCTCCGGACTACCGGGGTCGATAGTCGCCGGCCGGCCAACTGCTTGCGGACCATCCTCCCAGGGATCCTGAAATGACCCTCCGGCGCATCTTCGAGCCCGCTTCGATCGCGGTGGTGGGGGCGAGCGCCAACCCGACGAAGAGGGGCTACCAGATCCTGCGCGGGCTGGCGAAGTCGGGCTACCCGGGGCCGGTCTACGCCGTGAATCCGCGCGGCGGACGACTGTTGGGCCACGTCCTGCTCACATCCGTGGAGGCGCTGCCGGCCGGGGTGGATCTGGCCGTCCTGTGCACCCCCGCCCGGACGGCGCCCGCGCTTGTGCGCGCCTGCGGGGAGCGTGGCGTCGGCGGGGTGGTTGTGTTGGCGGTGGGCTTCGGCGAGTCGGGCGCCCAGGGCGCGGAACTGGAGGCCCGCCTGGGCGAGGCGGCGCGCGCGCACGGCGTTCGGGTGATCGGCCCGAACACCTCCGGGATGATGAACCTGCACCAGGCGGTAAACCTGATCGGCGTGCGCGATGTGCGGGCCGGCGGGATCGCGCTGCTGGTGCAGTCGGGCAACATCGCGCTGGGCCTCATGAACGAGATCTGCGCGCGCACGCGGGAGGGAATTTCCGTCTGCTGCGGGCTCGGCAACCAGGTCGATGTCGGGTTCGACGAGGTGCTCGAGTACCTGGGCGAAGACATGAACACCAGGGCGGTGATCGCGCATGTGGAGGGCTTCACGGACGCGCGCGCCTTCCTGCGGGCCGCCGCCCGGGTCACGCCCCGCAAGCCCGTAGTGGTGATCAAGTCGGGGCGGACGACCGTGGGGGCCAGGGCGGCCCTCTCGCACACCGGGGCGGTCGCGGGTCCGTACGACCGCCTGCGCACAGGACTGGCGCAGGCCGGGGTGACCGAGGTCCGCCGTACCGACCAGTTGGTGGCGGTCGCGCATGCACTGGCGTCGCAGCCCGCCGCGCCGCCCGGCAGCGGGATCGCCATCCTCTCGGACGGCGGCGGGCAGAACACCCTGGCGGTGGACGCGATTACCGAGTCGGGGGCGCGGCTGGCGACCCTTGCGCACGAAACCCGGGACCGGCTGAGGGAGGTGCTGGGGCCGGCCGCCGCGGTGGCCAACCCGGTGGACGTGGCGGGGGCGGCGGACACTGATCCGGGTGCGTTCGCGCGCGCCCTGGACGTGCTCGCCCCCGACCCGGCGGTCGGGATCGTTCTGGTGGTGGGGCTCTTCGGCGGGTACGGCATCCGCTTCTCCGATACCCTCACCGCCTCCGAGACCGAAGCCGCCCGGGCGATGGCGGCCAGGATGCGCGCCCTCGGCAAGGCCATGGTCGTGCACTCCATGTACACGACCCACGACAGCCGGCCCCTGGACGCCTTCGTCGGCGCCGGCATTCCCGTGATCGAGTCGCTGGAGGCGGCGTGCCGCGCCGCGGTCGAGCTGGAGCGGAGGTCGCGACGGGCGCGCACACCCCGCTGGGATCCCGACGGCCATCCCGGGGGGATCGGCCCGATCGATCCGTCGCAAACCACCTCCGGGGCGGGGTCCCGTCCCCCCCCCCCCCCCCCCCCCCCCCCCCCCCCCCCCGCCCCGGGAGAGCAACCGGCGC
>VXNP01000027.1 GCA_009840525.1 Gammaproteobacteria bacterium
ACCCGCGACCTTCGGGTTATGAGCCCGACGAGCTACCAGACTGCTCCACCCCGCAACAAGAAGCGAAAGGTAAAGCGATCCCGCGAAGCGTGTCAACCTTACCGCCGTGCCAGCGCCGCCAGGGCGCCGGGATCACCTTCGATCCCCTCGGCAGGCTCGAGCTCCAGCACGCGCGCGATGAAGGGATAGATGTCCACGCTCTCGATTCCGGGAAGCCGGGTAGCCGGCTCGATTCCGGGTCCCTTCACGAGAAAGATGCCGTGCATGGACGAATACGAGGGGTCCCATCCGTGCATCCCCCGACTGCTTCCCCGGCGCGGGCCGATGCCGATCGTGTACCCCTCCTGCGGCACCACGACCAGATCGCCGAAGCGGGGATGGCCGTTCAGATGAAGTCGCGCTGGAGCCTCATGGCTGCGGTAGACCTCTGCGTTCGGCATCCCCTCGTCGAGTTGTGTGCGCAGCTCCTCGATGCGCTCCTCGCCTCCCTCCACGAAGAGGATGCCCACGGTCCCGCCGGACGTCAGTCGAGCCCCGGACAGGTCGGCGATTTCGTCGAGCGCGTCGTGCCCTTCGGGCCGAACGTCGCTCATCCCGTGGTCGGAGACCAGAATGACGAAGACCTGGTCGCCGTGCGGGAGCTCATCCAGGCCGTCCAAAAGGCGTCCGAGGGCCTGGTCGACCTGCGCGACCGCCTGGGCCAGTTCCGGACCCTCGCCGGGACCGAATCGGTGTCCGGCATAGTCGGTTTCGGCGAAATACAGGGAAACGAGGTGGGGTCGCTCCTCGTCGGGGAGACTCAGCCAGGTCAGGACGGTGTCGACGCGCACTTCGTTGGGCACGATGGGATCGAACCGCTTCCAGCGGCTGGGCCGGATGCCCTGGACGTCAGCCTCGGTGCCCACGAAGTAGAACGCGGCGCTCACCATCCCCTGTTTCTCGGCGGTCACCCAGATGGGCTCGCCCCCGTACCACTGGCCGTCCTCCACGGTCTCGCGGTCGGAGAGGGAGTAGAAGCGGTCGAACTCCCGGTCGTAGAAGGTGTTCGCTACGAGCCCGTGAGTTCCCGGGTAGAGCCCGGTCGCGATGGAGTAGTGCGCCGGGAAGGTCAGCGACGGGAAGACCGGGATGAGCCCATCGGCGCGCGCGCCCTGGGCCGCCATGCGGTCGAAGTTGGGCGTGTCGAACCTCTCCATGTAGTCGTGCCGAAAACCGTCGAACGACACCACGACCACGTAGGGCTTGTCGAGATGGCGGGGGTGGTTCCGGCCGGCGGCCGGACCGGAATCGGCCGTGGTCGCCGCTGCAGCGGGTTCGCCGCCTTCGAGGGTTTGCTGCGCACCGGCACAGCCCGCCAGCCAAAGCGCGAGAAAGATGTTCCCCACCCGGGCCGGACCCGGAGCGCGCCGCCGCCATTGGCGGATCCACAATCCTCCCCGCCTGCGAATGCCCTTGTAGCGCTGACGCCCTGCGGTCATCTTCACGGCTTCCGGCAGCACGGCAACCTCTCCTGGAGGGATCCGTCCGCCATCGCGCGGCCGGGGAGGGGAACGAGTGCCGCGAATAATAGCTGCATGCAGGCGGCTCTTGAAGGAGGAGACGGGTCGAGATGAGCGAGAACGGACTTGAGACCGCCACGCTGGGCGGGGGATGTTTCTGGTGCCTGGAGGCGGTGTACCTGGAGTTGCGCGGCGTGCAGCGGGTGGACTCGGGATACGCCGGCGGTCATGCGCAGGACCCGACCTACCAACAGGTCTGCACCGGCGCCACCGGGCATGCCGAAGTAGTCCGCATCGTGTTTTCACCGGATGAAATCTCGTTCCGGGAGCTGCTCGAGGTCTTTTTCACGATTCACGACCCGACTACCCTGAACCGCCAGGGAGCCGACGTGGGCACCCAGTACCGCTCGGCCATCTTCCATCATTCGCCGGAGCAGGAGGCCGTGGGGCGTGAGGTGATCGCAGAACTCGAAGATCAGGGACTGTGGCGTTCTCCGATCGTGACCGAACTGGTTCCGGCAGGCCGGTTCTTCCCCGCGGAGGCGTATCACCGCAACTACTTCGCGCGCAATCCGGGCCAGGGATACTGTCGCGCGGTGGTGGCGCCCAAGGTAGCGAAGGCGCGGGCGAAGTTCTTCAACAGGCTGAGGAAGGCCCCCACGGGCAACTGAGGGAATCCCCACCGCCCGTGGACGAATCCGCGTGGAGTGAGGGAAGAAGCGCGCCCGCGGACTGCTAGAGCAGTACGCTCAGCGGCTTCTCCAGGACGTCCTTCAGCGTCGCCAGGAAGCGAGCCCCCTGGGCTCCGTCGATGATGCGGTGGTCGCAGCTCATGGTCATGCGCATGCGGGGCCGGACCACGACCCGGCCATCGAGCGCCACCGGCCGCTCCTCGACCGCGCCCACAGCCAGGATTCCGGCCTCCGGCGGGTTGATGACCCCGGTGAACTGTTCGATTCCGAACATCCCCAGGTTCGAGATCGAGAAGGTGGAGCCCGTATACTGATCGGGCGTCAGGCGCTTGGCCCGGGCCAGCGACGCCAGCTCCTTCACCTCGTTGGAGATCTCCGCGACCGGGCGCGCGTGCGCATCGCGCACCACCGGAGTAATGAGCCCGTCGTCGATGGCCACCGCGACACCGATGTGGACGCGGTTGTGTCTGCGCACATGGTCGCCACCCCACCAGGCGTTGCACTCGGGATGGCGGGCAAGCGCGAGCGCCGTCGCCTTGATGACGATGTCGTTGAAGGAGATGCGCGCGCCCAGTTCGAGCTCGTTGAACTGCTGGCGCAGCTCGGTCGCCCGGGCCATGTCGGCATCGGCCGTGAGGAAGAAGTGCGGTACCGGCCCCAGGGACTCGACCAGCCGGCGCGCGATCGTCTTGCGGATCTGGGTGAGCGGGACGTCCACGAAGTCCTCGCCCGGGACGTCCGGCATGGGCGCGGGAGCCGTCGCCGTTCCGGCGGCCAGGGCAGCCTCGATGTCGCGCTTGACGATCCTGCCTCGGGGCCCGGATCCCACGACTGCTTCCAAACGGAGGCCTGCCTCGCGCGCCAGGCGGCGGGCGACGGGTGACGCCCTCAGCCGGCCGCCGTCCTTGCGGGCCTCCGCGGCAGGCGCGGCCGGGGTATCCGTCCGGACGACGGGAGGTGTGGGCTGTGGCGTGGGGGGCGGAGTGGTCGGAGGCGGCGTTGTGGCAGGCGCCGCATGGGAGGGAGGCGTTGCCGTTGGAGCGGCCGTCCGCGCCGGCTCTTCCTCCACCTCGGCGGCCGGCGACGCGGTCGACGCCGGCGCGGCGGCCGCCACCAGCTCCGACACGTCTTCGTCCGCGGCCGCGATCACCGCGATCACGTCTCCCACGGGCGCCGTCCGCCCCTCGCCCAGCAGGATGGCTCGCAACACGCCGTCGCCGCGCGCCACCAGCTCCATGGTCGCCTTGTCGGTCTCGATCTCGGCCAGCAGGTCGCCGGCCGCGATCTCGTCACCTTCCGCCTTGAGCCACTTGACGACCTGGCCCTCCTCCATGGTGGGCGAGAGGGCTTCCATGTGCACTTTGGTGGCCATCGACTAGCCTCGGGTGGTCGGATCGGCGGTTACGTCGCGTCGGATGGCGCGGCCGGGGTCAGTTGCGGTAGAGAACCTTCCTGCACGCGTCCACGACCCGGGCCGCGTCGGGCTTCGACTGCTTCTCCAGATTCCTGGCGTAGGGCATCGGCACGTCCGCCTGGGTGATGCGCTGCACCGGCGCGTCCAGATCGTCGAAACCCTCGTCCTGAATCAGCGCGACGATCTGCGCGCCGATGCCCGTGAACGGCCAGCATTCCTCCACGTAGACGGCGCGATTGGTCTTGTGCACGGAGCCGAGAATCGCCTCCATGTCCAGGGGACGGAGGGAGCGCAGGTCGAGCACCTCGGCCGAGATGTCCTCCTTCTCCAGCGTGCGCGCCGCCTGAAGCGCCACATGGACCATCTGTCCGTGCGAGATGATGGTGACATCCGTACCCTCCGCCTTCACATCGGCTACGCCCAGAGGCACGACGTGCTCGCCTTCGGGAACGTCCCCGCGCGCGTTGTAGAGCAGCTCGGATTCCATCACCACCACCGGATCGTCGTCGCGAATCGCGGCCTTGAGCAGCCCCTTCGCGTCCGCCGGCGTAGCGGGATTCACCAGCTTGACCCCGGGGGCGTGGACAAAGTACGTCTCGCACGCCTGCGAGTGCTGCGCCGCGAGCTGCAGAGCCGCCCCGTTCGGTCCGCGAAAGACGATGGGCACGTGCAGCTGCCCGTTCGTCATGTAGTGGGTCTTTGCGGCGTTGTTGATGACTTGGTCGAGAGCGAGAAACGCGAAGTTGAAGGTCATGAACTCGATGACCGGCCGGAGCCCGGCCATCGCCGCGCCCACGCCCAGCCCGGCGAAGCCGAGTTCGCTGATCGGCGTGTCCACCACCCGTGCGTCGCCGAAGCGATCGAGCAGGCCCCGGGACACCTTGTAGGCGCCATCGTACTCCGCCACTTCCTCACCCATGAGAAAAACCGAGTCGTCGCGCTCCATCTCTTCCGCGAGCGCCTCGTTGAGGGCGTCCCGGTAGGTCATGACCGCCATCTCAGCCTCCCCGCCCATCGAAGAAGAGCCTGCCGTGCACGTCCATGTCGCTGTAGACGAATTCGTGGAGGCTGTCCTCGGGGGGGAGCGGCGAGCGGTCGGCGAAGTCGGCGGCGTCCTCGACCAGTTCGCGCACCTCTTCGTCCATCCGCTCCAGGCTCTCCCGGGTGAGATGCCCGCTCTGGATCAGCAGGTCGCGCACATGGGCGATGGGGTCGTCTTCGCGAACCCGCGACTCGACCTCTTCCTTGCTGCGGTAGGTGCCCGATACCGGATCGGACATCGAATGCCCCTTGAAGCGATAAGTCTCGGCATCCACGAACTGGGGTCCGGCACCGTCGCGCACGCGGTCCAGCAGATCTTCCATCAGTCGCCAGACCGCAAGCACGTCCTGACCGTCCACGTAGTGCGCGGGAATCCCGTGCGCCCGTGACTTCTCGACCATGGGCGTCGTGGTCACGCGGTTGAAGGCCGTCCCCATGCCGTACCCGTTGTTCTCGACGACGTAAATGACCGGCAGCTTCCAGATGGCCGCCATGTTGAGCGACTCGTGGAATGAGCCCTGGTTGACGGCCGCGTCCCCCAGAAAGCAGACGCAGACGCGGTCTTCGCCGCGGTAGCGGATCGCCCAGCCCAGACCGGTCGCCAGCGGGATCTGTCCACCGACGATGCCCCATCCACCCATGAAGTTGTGCTTGGCGGAGAAGAGGTGCATCGAGCCGCCCTTGCCGCCGGAGCACCCGCCGACGCGCCCATAGAGCTCGGCCATCGCGGCGCGCGCGGAGATGCCCTTGGCGAGCGCCAGAGTGTGTTCGCGGTAGGCGGAGAGGGCGTAGTCGTCCGGACGAAGCGGTCCGACGAAGCCCAGGGCAACCCCTTCCTGGCCGGTATGCAGGTGGCAGAAGCCGCCGATCTTGCCGATCGCGTAGGCCTCTTCCGCCTTCTGCTCGAACCGCCGGTATATGAGCATCTCCCGCAGGAAACCCAGCACTTGCTCGGCCGGAAAGCCTTCAATGACCGCTGGTGCGGCGGAGGTGGATGCATCCCGTACGGCGCTGTCAGGCATGTGTCACCCCCCTTCCATCCTTTTGCCCTCTCCGGGGGCCCCTCGCCTCGATCTGGACCAGCCGGAGCCCGGGCACCTCCGCAGGCGCGGTCAGATCGGCCTCCAGCACGTGTCGAATAGAACCCGCTGCGCCGGCGGATACCTGGCGCGCCTGATCCCTGGCATGATAGCTGGAGCGGACCAGGGGACCCGACTCCACATGCCGGAAGCCGAGTTGCTCCTCGCCGATCCGCTTCCAGTCGGAGAATTCCTGCGGGGTCACCCAGCGTGCCACGGGAATGTGCTGCAGCGACGGACGGAGATACTGGCCCAGGGTGAGAATGTCGACACCGGCCTCGCGAAGGTCGCTCATCGCCTGTCGGATCTCGGGTGCGCGCTCTCCCATCCCCAGGATGATGCCCGTCTTGGTCAGGGTGTGCGGTGCCAGGCGTTTGGAGGCTCCCAGGAAGGAAATCGACCGCCAGTAGCGGCCTCCTGGCCGAACCTCGGGGTGGAGCCGCTCGACCGTCTCGAGGTTGTGCCCGAGTATCGCCGGTCGAGCGGCCAGGACCGTCGCCAGGGCGCCTTCGTCGCCCTTGAAGTCCGGAATCAGCACCTCGACCGAGCATTCCGGCAGCCGGTCGGTAATGCTGCGTACGGTCTCGGCATAGATCGCGGCGCCGCCGTCCGGCAGCTCGTCGCGATTCACGCTGGTGATCACGACGTGCTCCAGGTCCATGGCGGCCACGGTATCCGCGACGCGCCGGGGTTCGTCCCGGTCCAGCACGGTCGGCAGTCCGTGGGCTACCGCGCAGTACTTGCACGCGCGCGTGCAGACATCGCCAAGGATCATGAAGGTGGCGGTGCCGGCCTCCCAGCACTCGCCGATGTTGGGGCAGCCCGCCTCTTCGCACACGGTGTGAAGCGCCCGGCTGCGCATGAGGCGCTTCAGCCGCAGATAGTTCGGGCCCCCGGGAGAACGCACCTTGAGCCAGGACGGCTTGCGCTCGTTCGGGGATATGGTGGCGAGGCCTTCGTGGGCGCGTATGCGGGAAGTGCCCTTGGGCCTGACGGTGCCCGTGTCCTTCCGCGCCGGCGCGTATCCCTTCCAGGCTTTGAGGGGCTGGGTCAACCTCGAGTTCTCCGTCGCTCGTTCCCTTGAGCCGGACCCGGATGGGCCCCCCGGGGATCGCAATTCTGGCTGGTCAGGGTCCACCGGCAAATGCGGGCCCGCGAAGGGTCTCCATCCCGGATTCCGGCACGATTTGCGCGTCCCGGTGCGTAGCTTGGAATGATAAAACCCCGACGCTTTCTACGGCAACGGAGCACGCCGGTGCGGGGCATGCTCCGGAACCCCGTCGACCAACTCCTCCCCGGCATTCGATCGACTGTTAGAAGCCGAATCCCCGCAGCGCCCCCGCGATGCCCATCCCTGCGTACGTACCCAGCGCGTAGCCGAGGAGACCCACCAGAATGCCCGGCAGAATGAGGGATCGCCATCCCCCCGCCACCGCTACCGCGAGTGCGCTCCCGGGTCCTCCCACGGATGCCTGGGAAGCTACGCACAGCGTGCCGATGTCCACGCGCAGGAAGCGGCCCGCCAGGAAGAGCAGCACTCCGTGGACGGCGACGACGAAGAGGGCGTAGAAGAGCACCTGGACGCCCACCGCAAGCACTTCCGCGATCCGCGAGTAGATGCCGATCACCACAAAGAAGAACAGCAGCGCGAGGTTGCCGAGCTGGAGCGCGCCCCGTTTCGCCCTGGATGGCATGACGTGGCCCGCGACAAGGGCAAGGGTCGTGAGCCAGAGCACCGGATTGATTCCGGGAGTAATGGCCGCGACCGTCCGGGACGCGATCACGATCGCGAATCCTGCCGCGACCAGAATGGCCACCTGATGTGTGGAAACCGATGCGCCGGCGAAGAGCGGATGTGCGGATTCGTCGTCGTCAGGGCTCGAGTCCTGCGAGGAACGATCTGTCGCCGAACCCGGCGGGACCGCTTCCGAGGAAGCCGGTGCCGGGTAGTACCGCCCGATCCATCGGGGCAGCACCACGCATGCCGCCAGCCAGAGACCGGTGACGACGTTGTCCGCGGCGGTGGCGCCCACGAAGAGCGCGTCGGACATGTCGACCGCCCGGCTGACCGCAGTGAAGTTCAGCGATCCGCCCGAATAGGTCCCCGTGAGCGCTCCCGCCAGCTTCCAGGTCTCGTCGCCGATCGCGCTTCCGAACAGGAACGCCCCCGCAAACGCCCCGAGAGCCGTGCCCGCCACCGCGATCCCGAAGGCGACCAGCATGGCCCCGCCGGCCTTCCGCAGATCGGCCAGGTTGACCGCCAGAAGCAGCCACACGATGGCCAGATCGGTTACGGCACCGGTGATGGCCTGGTAGATGGGCGAAGTCGGAGGCACCAGCCCCACGTTGGAGAGAACTCCGCCAATGGCGATGGCGAGCAGGGTGGCTCCGAGCTTCCATAGCCCCGGCACCCGGCGACGCTCCAGCCAGAGGGCCAGCACCACGACGCCCGCAATGGTGGCGACGAGTGCGAGAGGGGACTCGATCACGAGTGGCTGACGGCCCTGGCCGACTGCGGCGGCGGCCGACGTCTTCCGGCACTACCCACCGGCCCGAGCCTCTGCCGCCTCCCTCATCTCCGCGAGCGGGATGGCGTGCATGGAGTACTCCACTAGCCCGCGTCCCTGCTCGCTTTCCCACGCCTCCATGAACCGGGCGTAGTAGGCGTTGGCCTCGTCGTTGTCGCCGAGTTCGGAGGCCGCCCGCGCCGCCGCGCCCAGGAGGAGCAGGTGGGTGGGTGCGTCGGCCAGCGCCCTCTCGGCCACGTCCCGGGCCATCTGGTAGTCCCCGCCCAGCGCGTGCAGCAGGGACACGTGGTAGTGGCCGTCCTCATCCAAGGGAACTACCAGGCCGTAGGCGTCAAGCGCCATCGGCAGAAACGCCAGCGCCTCGGCGGTGTCCCCGGCTGACGCGGCGCGCATGATTCGATCGTACAGCCGATCGGCCGCCTCTCGCGGCGTCATGGAGCTCAGATCCGGAGGTGTCCCGACAGCCGGCATCAAGCCCGCCGCGGGGCTGGGGCGCGCCTCCTCCTCCCGCCCATCCCGTGCCAGCGCCCAGTACCCGGCGCCGATGATCAGCACGCCGGCGAACACGCCGCTCGCCCAGAGCACCCTCCTGCCGCCCGCAGCCGCGGGTGTCGGCCGCCGGCGCCGGAGGGGTGCGCCGCAGAAGATGCAGAATGACGCTCCAGCCTGGACCGCTTTACCGCAGGAGGGGCATTCCGGCGGTCGGATCGCCGCGCCGCATTCCGCGCAGAACTTGCCGGCGGCATCCGCGCCGCACTGCGGGCATTTCATCATGCTCCCCGCTTCTCCGTCATCGGTTTTTCAGCTCCTGGTCCAGGGTGGACTCGGCGGGCTTTACTTCGCCAGGCGCAGAACGGCTTCAGACGGTGTCTACAACCCCGTCGGAAAGTCGAGAAACTCCCAGGGAATGCCGAAGCGCGCCTCCAGATGGGCGGCGAGCGCGCGCACCCCGAGGGTCTCGGTGGCGTAGTGGCCCGCATAGTACACGTTGATCCCGCACTCCATCGCATCGAAGTACGTATGGTGAGCGCCCTCTCCCGTAACGAGGGCATCGGCGCCCGATGCTGCCGCTTCGGCGATCATGGACCCGCCGCCGCCGGTCACGACCGCGACCCGGTGTATGTGCTCAGATCCTCCATTTATAAGTCGGACTGAGACTTGCAGAGATTCGGACACCCGATCCCGCAGGGATTGACGGGTCTCCGAGGTCGTCCCGATCCATCCCACATCAACGCCCTGGTAAGAGCCGAATCCCTTCTCGACTTCGATGCTCAGCGCACGCGCGAGCAAGGCACAGTTGCCGACCTCGGGATGTGCGTCCAAGGGCAGATGAGCCGAGTAGAGACCCACTTCGTTGCGCAGCAGGGCGGACAGCTTCCGGAAACGTCGGCCGGTAACGGGAGCCGCACCATCCCAGAAGAGCCCGTGGTGCACGAGCAGGAGGTCGCTTCCGCGTTCGGCGGCGGCGTTGATGGCGACTTCGCTGGCATCCACCGCCGCACAGATGCTGCGTACTTCGGCCGCCCCTTGAACTTGAAGACCGTTGTACGCGTTGGGATAGTCGGGGAAATCCGGCACCCGCAGGTAGCCGTCGACATACTCGACTAGCGATTCCAGCTTCATGTCCCGTCCCCCCTAGGGATGGGGTCATGCGCACGAACGGCCGCGACGAGCAGGTGCCGTTTCAACGGGTTCCCGCGAGATTGTGGAAAAACAGCGGTGTCGTGGACAACGCGGTCGAAGGGGAAGGCGCGCTGGACGTCAAAACTGTGGCTTGTATGGACTTGGGAGATTGTCCACGCTTTGTGGCGAAGCGTGGAAACTCCCCGACGGACACCGAAGCCACCGGCATCCCACCCAATTTTGCTACTTCCGGGGGGAGGGTGGTTTTGCTCCCCGGCTTCCCATCTTGACGGTTCCGTTGACGGTAGCGCCCTCTTCGAGAACGATCCGACGGGTGTCGATATCGCCGTCCACGTCACAGGACGATTGGAGCTCGAGCCGCGAAGCGATCTTCAGGCTCCCCTTGAGTTTCCCCGAGATCACCGCGTCCTGGGTGGAGATGTCACCTACGACCGTCCCGTTCCTGCCGACGACAACGGCTTTTCCGGCCTCCACTCCCCCCTCGATCCTGCCTTCGATGCGAATAGTCCCCTCGGTCTTGCAGTTCCCGATCACGGTCATCCCGGGTCCGATGATCGAAATCGTGTTGTCTGGAGGCGCGGGGGGTGAAGTCGGGCGCTGTTTGCTCATCCTGGCGTTTCCCCTACTGGAAGTTTGGGTGAAGTCAATGGAAAGCGGGTTCCGGCAACCATCAAGGTCGCACAAGGATCGTCAACGGATCGACGGGTTCGTTGTTTCGAAGGACTTCGAAGTGCAGGTGCGGAGCCGTCGACCGGCCCGTTGATCCACTCAATGCAATGACCTCGTTCTGGCGCACCAGATCTCCGCTTTCAACAAACGTCATGGAAGCATGGGCATATAAGCTGGTGTATCCGTCGCCGTGGTCAAGGCGCACAAATCGCCCGTAGAGCGGATCTTCTCCCGCTTCGGCTACGACGGCTGCGCCCGCCGCGCGGATGTAGGAGCCCGTGGGAACAGCGATGTCCAGGCCTGGATGTTCGCCTACCATGCCTTCCATCAAGGCCTGGGTCACAAAGCCTCTTTCCGTGAGCGGCCAGCTGGTGGGCCTGGTTTCGTCAACGAGCGACCGACCGGCGTTTGCTGCGTTCCCTACCGGCGGAAGCCACAGGTCCGAGAGCGCGGTTGGGCGGGCTCCAAAGAGTTCCGCAATCCGCCGGTAACGTGCTTCCACCGTGTCGATGTGCGCGCCCAGCGCCCGAAGCCCTTCCGCCTGGGCCGCCAGCGAGTCCGACATGATGTCCACGCGATGCGTGGTCACCGCAACACCGGCCACGTAGCCCGCGGAAAGCAGTCCAATCAACGCGAGCGAAACCAGTGCAGCGTGGGTCGCGGTCAATTCATAGCTCTGGGCATCCGTCGAGCCATCGGCGAGCAACACGACAGTCAGAGCCCGGCGATTTCGAGACTTCCTATTCCAGAACATCCGCAGCCTCCCGACCCGACACCAGCGCGAAGACGCGCTCGAGATCCCGATCATCGTGAAAGGGGATCTCGATGCGCCCCTTGCTCCCTCGCTGCCGTCGAACTACGACTCGTGTCCCGAGTGCGGCGCACAACTCTTCCTGCAACGCGCGCAGCACCGGATCCAGTGCTCTCGACTGCCGAGCCCGGCGTTTGCGGTGGTCCAGCGCGTCCTCGTTGCCAGGCGGACGCGTCGGGTTCGTGCGCACGGTCTCCTCCAGCCTGCGGACGGACCAACCGCCTTCGACCACCATTCGAGCCAACTCGGCGGCCCATTCCTGGTCGTCTACGGCGAGGAGCGCTCGCCCGTGTCCCGGCGTGAGCTTCTCTTCCCCCAGCAACTGTCGGACCTCGACGGGGAGCTTCAGAAGGCGGAGGATGTTGGTTACCGTGGCCCGGCTCTTGCCGACGGCCAGCGCAATGTCCTCCTGTGTGCGCTTGAATTTCTCCACAAGCACCTTGTAGCCCTCGGCTTCCTCCAGCGCGCCGAGATTGCGGCGCTGAAGGTTCTCTACAAGCGCCAGCACAAGCATGGTTTCGTCATCCACCTCGCGGACGATTGCCGGCACGTCGCTCCAGCCGAGCCTCGTGACGGCTCGCAGTCGGCGCTCTCCCGCCACCAGTTCCCAATGCTCCGGTTCCGGCGCGGATCTGACGAGAACGGGCTGAAGCAGTCCGTTGGCGCTGATGGACGCCGCGAGCTCCCGGATTTCGTCCTCCTTGAACTCACGACGAGGCTGGAAGGGATTGGGACCCACGGAGTCCAGGGGCAGGCGGGCGACTTCGCCTTCCACGGGCCGATCGAGATGATCGCCCAGCAGGGCGCCCAGGCCGCGCCCGAGTCGAGTGTTCGGAGCAACGCTCATGAAGCTGCTCGGGCCTTCGACCTGGTAATCCTGTGCTGCGTTCGCTGAATGACTTCCCTCGCAAGACGGAGGTAGTAGCGAGCCCCTGCCGAGAGGACGTCGTATACGATGATGGGCTTGCCGAAGCTCGGTGCCTCGGCAAGCCGAACGTTCCTGGGAATCGCGTTGGTGAAGACCTTGTCCCCGAAGTACTCGCGGGCTTCCCGGGCAACCTGTTTCGAGAGGTTGAGCCGCTTGTCGAACATCGTCAGGAGTACGCCCTCGATCTCCAGGCCCGTGTTCAGTCCCCGCTGTACGATCCGCACCGTGTTGAGAAGCTGGCTGAGACCTTCCAGCGCGTAGAACTCGCACTGAATCGGGATGAGCACGGAGTCGGCCGCCGTGAGCGTGTTGAGCGTCAGGAGTCCCAGCGAGGGGGGACAGTCCACGAGAATGTAGTCGTAATCCTCGCGAATGGGCTCAAGTGCCGCACGCAGAACGGATTCGCGGGCCTCTACACCTACCAGTTCGATCTCCGCGCCGGCGAGGTCGCGGGTGGTGCCTACCATGTCCAGATAGGGGAAGTGAAGCTGACGTACCCTTGATTCGTCGATCGAGCGCCCCCCGATCATGACGTCGTACATGCCGGAGACCTGATCATGGCCCCAGAGGCCCAATCCGCTGCTCGCATTGGCCTGTGGATCCATGTCGATGACCAGCGTGCGCTGTTCAGCCACTGCCAACGCAGCTCCCAGGTTGATCGCGGTTGTGGTCTTGCCTACGCCCCCCTTCTGGTTGGCGATGGTAATGACTCTGGACATGGCTAGCCGTGGTCAGCTCTTTCCGGGGCGAGGGTTGTCCACAACAGGGGCAGGATTCCTGGGTCGGACTCGGGGTTCGTGGGAAGAGGTCGCACTCGAAAGCTACCTGACCCCCGGTTTGCGGAAAAGGTGGATGCCCGTCGTCGGCATGGAGTTTTGCGCCCGATTGCGGGTTATCCTGACATGGGCTTGCTGCCCGCTGTCCCCGGTCCGTGCCGGGCAGTGCTCCTAGCCCGCGGCGGCATCCGAATCAGGGAAGTACCGCGCCTTCATCGCCTGGAAGCGGTGGGCGGCCTTTGCATCCAGCTTCTCGTCCAGATACCGGTCCAGCAAGGGAACCAGGTGTTCCCGCAGGAAGGATCCACGGGCCATCCACTGGTAGTACTGCCGTCCGCCGTGCCGGTAGGGACCGTACAGCTTCCCACCGGGGAAGTGTTCCATGATCCAGTCGAAGAGCGCCTTGTGGTCGGTGTGCATGCGGAGCGTGACGTGCGGTTGCCGCCCATCTCCACCGAAATGTCCCTCTCCAACGAGGACCCCCACCAGGAACCCGATGTCGAACTCCCGAGATGCGCCTTGTTTCACCGTCATGTTTCCCGTGAAACACGGTCCGTTCTACGATGTTGTTTCACCGTCATGTTTCCCGTGAAACGTTCTGGAGCGACGCGCCCCTGCTTCCGGATCTCCATGACGAGGTTCTGAAGATCTGCCGGCGAGACACCCGAGACCCTTGAGGCCTGCGCCAGTGTGGCCGGTCGCACCTGATCGAGCTTTTCGCGGGCTTCGTGCGACAGCGTCACCAATCCTTCGTACACGATGTCCTGCGGGATGCGGAATGCCGCACGCGCCCGAAGGGCGGCCGCTCGATCCCGCTCGCGCTGCACATATCCCGTGTACTTCAGGTCGACCTCGACAGCCAGCAGCGCCTCCTCCCAACCCTCGTCAACAAACGACGCATTTGCCGCCCGAATCAGCGCGTCCGAACTCACCTCCGGTCTTCTCAACAACTCCACCGCTCGTGCGGGAGTGCGCAATGGGCTCGATCCCGCTTCCGCCAAAGCGTCGTTAACCTGCTCGGGCTTCAGGCGCGTCGAGCGAAACCACTCGATCAGACGTCCTTCCGTTTCCAGGCGTTCTTCAAGCACCCGGGTCTGGCTGGGCGATAACAGACCTCTTTCGCACGCTACCGGTCCCAGGCGCGAGAGCGCGTTGTCCTGGCGGAGCAGCAGCCGAAACTCCGCACGCGAGGTGAAGAGGCGATAGGGTTCATCCACCCCCTTGGTGACCAGGTCGTCGATCAGCACGCCAATGTACGCCTGGTCGCGCTCCAGAATGAAGGGTGCCTCCCCCAGGGCGGCCAGGCCGGCGTTTGCACCGGCCACCAACCCCTGCCCGGCGGCCTCTTCGTAGCCGGTCGTGCCGTTGATCTGCCCGGCGAAGAAGAGCCCGTCTATCGATTTCACCTCCAGCGTGTGTCTCAGCTGATGAGGAAGGAAGTAGTCGTACTCGATCGCGTACCCGCTTCGGGTCATGCGCACCTGCTCCAATCCCGGCACGCTCCGCAGGAACCGGAGTTGCACTTCCGGAGGCAGGGAGGTCGACAACCCGTTCACATAGAGTTCGGTCGTGTCCAACCCCTCGGGCTCCAGAAACACCTGGTGCCCGCGAGCGTCTGGAAACCGTACGATCTTGTCTTCGATAGACGGGCAGTATCGCGGCCCCCGGCCCGCGATGGACCCCCCAAACCGCGCGCTCCGCTCGAGGTTTTCCTGCACGATGTCCCTGAGTTCCTTCCCCGTCCATGTAATCCAGCAGGGACGCTCGCCCGGAAACTCCTCGCGCACAAACGCGGAGAAGCGAGCCCCGGGCTCCGACGGTTGCTCCTCCAGCTTGCCGTAGTCCACGGACCGGCCATCGATGCGGGGCGGCGTACCCGTTTTGAAACGCGCCACCTCCAACTCGCGACCCTCGAGCGCACAGGCCAGCTCGACCGAGGCCTCTTCTCCGGCGCGCCCTCCGTCCACCCCGGCTCCCAGGCCGACATGAATGCGGCCCCGAAGAAATGTCCCTGTCGTGATGACCACGGCCGGAGCCCTGAACTCGAGTCCGGTGCGCGTGCGCACGCCGGCAATCCGGTCGTCCCGACGCACGAGATCGGAAACCATGTCCTGAAAGAGGTCCAGCGTCGACAGCTCTTCCAGCACCCGCCGCACCGCCAGCGAATACAGGGTCCGATCGCACTGGGCGCGCGGACCCCACACGGCCGGCCCCTTGGAACGGTTGAGCATGCGAAAGTGGATGCGCGCCGCGTCTGTGGCCCGTCCCATGACCCCGCCGAGCGCGTCGACCTCGCGCGCAACGACGCCCTTCGCAATGCCTCCGATCGCAGGATTGCAGCTCATCTGACCGATGCGCGCCAGGTCCGGCGTGATCAGCAAGACCCGGGTTCCGAGGCGGGCGGCTGCCGCCGCTGCCTCGGCCCCCGCGTGGCCTCCGCCTACTACGATCACGTCGTATTTTCTATCCACGATCTGCAATCCGCGCTTCCCGCACCGTCCGCCGCAGCGGCCCGCGACATATTGTAACATCTACGCTCACAACAACTTACCTCGATTACGCCAAGCCCGTACTGCCCTCTCTCGCGGTGCCCTTGCACCACACAAACCTACTTGCCGATGCAGAAGTCGCGGAACACCCGGTCGAGGATCTCATCCAGGGTAACGATCCCAAGGATATCCTCCAGGGCCGTCTCCGCCGGCCTCAGATGGGTCGCGGCCACTTCAGCCGGAATCCTTTTCGCCAGGGCGCGTTCAAACGCACTCAGTTCCTCTACCGCTCGTTCGAGGGCGCGTCGGTGCCGCCTGCGGGTCACGACCGGCGTGTCTGCGTTCGCCTGGACCAGTCCTCCGAAGACCATCCCCGGCAAGACCCTGCCCAGCTCCTCCAGTCCCTCGCCCGTGACCACCGAGGTGGCGATCCGCCGAGGCAGGGCTTCGCTTCGACCGCTAGCGGGCGCCAGGGGGCGACCCCGCTGTCCGGCTTTCGCAATGCCGACCCGGTCCGGTCCGGCTTCCGATCTGGAATACCCGTTCTCGCCGGCGTCAACGTACTCGCGCGTGGCACCGTTTCCCTGCCGGGCCAGATCGGCCTTGGTGTCCAGAACCAGAAACGGGCAGTCACATGCTCCCAGAAACTCCAGATCGACCTCGGACACCCCTTTGCTCCCCTCCGCGCAGTACAGCACCAGGTCCGCCCGCGCCAGATAGCGGCGGGCAACCTCGATCCCCAGTGCTTCGACGCGCTCCCCGGTTTCCCGGAGCCCGGCGGTATCCACAAGCCGGAATGGATAGCCGCTCAAGGACACGGTTGCCTCAAGCGCGTCTCGCGTCGTCCCCGGCACTTCGGTGACGATGGCACGTTCGTATCCCACTAACGCATTGAAAATACTTGACTTACCGGAGTTGGGGCGCCCGGCCAAAACGGTCAGCGCGCCTTCTCTGAGCAGTTCCCCCTCCGGTGCCGTGGCCAGCACGCCTTCAAGCCGGAGACGCACCTCCCGGGCCTCGCGGGCTACTGACTCGAGGCTCGTCGGGGGCTCGTCCTCATCCGGAAAGTCCAGATGGTGGACGAGCAGTGCCTCCAGCGTGACCAGGGACTCGCGCGCCGCGGTCATCCTGGCCGACAGCCCACGCTCCATCTGATGCACCGCCACCCGGTGCAGCGCCCGGCTGCGCCCGGCCACCAGATCGCACACCGCTTCCGCCTGTAGCAGATCCATCTTCCCGTTCAGGTAGGCCCGCCGGGTGAATTCTCCGGGTTCCGCCATGCGGGCGCCTGCCTCGATAGCGTGTTCCACGAGGAGGCCCGGGATGAGATATCCGCCGTGGCAGGAGATCTCCACCATGTCCTCGCCGGTGTAGCTGGCGGGCGCCTGATAGCTGGTGACGATCCCGCGGTCCAGGAGCTCTCCCGTCTCCGGGTCGTGCAGTCCCGCCAGCGTCGCTCGCCGGTGCGCGGGGGCACGAAGATCCGGCGCAAGCGCGCGTCTGACGGAAAAGGCGCTCGGCCCGGAGATGCGCACCACTGCGAGGGCGCCGGGCCCCGGCGGGGTGGCCGCTGCAACGATGGTGTCCGTCAATCCTGCTCCCTGTACCACGCCTGGCCGGCAAGCCCTTCCGGCCTAGGATGCCTTGTTCTTCGCCTTCTGTCGCTCCCTTGCGATCCAGTACTGCTGGGGCAACGTCGCGATGTTGGCCGTCGCATAGTAGAGGTTCAGCCCCGATGCCAACTGGAAGAAGATGAAAACCATGAAGATCGGCATGAACCACAGCATCATCTTCATCTGGGGGTTCACCTGATCCATCGTACGCATGCTCACCCACTGCAGCAGGAACATGGATACGCCCAGAAAGACGGGAAGCAGGTAAAGGGGATCCGGGGCGGAGAGATCAGGGAGCCAGAGGAAGGAGACGCCGCGAAGCTCGATGGTGTTCTGGAAGACGAAGAAGAGCGTGATGAGCACCGGGAAGGGGATGAGCATGGGAACACATCCGGCCAGCGGATTGAATCCGTGTTCCCGGTACAGCTTCATCATCTCCTTCTGCTGCCGTTCCGGGTCGTTCTTGTACTTGGCCTGGATTTCCTTGACCATGGGCGCGACCGCGGTGTTCCTCAACTGCGCGCGCATGGCCTTCTGGTTCAGCGGAAAAAGCACCACGCGCATCATGACCCCGAACAGGATCAACACCCATCCATAGCCCCAGCCCAACTGGTTGTGCAGGTAGATGAGGATGGTGGTGATGATCGCTGCGAACGGCTGGATCACGGGCCGCAGCCACCTCCAGCCGACCGGGTTTACATCCTCCAGGTCGCCGCCGATCGCCCTCAGCCGGGTGAAGTCCTGCGGTCCCAGGTAGATCCGGTAGGCGAACGAATCGTCGGGCAGGAGGCTCTGCGCCGCGGTTACCGATACCCGCGGCTCCTCTCCGCCGTACAGGTCGACCGGGCGCCGCGCGAACACCCCGCCCAGGAAACGCTCCGTCTCCAGGTCTTCCCCGGCCAGAAGGGCAGCCAGAAAGTACTTGCTCTTGAGCGCCACCCACAGCAGCGGACCGTCCTCGACCCGATCCTCCTCGAAATTCCTGAGCGGCCGCTGCCGGATCCCGTCCTGGGTATGGTTGACCACGTAGGCCAGCGCCTGTTCATCATCCGCAGGGCGCGCTTCGTTGAACGCCAGTCCCTGGCCCAGATCGGTGAGAAGCAGACCCCGATCGACCCCGAGAACGCGCCCGCGGACATCGATCAGGTACGAGTCGGGGTCGAAACGGTAGTGAATCTCGAAACCGGTCTGCCCATCCGGACTGCGGAAGGTGAAGCTCAACTCCTGCGGGTCACCTCCCTCGACCAGCACAAGTCCTTCCGCGGGAGACACTTCGAACGGCACACCGGAGAAATCGAGGGTGTCTCCGGTGACCGCGACCCGGCTGCCCAGCGCGCCCGGCCCGTTGCGCAGGAGAAGCTGTACGGGACCGTCGTCCGCGAACGATCTGAATCCCGGCAGCATCGCGGAATGGAGCTGTGCCCCGTAGTTGCTGAACTCGAATTCGTAGAGCGGCCCCCGGACGCCGATCCGGCGCTCCGGCACTACCGGCGGATCCGGCGCCGCCGTCGCGGTCCTGCTGCTCGGCGAGACCGCAGGCTCAGTCGGCTCCGCCGGTTCGGGCTCGCCTTCCACCGCTGCGGGGACCGGCGCCTCCGGGGCGGGGGGAGGCGGAAAAAGCAGGTTGGTTCCGAACAGGACGCCGACCATCAGAAGGATGGCGAGGACGAAGCGCAGTTCCGGTCTCATCGCTGGTGTCCCCGAGGCACCGGATCGAACCCCTTCCCGCCAAGGGGATGGCACCGGCAGAGCCGCCGCAGCGTCAGCCAGCAGCCGCGCAGGGTTCCGTGCCGCTCGAGCGCTTCCAGTGCGTAGGCCGAACAGCTGGGCACGAACCGACAGGCAGGCGGCGTCAACGGGGAGATCGCCGCGCGATAGAATCGAATGCCGCTCAGCAAGAACTTCAGAGGAGCTCCTCGGTAAGCTTCACCAGTTGATTCCTGAGCTGCTGGAACGACACGTGGTACGCCTCCCGTCTGGCCCTGACCAGGAAGTCCAGATCCCGAGGGTGGGTGTCCAGCCGCGGCAGCACCTCGAGTCGCCCGATCTCACGCAGTCGGCGCCTCAGCCGGTTGCGATCCACGATGGTGTGGCCGTGCTTTGGCACGATCGCCCCGAAGCGTGCACAAGATGTGGGGGAAGCCGCGAGGAAGACATCGAGTTCGGACGTCCTCCTCCGCTTCCCCCGCCTCAACAGGCCACGGATCTCGCCAGAGCGCCGAATTCGTCTCACGGGAGGGAAGCATACTTCGGTTGGAGGTCCCGGCTCGGCGGCTGCGCCGTCTACTTCGAGCCGACCTCCACGACCAGCCGGCGGCGCCCCTTCCTCCGCCGCCTCGACAGCGTCTTGCGGCCTGCCCGAGTGCTCATTCGGGCGCGGAATCCGTGGGTGTTCTTTCTCTTTCGGTTCCGTGGTCTGTATGTCGGTTTCATGAGGAACGGTCGTGAAGGGAACCACCCGCATCCTGTCGACCCCTGTGTACCGGCCGGCAGACGAACGCGGGACGGGCGAGGAACCTACCGGCAATCCGCGCGGGCCGTCAACCCCGCCGCGCCGCGCCATCCGCGCGCGAACACCGTGGCCCGGGGGCGCAGGCCCGCGATCGGCGATTGACTTTTCCACACTCCCGGGATACCGTTGCATCCTTCGCTGCCCCGGGGGCTCTCCGCGCAAGCCCCGGCCCTTGATTCTCCTCCCCCAGTCCTTTCTCGATGGAACTCTCTGCTTCCGAGATCTGGGCTCACGCCCTGGCGGCCGCGCGGACCTACCTTCCGGAGCAGAGTTTTCAGACCTGGCTCTCGGGCACCGAGGCGGTCGGCTTCTCGGACGACGAGTTGCTGGTCGAGGCCCCCAGCCAGTTCCACGTGGAGTGGATCGAGGACAAGTACGGCGCCCTTCTCCGCAGGAGCATCGAGCAGAGGCTGGGACGCCCCCTGTCGGTCTCCTACCGTTCGTCGGCTTCACACCCCTCGCCCGCGGCCTTCGCTCTGCCCGCGGATGGCCCCAACTATTCCTCACCCGCATATCGGTCCACGATTGCCGAGTCGAAGCCGACGGTCCCCTCCGACAAACTGAACGAACGGTACACCTTCGACCGCTTCGTCGTAGGCAACAACAACCAGCTTGCGGTCGCTGCCTGCCGCGCGGTCGCCGAGAAACCGGCTCGCATGTACAACCCCCTCTTCGTCTACGGAGGGGTGGGACTGGGAAAAACCCATCTCATGCACGCGATCGGCAACTATCTCCAACAGTACGCCCCGCAGACGCACATCGCGTACGTTCCCACCGAGCAATTCACCAACGAGCTCGTCACATCCATCCAGGAAGGCGCCACCCCCGGTTTCCGTCGGCGTTATCGGCATATCGACCTCCTGCTCGTCGACGACATTCACTTCCTCGAGGGCAAGGAACGCACGCAGGAGGAGTTTTTTCATACCTTCAACGCCCTGTACGACGCGCAGAAGCAGATTGTTCTCACCAGCGACCGCGCGCCCAGCAGCCTGTCCGGGCTCGAGGAACGCCTGGTGTCGAGGTTCGCGTGGGGTCTGGTGGCAGACATCAAGCCCCCCGACTACGAAACCCGGATCGCCATCGTCCGCAAGAAATCCGCCGCCGACGGGCTCTTCCTGGAGGATGACGTGATCGACCTCGTAGCCCGTTCGTGTACCTCTTCAGTCCGCGAGATGGAAGGCGCGATCATCAAGTTGCTCGCCTTCTCGTCGCTGACCAATCAGGAGATCACGATCGCGCTCGCGCACGAGGCCCTGCAGGAATCGCGAATCCCGACCCTCGTCCCGTCCCCGTCCACATCGGCAACCGACATCCTGAATGCCTCCGCGGCGGCATGGGGGGTGGAACCCCGAGGCCTCGTCTCGAAGCGGCGTACTCGCGACGTGACCGTGCCCCGTCAGGTCGCCATGTTCCTGATCAAGGAGATCCTCGACCTGCCCCTTACCAGGATTGGCGCGGCCTTCGGGGGACGGGATCACTCCACGGTGATCCACTCGATCAGAAAGGTGGATCGGGATCTGCAGACGGACGAGGAGTTCGCCAGCCGTGTCTCCCGCCTGCGGGAGCAGATTCTCGCGGGAGGAGTCTGAGAATCATGTTCAAACCGCTGGGGAGAACCGGGGAAACTGCGTGGCTTGTTCCGCTCCCGAAGCTCCCGTTGTGGATTCATGGAAAGCCGGATGATCTTTTGCATCCGCAATCCACGGCATCCCTCCATTCCCGAGACCGTTGGGAAGAACCAGTTTACCCGGGCGGAGGCGAGGCGTTGTCTACAACTCCACAGCCTCTACTACTACTACTTTCTTGCAGTACAAGGGTAGAACTCGAACTTCCTCTCGTGGATTCCCGCAAGATCGCAACTCCATCTCCCAGGATCCGAACCAGATGAAACTTGCCCTGACTCGGCAGAACCTGTACCAGGGACTCACGGCAGTCTCCCAATCCGTTCCAGCCCGCACCACGCTGCCGGTTCTCTCCAACATTCTCTTCGATGCAACCGAAGACGGCCTCTGGATCACGGCCACGGATCTGGATGTCACCGTTCGGACCCGCGTAGCCGCGGAGGTTCAGGAGACAGGTTCGTTGACGGTCCCGGGTAGGAAGATCCAGGAAATCGTGCGGGCGCTGCCCGACCGCCCGGTGCTGGCCAGCACTCTGGGGAGCCAGATGGAGCTGGTCTGCGGCAAGAGCCGCTTCAAGCTCAACGGTCTGCCCGCAGATGATTTCCCGTCGTCGCCCCACCTCGACTTCGATCAGGCATGGACTACCTCGGGCGCCGAGCTCTTGTCGCTAATCCGCAACACGTCCTTCGCGGTATCGAGCGAAGAAAGCCGACCGATCCTGAGCGGAGTACTCTGGGAGTTGCGCGGCAACGAGATGCGAATGGTGGCGACCAACGGCCACAGGCTTGCGAGGATGTCGGTGAAGACCGAGACGTCCGGGCCAGCGGCGTCGAACCTCATCGTACCCCCCTCGGCGCTGAGGCTGGTTCAGCGGCTTTTCGGTGAAGAGGATGAACTCGAGTTGGGCCGCGACGGCAACTTCCTTGGCTTCCGCTCGGGTCCAACCGAGGTCTATACCCGGCTGATCGATGGCACCTACCCGAACTACAAGCAGGTAATCCCCCGGGACAACGACAAGTTCGCGGTGGTCGACAAGAACAGCCTGCTTGCCGCCGTGAAGCGCATGGATGTCGTCGCCAGCGACCAGACGCACCGCATCAAGCTCAGCTTTTCCGGTAGCCGGATGAACCTGAGCGTGAGTACTCCCGATCTGGGCGAGGGCTACGATGAGGTGGATCTCGGCTATGAGGGCGACGACCTCGATATCGGGTTCAACGCCAGCTATCTGATCGAGGTGCTCCAGCACATGCCCACGGATGACGTTCGGCTGGCGTTCAAGGCGCCGGAGCGTGCGGCAACTGTCGAGCCGGTGCCTCCGGAGGACGGCGACGCGATCGACTACCTCTGCCTGGTAATGCCCCTCCGACTACTCGACTGACCGGTCGGCGAGGGGCCGACGTCGGGTTGGGTGGTGCTAGCCCGGCGTCCCCGGAATCCATGCGCCAGCCTGCTCCTGGCGGGCGGCGAGGAGTTCGCTCGCGGGAAATACGGTTGTCGCGTCATACCCTTCGGCCGCGATACGCTCGCGGGCTCCTTCCTCACGGTCGACGAGTGCCAGGACGGCGAGAACCTTGGCGCCGTGGTTCTCGACCGCCCGGATGGCCTTGAGGGTGCTCCGGCCGGTCGTCATGGCGTCCTCGATGACCACCGCACGCGCATCCCCCGGGATCCCGCCCTCGACCCTGCGCCGGGTGCCGTACTCCTTCGCGTCCTTGCGGACGGAAAACGCGTCGATGGGCCGGCCCTCCTCCCAGCTCTGGTGCGCGATGGCGTAGGCGATCGGATCGGCTCCCATCGTAAGGCCGCCGACGTGTGTGGGATCCAGACCGGCGCGCCGGAGGTAACTCAGGCATACGCGGCCGACGAGCGCCTGTCCCTCGGCGGTCATCGTCGTCGCTCGCGCGTCTACGTAGTACGTCGAGCGGGCGCCGCTGGCGAGCGTGAAGCGGCCAACCCGGAGAGACCGCTCGATCAACAGGGCAAGCAGGCGGTCGCGGGTGTCCATGTGACTCCTTTGCGCGGAGGCCCGAGGAACGATTGTGTGCCTCCGCCCGCAGCGGCGAGGCAGCAGGACGGACGGCGGGAAGCGCCGTATATTGGTGCTGCCGGTTCGGCACCGTCAAACCAGCGAAGGGGCTGACGAAGGTACGGGTGTGACGAGCAAGTTCGGAGTGCCGTGGATCCGGGTGGCCATGTTGGCGGCCGCCGCGTCTGCGTGCGAGGAAAACGGCGTGGAGCCACCCATGCTGCGCTTTGGCCAGTCCGGTCAACTGGTCGTGGAGGTCTTGACCCCGCGACAGTCTCCGCCGTCGCGGGGCATGGGTGAGCTGCGTCAGACGCTCACCTGGCGGTCGACCGGTGCCTGGCAGTTGTTGGAGTCGATCGCCTATCGGGGCGTGGTAGGGAGCGAGACCACCTCGCGGAGCCCCGGGCTAGCGGGCGCGTTCACCGCATCCTACGCCACCCTGGTCACTCAGATCCACGGAGCGGCCGGCCTGGATCTCTTCATCGACGACCTTGATCCGAACCTGAACCCGCAATGTGACGGCGAGGCCCGCGTAACTCTCCGAATCCAGGATGAGATCAGGAGCGAGGAGAAGAGCTGGATCCGGTGTGCCAAGGGTCCCCTCGGATCGCTGAACCCCGCCGGGTCCGGGCCCGACATACACGCCAGCCGGGTGATCCAGGTGTCCAGGCTCGTGCACGACCGCACCCTTGGAGACTCCGCCACCAGCGTCTACCACCTGAGCGTACCGTTCGCGTCCCTCGACAAGGGCGCGCAGCCCGGTGAACCGGACCTCGCATCCCGGGTGTTCTTCGGAGGGCCCGAAGCGGGCGACGCACCCGCCGGATGGGGGGACTTCTGGGGGCGGCACGCCGGTAGCGCTTCCCTTCCCGACATCGACTGGGAGGCCGATATGGTGGTGGTCGCGGCAGACGGCGCCCGACAGGAGGCGGGGAGCATTCTGGAAATCAGGGAGATCCAGGCCATACGCGACGGCGCGATCGTAAGACTCGTCGAACTCGCCCCGGGCGACTTCTGCTCGCCTGCGGCGGTGGTGGAGACCCCCTTCCATCTGGTCATCGCGCCACGGACGGGATCGGCGATTCAATTCAGCGAAGTTGCCCTGGAGCGGGTGCCCTGTGGTTTGTGATCCAGGGCCGCGGGCCGGGCGAAACCGGAGAGCGTGCTCCTGAGCTGGAGCCAAAGCGGAAACGGAGATCGCGAGAGTGCCTCTTCGACGCCTGTACGTGCTGGTCCTGGTCGCCTTCGCGGTAATCTTTACGGCGGCGAGCAGCTGGATGGCGTTCTCGGTCACCGATCGGGCGCTCGAGGACGAGTTGGACGACAAGCTCCAGGTCACAGCGGGCGTGGCGGCGGAGACCGGGCTGGACGCGGAAAACCTGCTCCTGCTCCGCCCGGGCGACGAAGGGAATCTGTTCTGGACGGAGGCCCACGAGCGCCTGCGCAGTCTGGTCGACCGTGGATACGTAGACGCGGCCTGGATCATCCGCCGCCAAAGTCCGGCCTCTCCCCGGGAAGGCTCGGTGCCCGGGGGACAGGTCACCGTCGATCGGCTGCCCTCCTATACGGCCATCGTTTCGACCGAGTCGGCCGCGTCCCTTCCGATCATCGGGACCGACGTCTTCATCTTCTCCGGCTACGACCTGAGCGGACTCTGGGAGAACGGATCAGCGACCTCGACGTTCTTCGAGGGAACGGACGGCCGCTCCTACAAGTACGGTTTCGCGCGGCTGGAGGAATCCGACGAGGAATCCGACCTCGCCCTCGCCGTGCTCATGCGGGCGGACTACCTCGATCCGCTGGCCAGGCTGCGGAGGTCGGTCCTCCTCGCTTCCGCGATCACGGTTGTGCTCTCGGCTCTCGTCGCCATCGGCCTGGCCGCCCGCATCGCGAAGCCTCTGGAGCGGCTCAGCAGGGTGGCGCTTCGCATCCAGCGGGGCCGCATCACGCGGTCGGTAGAAGTGGAGGCGGGTGTCGAGATCGGCCGTCTCTCGCGGGCGATGGAACGCATGCGCCTGGGAATCATCCAGCGGGACGAGCAGCTCCGGCTCATGCTCGCGCAGGTGGCTCACGAGATCCGGAATCCTCTGGGCGGGCTGAAACTCTTCTCGGCCATTGCGGCAGACAGCGCCGATCCGCAGGAACGGGCCCAGCTCTTCCGCAAGATTCAGGCGGAAGTGGATGCCCTCAACAGCATCATCACCGACTTTCTGGTGTACGCCCGTCCCCGGGCGCCGCAGCCGACGCTGCACGACATCCGGGGTCCGCTCAGGGAGGCGGCCGAACTGGTTGCGACGGAACTCGAGTCGCGGGGAGGCAGCCTCGAGGTCGATCTGCCGGACGCGCAGTTGGAGGTGGTGGCGGATTCGGGGCAGGTCAAGCGCATGGTGCTGAACCTGTTGCGCAACGCCGCCGAAGCCGGTGACCGGGTGTGGCTCAAGGGTGCGTTCAGCAACGGCGAAGTCATCGTGTCCGTGCGCGACAACGGGCCGGGCGTGCCGGAATCGTTGCGGGGACGAATCTTCCAGCCCTTCGTCACCAGCAAGGAACGGGGCGCGGGCCTCGGGCTCGCGATCGTGGCGGGCGTGGCACGGGCCCACGACGGCAGGGTCGAACTGGTCTCCGGCGACGGCGCTGCTGGGAATGGCGCCGAGTTCCGTCTATATTTGCCGGGCTCGGAGGTGTTCCCGGTCGCGCGAAGCGAAGCGAATGGCCGCTAGCTCCTTCGCCGGTCAGGAGCTTGTCGCCGGCTCGCCCGGGTATCGAGCAGCGCGCGCATCCCGGGCTCCAGGCCATGCGCGCCTCCGGCCTCCGTCCCGTTTTGGCCTTCCTTCCACCGCCCCCAGCGGGCCCGTCCATCTGGTGCCATGGCGCGAGTGCTGATTATCGACGATCACGATGCCATCCGTGAAGGCCTCGAGTTGTTGCTGCGCAAGCACGGCCACCGCACCTATTCGGCCGAGAACGGCAGGCAGGGTCTGGATCTGCTCAGCGAGCATGGCGCCGAGCTGGTCGTCACCGACCTCAGAATGGCGGGCATGGACGGCATCGAGGTGCTCCGCCAGGTGCGGGCACAGGCCCCGGAGACGGACGTGTTGATGATCACGGCGTTCGGCACCGTCGACAGGGCCGTGGAGGCGATGAAGCTGGGGGCGGTCGACTTCATCACCAAGCCGTTTTCTCCGGAAGAGTTCGCGGTCAAGGTGGGCCGCCTGCTGCGCGAGCGGGAAGAGCGCGACGAACTGCGGCGGGAGAACGTGGCGCTGCGGATCGAGAACACTTCGCTGAAGGAGCAGACAGAGGCCCGCTACGGGCAGATCATCGGCGAAGCGCCCGCGATGAAGCGGGTGTACGACTGGATCAGCCGGGTGGCTCCCAGCGAGTCGACGGTCATGATCTACGGAGAGTCCGGCACGGGCAAGGAGCTCGTAGCCCGCGCCATTCACGCCAGCTCGACGCGCAGGGATGGCCCCTTCGTGCGCGTCAACTGCGGAGCGCTCGCCGAGAGCCTGCTGGACTCCGAGTTGTTCGGACACGAGAAGGGTGCCTTTACGGGTGCGGACCGGAGGCGGCGGGGGCGCTTCGAACTCGCCCACGGCGGGACCATCTTTCTGGACGAGATCTCAACCATCTCCACCATGACGCAGGTCAGGCTCCTGCGGGTGATCCAGGAACGCGAACTCGAGCGCGTGGGGGGAGAGAAGACGATTCCCGTGGATGTGCGCATCATCGCGGCAACCAACACTCCCGCGGACGAACTCCTGGCCAGCGAGGACTTTCGCAAGGATCTCTTCTACCGACTGCATGTGGTCCCGATCGTGCTCCCGCCGCTGAGGAACCGCGTCGAGGACATCCCTCTCCTGGTGGACCACTTCATCGCAAAGTTGCGCAAACGCACCAACTCGCGGGTCGGCGGCGTCGAGGCGAAGACGATGGACAAGCTGACCGGCTACGCATGGCCGGGAAATGTTCGCGAACTCGAGAACGTGATCGAGCGGGCGCTCCTGCTTGCGGACGGTCCCACAATCGACGCCGGGGATCTGCCTGCGATGAACGCCGGGGACGTCGTGCCCCGGACGGATGAGCTGCCCGAGAACGGAAAGAACCTGAACGAGGTGCTCGAGGGTATTGAGGAGAGGCTCCTGAGGCAGGCTCTCGAACGGGCGGGAGGAGTCAAGGCGAAGGCCGCCAGAGACCTGGGACTCAAGTCGAGCGCCTTCTACTACAAGCTCGAGAAATACGGCATCGACGCCTGAACCGAGGCGGGTCATGGCCCCATCGGCCGCAAAGGGCAAAGGACGGAAGCCGGCGGGCCTGCTCCGCCTGGTGGCCCTGGCCGCGAGTCTGTGCGCAGTAGTTCCCTCCGCCGCGACATCGCAGGATGTGGAGCAGTCCGAGTATCGCGCGGCCGAGAGTGCCTACAACGCCGCCCTCAGCGCCCGCGATCTGGAGCGCGACCTGCTCGACGACGCCCTCGACGAAGTGACCGAGGCCCGCCAGTCCGGCGATCAGGCGCGGTACGAGCGTGCCCTGGCGATCTATCAGGATCAGGCGCGGGAGCTGGAGCAGAGCGAAAGGGAACTGACCGATGCCGCGGGCCGGCTGGAGCAGGTTCGGCGGTCCTACCTGTTGAGCGTGCTCGACGAGCTGGACGAGTTGTACGAGGAACTACCCCAGGCCCCTGATGCGCGCGGCCGAGACCTCATCGGTCGCCGGATCGACATCCTGCTTGCCGACGCCAACCAGCTTGAACGTCCCATCGACGTCGACGACAACGATCCGTTCCCGGCAATCAACATCGAGCCCGGAGACACCCCGGACGAAATCCGGGCCAAGGCGGACCTGCTGGAGCGGTATGCGGCGGGTTACGACCTGATGGTGCTCGACATCGATGCCCAGATCGAGTTGGTCGAACAACGGCGGCGTCATGCGCGCATGGTGCGGGATTTCGGAGCGGATCTCTCCCGCTTCGGCGACCTTCGCGTGCCCATGGGACGTCCGGAGGCGACATCCGACAATGCGGAGGACCTGATCGGCGGCGAGGAGTTGTCGCAGCGTCTCGAGGAACTGCAACAAACCAGGGAATTCGTGATCGAAAGACGAGACGTCGCCAGGGCGCGGGCGGAAGAGTTTCGCCAGCGCATCGGGGGCGAGCACACCGCATGAGCCGCTCCACCCGGATCGCGACCCTCGCCGTCCTCATGGGTACCGGATGGGGTACGACGCTCTCCGCCCAGGCGCGCGTGACGGACCTGGTCTTTACCGGCGGGACGCATGTGGAACGGTATGGCGGCGGAATACCTTCCGTGACGCTTGCCGTGGTCGACAGCGTCGATCGGGCCTGGGCGACGAGCGCCGAACTGGGGGTCCGAGCCGTTCTGAGCTCGAACGCCAACGGGTTCGACGGCCTCACCGTCACGGTGGATGGCGGCGTCCGGCAGTTCGACGCGTACGGCTTCAAGCTGCGCGACTATGCGCCCCGGGTTTCGAGCGGGGTCCTCGACGCCGTGTTCCGCACAACGACGAACCGCGGCGTCCTGCAGTTCAGCGGGCGGGCGGGCGGCCGCGATGTGGCGGACCGGACGCCCACGCCCCTGTTCCTCGAGCCGGGTTACACGAACTACGAAGGCTCGGCCCTCTTCCAGACGCGGGAAATAGGCGGGACCTACTGGGACGTGAGCGTCGAGGGCGGCCGGGCCGACTACAACGCCCAGGAAATCGTGCCGCAACTCGATCTGCTCGACCGCAACAAGATCGGGTTCGAACTGGGTGCCGCACAGGCACGGATGTGGAACGCGGCGAGGATGACGATGCGTTTCTACGGATCGTTCACCGAATTCCGGTATCCGAAGCAGGGCACTCGCTATGAACCCGATCCCTTCCGCCGGGACCAGGCATATCAGCTAGGTGCGGTGTGGCAGTATGACGGGATCGAGTCTTCGGATGGCTTCGACTCGCCGGGGGTCACCGCGGAGGTCGGCATCCAGGGCACGATCAACAGATCCAACGCGAGCCGGACCGAATACAACGCCGTCTCGGTGAACACCGAGGTGACGATCCCCATGCCCGCGGACATGAGGTTCTATTTCACGGCGGTGCTTACCGCGAAGGACTACCTGACCGAAACGGAGTTCATCCGCCTGATTCCGGGCGAAGAGGCCGACAATGCGTCGAGGGTGTACGTAGGAGTCGGCCGGGAACTCACCGACGCGGTCGACGGCCGCTTCCGAATCGGCTGGACACGGGCGGAGACGGAGATCGGCGACGCCTATTTCGAGCGCTACAGCGGATCGCTGTTCTTCAGCTACCGGCCCTGAGGGCCGCGCAGGCCTGGGTCGCTCGGGAGACTCCAACTCCGGCGGCAGGACTCGAACCTGCGACCCGGTGGTTAACAGCCACCTGCTCTACCAACTGAGCTACGCCGGAAGACCGCCTGCAGTAGCCAGCAACCGTACCCCAAGCCCGTCAGCGTGTCAAGTTGCGCGCTCGGCGGCCTCGAAGACGCCGCGCAGCGCGGGACCGATGTCGTGCGCCAGGTCCCACATCTCCTGAAATCGCTCTCGCACCCCGTCGGCCTGCCCGCCGCTGTACACCACAGCGAGCGCCGGACCGCGCGAGGGATAGGGAATCTGGAACCAGTGGACGCCCAGGAGCAGTTCGCAGCGGCCCTGCCCGTCGACGAAGACGGAAAAATTGGGCGCCCAGTCGAGGAGGGGCGCGCAGCGAACCCGGAGGCGCTCTTCGGCGAGCAGGCGCATGACGACGCGCAGATTCTGGCTGCGCTCGGGATCGGCCAGCATCGCCTCGGCTTCGAACTTGAGCGTCGCCGCATTGATCTCGGTGATGAGCACGCGCAGCTCTTCCACGGAGGCCAGCTCTTCGTAGGCGAGATCGATGCCGGAAAGCCGGATCCGATCTACCGCCGCATCGATGTGCCGGGCTTCGCGCGCGAGGTCGCTGTAGACCGACCGGAAGCTCCCGCGGGACCGGTCGTGGATCAGTTTGCTGTGCGTCGGCGGCATGGTAGAAGCAAGCGGAAGACCTCGGGCGACGGAATGGCGGGATGGGGCGTCGGGGGATCCTCGCCGGCGGACCTCGCGGGGCGGGATCTTTTTCGCTAGCACCAGGGTGCGCCACCCGTCGCGACGGCTGCGCCGGCGCAGCCCGGTACCGGGCCACCGGCTCAACCCGCCATCCTCGGCCAACGCGCTCGTTGTAGCGCCGCCTCCAGGAGCTTGACCCGGTGATCGATCCCCAGGCTGGCCGTCGCTTCCGCAGCCGTCTCCGCGACCTCGTATCGCTGCGGGAGCGAATGCCGCAACCGCAGGAGCGCCTCCTCGAACTTGAGCCGAGCCCAATGGGCGGGCTGAGATGCTTCGATGAGCGTCGCGATGTTGCTGACGGCGTCCACACCCTCGCTGATGGCGCCCCTCCACTCGCACAGGCGCGCCGTGAACAGGGCGAACACCCATGGATCTTCGAACCAGCTTGCCGGCGGCTCGGGAATGTCGCCCACCATCTCGCGGGCAACCGACATCTCGCCCATTCGCAGCGCGGTCAGGCTGACGCCCGAATGGCTGATGATTCCCAGATGGCGCCCCATGCCGGGTGTCCAAAGCTGCCGTGCGCGGGCAAAATGCGCGGCGGCCAGGTCCAACTCCCTCGCCTCCAGCGCCAGCTCTCCCATCCTGCATTCCAGGGCAACGTGGGCTTCGCAGACATTCACTCCGGCAAGCAGCGGGCCGGCCTTGGCAAACCAGTTCCTTGCCTCGTCGAGGCGTCCGAGCGCGCGGTATCCTGTACCGGCACTGATCAACAGGTTGTAGTGATCGACGAAATCGTCGCGGTTCCCACCCAGCGTCTCCCCCTCCTCCACCGCCGATGTGACCTCCGGGTCGGTAATGAGTCCCCTGGCGCCCTGAATCGCAACCAGGCGCACCAGTGCCCGCAGCAGTTCATCCGGGGCGCGCTTGCGGCGCGCGATGGCGATGGCTTCGCGGGCATGCCCGAGCCCGGCATCCAGATCACCCTGATGATGGAGTGCGAGGATGGCATGCAGGGGGCCCCGCGACTTTGGCGCAACGCGATCGAGCAGCGCTCTGGCGCGGGCGGCGACCTGGTCCGCCTCGGGGCCGTGTCCGTCCCTTCTGTGGATGTGGAGCTCGAGTTCGATAGCCTTGGCGCTCGCCTTCCAGTGCCCCTGCTCGCCGGCGGCCCGTCCGAGTTCACGGTCGTTCATTCGATCGTAGACCGTATGGAGAATGAGGTGGTAGCGGGCAACAAACCCGCGCGAGTCCCATTCGATGAGCCGGGACTCCTGCAGCTGGTCGAGCGCCTGCAGGCACGAGTCGTGCGAGTTGCCGGTCAATTCGGACAACGTGTCGACGCCCATGGGATGCCCAAGGACGGTGAGGAGCTGCAATGCACGCTCGGCGTCGTCATCCAACTCTGACAGGCGGCCCGCAAAGACACTGGCGATGGACTGAGGGGCCGGCACGAAGTCGCCGGGATCGAGGTTCGGCAGACGTCGGCCCGAGCTTGCGTGATTGGTGAGTTGCACAATGAAGAACGGGTTCCGGCCGCTCAGTTCAACGATCCGGTCCCGCACCCCCGCCTCGATCCGGCCATCCGAAATGGTGTTCACCAATTCCGAGGCAGCCTTCCTGCTGAGTTCGCCGAGAAAGAACTCGCTCGGCTCGTATCGCATCAGGGAACCACCAAGCAGCCGGCTGACGGCGTCCTTCTCACGCAGGCTATCCGTCCGGGTCGCCAGCACGACGGCCAAAGGGAGGGAGGGCCATCGCTCCAGAACGTATTGCAGACCTGCTATCGAATCCGAATCAACCCACTGGAAATCATCGATGAAGAGAACGGTGGGTTTGTTGCGGGTAACCTCCATGAGCAACCGCCAGACTGCTTCAAGGCATCGCCGGTTGGATCGACCGGCCGCAGCCGGAGCCGGTTCGGCGGATGACTCCGTACCGCCGGTGGCCTTTGGCAACAGTCTCAGGATGATGCCCCGCCACGGTTCCGCAAGCCGGGTGATTTCCGCGCCGAGATCGGAGGATCCAAGCGCATCCAGCAGGGTGTCCAGGAAGGAGACCTGCGTGGGGCTCGTCACGTGACTGCGAATGACCCGGATACCGGTCAGCAGGCCCCGAGCCAGGGCTTCTTCTGCGAACCGCGTCTTCCCGATGCCGCGCTCGCCGCGCAATACGACCACGCGTAACCCGTCGCCGGGCCGAGGGAGCATCGCGCCCAGCAGCGCGGTCAGTTCCTCGGAGCGCCCGATCAGGGGATGACCGACGATCGGTCGGGCGGCGCTCTTCCTGCTGGCCCGCCCGGGCATGTCATGGAGATGGCCGACCAGCGACAGGGTCTCCGCATGTGGAGACCAGTCGGCGTCACCCATCCCGGATCTTTCAACGAAACTGTGGAAGGCTGCCTCCGCCTCGCCCACCCTTCCGGACATGGCCTCGGCTCGAATCAGCATCCGAAGTGCTCGTTCGTCATACGGATTGAACGAAATCAGGACTCGAGCCGGGTCGGTGGCGCGATGCCAGTGGCCCTGGCCGGTCAGGCGGGTCCACTGTTCCACGGCAGCCTGTCGGATCCGGGACCGGAGCTGGAGGCTCGTTTCGTCCAGCCATTCCGAAAACGCATCCGAGGGGGACTTGGTCAGCTCCGAGAGAAACCCTCGTTTGCACAGTTCGGCGGCTTCAACCAGGCGTTCATCCGAGATCGCCGCCAACAGGACACCGTAGTCCGTGGCAATCGCATCACTCAGCCATTGGCGGTCATGTTTCCTCACGACCAGCCGCTGGGGAAACTCGCGGTTCAGCGAATAGATGAGCTGACTGATCCGGTGTCTGAGCCGACTGGAAGGCGCAGGCTGCCAGAGCAGTTTGATGGCGCGCGCGGTAGACACGCCGTCCGGCGCGGCCGCGAGCATGCCGAGTAATGCCGCTCTGAGGGGAGACAACGCAAGATGCCTGGTGCCCGCGTACAACATTGGGCCGCCGAAGGTCACCAAACGAAACGTTGGGCGGGGATTGCCTTGATGGGCTTCTGTGTGTCCCGGCCCTAAAGGCCTTTCTGACATTGTTTCGATGCGGTTGGAGTCACTTCGAGACCGACCTTCGAGCGGCCAGCTTCCTGGCTCTTCGGGCCGGATCTCGATGGGCTTGGAACACGCGGGACGATCGGGTCGGGGAGCCACCCCTGCGCAAGTCGTGGGCCAACGCTCCGGTCGCCCGCTCCTTCTGCAACCAGCACTCGATCAGCCACTCCCATCCCAAACAACGTCGGGCTGTCGAGGGCCGAACGCCGATAAGCCGGTTCATCTGATTGCTCAGCGCGAACCCGTCGGGATAACCCAGGCCACACGCGACGGAGTGCAGGCTCTGCGACGAGTTCTGCAGCCGGAGGACAGCGTGCAGAATCCGGCAGAACTGCAACCAGTGCGAAGGCACCGGCAGCCCTCTTGACACGAAGCGGCGTCCCAGTGCGCGGCGCGACAGGTAGATCGTTCGGGACAGGCTGGCGATCGTGGTGAGGTGTCTCGCCAGCCTCACCGTGCGGCGAATGATGTCGCATGTGCCGCGGTCGACCCGCAATCCTCTCCACGCGAGATACTCGGTGAACTCAACCGGGAGGTCGGCGGGAGGTCGGCGGATGAGCGACTTCATGTCGCCCGGATCGATGTCGTCGTGATGAGGGACGATGGCTGTCGGCCTACATCGCCCGATGACGTGAAGGAGATCCGTCTCCGCCGTCAGCGACGAAGCGGGCGGAAGAATGAGAATCAGAACGACGCCCGCCGGTCGCCGGCGTGCGACCCTCAGGTCGTCGGCCAGCTCCCCCGTCCCCAGACGCCAGATGAGAGCCGAGCCCCTGAGTCCCCTTTCACGCTCAATGAACTCGGCCGTCGCCGTTAGCGGAACAAGCTTCCGGTACGGGACGGAAAAGAGCAGAAACGGCGGCTGGGGGCGCTTTGAGCGGGGCATGGGCGGTTCCTTTGCAAGATGAGGCGACGGACAACAGTAGTCCCCCACCATCAGCGACCTATCAGCAAACGACGAACGCAACACGCCGGACGGTCCCGCGGTTGGCCGTACCCGGTCGTGGTGCTGCGCCCGGATGACAGGCTGACGGCCCCCGTCGAAGACGGCTGAACAAGCCCTTCGCCACACCTGCTCGCGGCTGGCGCAACCACGCTCAAGGCCGAATGATTCCAGTCCGGGTTGCACGCCAACCCGGCGACGATCGCGAACCCACACACCCGGACGAACGTCCAGGAGGCCGCAGATGAACCGGAGCACAACCGTGATCGCCATCGGGATCGCCCTCGCAATGGGTACCGCCGGAGACGGTACGACGACACCTCTGGGGGCCCAGGAGGTAGGCCCCGCAAACGGCTCGTTGGTCGTGGTGGGGGGCGCCATGCAGGATCTGGGCATCGTGCGCCGCTTCATCGACCTGGCGGGCGGCGCCGACGCCAACATCGTCGTGATCCCGACCGCGGGCGGCGCGGCGGAATACGACCAGTTCTACCCCGGCCTGCGCCAGTTCCGCGCGGCGGGCGCGACCAATCTGACGGTGATCCACACCAACGACCGTGACGAGGCCGACAGCGAGGCCTTCGTCAGGCCGATCCGGGAGGCCGGAGGGGTCTGGTTCCCGGGCGGCCGGCAGTGGCGCATCGCGGATTCCTACCTGGACACGCGCACCGAGGAGGAACTCCACCTCCTGCTCGAGCGCGGCGGCGTCATCGGCGGCTCGTCGGCCGGCGCTTCGATCCAGGGGTCGTACCTCATCCGCGGGGACACGCAGACCAACACCATCATGATGGGGGACCATGAGGAAGGGTTCGGCTTCCTGCGCAACGTGGGCATCGACCAGCACCTGCTCCGCCGCAACCGCCAGTTCGACATGCTCGAGGTGATGGAGGCGATGCCCGACCTGCTGGGGATCGGCATCGACGAGAACACCGCCATCGTGGTCCAGGGCGACGAATTCGAGGTGATCGGCGAGAGCTACGTCGTCATCTACGACACCTCGGTGCAGATCGACACCGGCGGCGACTTCTACTTCCTGGCCCCTGGAGACCGGTTCAACATGGCCACCCGCGAAGCCCGGCGGCCGGCGAACACGGCGCGCCCGCTCGACCGCGTGCAGCGGCGGCCGGGGGGTTAGCCGCCCGAGGCTGGGTTCCCAAATCCCGCAGCCTGGGGGCCTTTCTCCGGCGATGCGGTCTCGGAGTGGCTGCTCCCCCGCGCACTCGCCCACGCCGGGACGAAGTTCAGACTGCACAGGCCGCGCGCATGTGGGGAGGGAGAGGGAGTGGCTCGAGTTCTCGGGTGATACCGTTGGTATTCCCCCTGCGGGGAAGCGCTCGAAGTGTGGCATTGTCGATGCCGACACTACGCAGATATAGCTGCGGCATGGTACGAAAATAACGCTGCTCTCAATACGAAATTATCGTTGACCATTGGCGCGCCCTGGAGATGGTCAGGGAAAAGCAAACCTTGCGCACCCAGAGCCGGAGCCCTGGGACACTACCCGTTTTGTCTTCTGACCACCATGCCCTGAAGGGGATCGCCATGCCTTCCGACCGGGACTACAGAGCCGTGTTCAAAGCGTCGCCCGACGCGGTGCTCATCGTGGATGCGAACAGGGTGATCCGGAAGGTCAACCCTCGGGTACTGACGATGTTCGGATGGAGCCGTGCGGAGACGGAGGGCTCTCGCGTGGAACGCCTGATTCCGGCCGCCGCTCGCGATCGACACCGGCATGCTCCTGGCCGATGACCACGCGTGACGAGCAGGATTCGGTGACGAAGGCCGTACCGTCCAGTGGCTATGTGCGGCTCTCGTGCCCGAGCAGCGGCGAGATGCTGGCGGGCAACGTGACTCTTCCGACCACCAGCCAGGTTTACGGCGGCTCGTCCAATACCTTTGGGACGCTTACCCCAACGAGGGTGGTGACACGATCAGGGTCCAGGGCACATCGCATACCTATATGCCGTGGCGCCATCTTGACCAGACGATCCCGCTCGTCGACTCCCATCGCCCAGAAGTGGACAGCCGCGCACGAGTATACCCACGCGCTCAGCGAGGACGCGTTGAACTATCCCGGCGAGTCGCTCTGGCTGAGGCTGTGGCCCTTCTACGACTGCCCGCCGGGTGTCGTCTGTTTCTGAGCGACAGCCCCCGATTACACAATTTACGCAAAACACGTAATCCACGATGCGAACGTCTTCGGCGCGATCGAACGGTAGGCGAGCCCCGGGTCGGACCGGGTTTGCGCGTGCCTGTCCCTGTTGGCGCTGCCGGAATCCGTCCGGCAGGCTCAGAACCCGAACCGCAACACGAACGTGACGGTGGTTGGCGCGGGCACGCGATCGGAGGTGCCGACGCCGTCGCCGTTCGCGCCGTCGTTGCCCGGGATCTCGAGGTCCCACCAGGGGATCTCCCGGTACCAGGTGAACGCGTTCGAGAGGGTGACGGTGAGCAGGGCGTCGCGGATGCGGCCGGGGAGCGTGAAGCCGACGGGGATCGTGGCGGCGACGCTGCGGAGCTTGAAGTAGTCGCCGTCGAACCAGTAGTCGTCGGCCGCGGCAGGCGTGCAGCGCTCCCGCCACAGATCGGGCGTGTCGGGTCTCAGGTCCACCGATGTCGACGGGTCGACGTAGTACGGCAGGCAAAGCGGCGAGACGATGCTCCTCGACACCGCGACGGGATTGACGAACCTGACATTGCCTCCCCGGTACTCGCCGAGGGCCGCGACCGCGACGCCGCCCGGGATGCGGACCGAGACGGAGGAAGTCAGGAACCGGGTCGGCAACTGTGGGCCGAGCGGACGCCACGCGTTGCCCTCGGCGTCGGTCAGGTACCGGTCGGGCTTCCACGGCCCGTTTACGGCGTCCGGGTCCGCGACCCGCCGGCCCCGGCTCAGGAGCGCCGGGTGCCCGACCACGAAGCGGGACTCCCGGTCGTTGAACGTCTCCGCGCCGCCCAGGTCGAGCACCCTCGAGTGGTTCGTGCCGATCCCGAGCCCGGCATCGATCGCCCAGTCCGCGGTGCTCAGAATCGTCGCGTCCAGTTGAAGCTCGGTCCCCTGATTGCGCACCCCGCCGATGTTGAGGAGCTCCTGCCGCCGGGGGATGGACTCGGCGTCGACGGTCACGGGGACCAGGGCGTTCGTGGTCGTCTGGACGTAGCGGGTGAAGCCGATGGTGAGGCGGTCGTCCAGAAAGGCCCCGTCCAGGCCGACCTCCCACTCGGCGTTCGACTCGGGCTCGAGCGAGCCGCCCGCCGCGGCGTTTGCCGGCGCCGCACCGCCTAAGTACCGGGTTGCCTGCAGGAACGGGCTCAGCGCGGTGCTCGAGTGCCCCCAGGCGGCGCGCAGCCGGAGCGCCCCCAGGGCCTTCGGCCAGAACGCCTCGTCGCTCGCCACCCACGCCAGCCCCACGCGCGGGTCCAGGTGGACGGAGGCCTCGCCCCGGGTCTCGTGCCGGTCGACGCGCAACCCCGTGGTGAGGAAGTACCGGTCGCCAAGCGCAAGGACGTTCTGCGCGAAGACGCCGGCCGTCGACGCATCGCCGGTCAGATCGAGGGTCTCGGCGTCGCCGGCCTCGTCGGACGCCGGCGGCAGGTCGTCGAACAGGCCCGCCCGGGACCGTGTCGTCCACGCGAGGTCGTCGGTCACGAGTTGAGCGCCGAACGACAGGGTCGAGCGCGTCGCGCCGCGCGTGAACGCGGTGACGCCCAGGTAGTCGAGCGTCCACAGGCGACGGTCCCAGTCCCGCGTCGTCGTCGCGCCCTCCGCGCGAAGGGATCCCGGCAGGTACACCGAGCGCAGGCCCTGGCGCGAGAAGTCGTACCCCAGCGACAGGCGATGGGACGCGAGCGCGCTCCGGCTGAACGTCGTGCTCAGCCCCCCCGTGAAGCGGTCGATCCACTGGTCGTTGCGGTTGCCGAGCAGCCGCGCGATGTCGCGCGGATCGGACGAGCCAAGGATGTTGCGGTCCTGGCGCATGGTGCTCAGGAGGATGCTCTCCGTGCTCCGGCCCGAAGCCGTGTTCGATGTCCAGAAGCTTGTGTAGGCCGCCCGCACGCGGCCTTCGAGGCTCGGCGTGAGGGCGAGGCCCAGATTGCTCCGCAGCCCGTAGCGCTCGAGCTGGTCGAGCGGCAGGGCGTACGTGTCGTCCTGGTATTCCGCCGACACGAAATAATCCACGGTCCGGGTGCCCCCGTCGACGGCGACCCGGTACTTCTGGTACCACTGGCTTCCCGGCCAACTGCACCCTCCTTCGGCTGCCCCGTTTGCGCCTGCCCAGCGCGGATCGTCCGTGACGCACTCACCGGACGCGGCGCCGCCTTCGTAGCCTCCGCCCCACCAGGCATCGCGCAGGAAGTGCTCGACGTGCAGGTAGTCCACCCCGTTGACCCCGAAGCGCGGCACCCAGCCCGTTCCCTGCGACACCTCGGCGGTCCAGCGCGGAGGGCCCCTCACGCCGCGCCTGGTGAAGATCCGGATGACGCCGTTCGACGATCCGGTTCCAAAGAGGGTGGTTGCGGCTGGCCCCTTGACGACCTCGATGCGCTCGATGTCCCCCACGCTGACGAGATCCAGCGGGCTGGTCGTGACGTTGGCACCCTCGGGAAGCCCGCCGACGGGGCGGTCGAAGACCTCCGACGGAAAGGCGCCCTCCATCATGCGCACCCCGTCGATGTAGATCAGCGGGTGGCTGGACAGGATCATGCTGCCGTTGCCCCGCAGCCGGATCTGCCTGCCCTGGCCCGCCTCGGCGCTGCCGCCCGTGACCGCAACGCCGACGGCCGCACCCTGCAGAAAGTCCGACAGGGTCGGCGGGCGGTCCGTCAGCTCGTCGATCTCGAGCCGGGCCACGGTGTTGCCCACCTCCCGGCCGCGCCGGATGCCCGCGTCGCTCGTAACCACGATCTCGTCCATCGCGACCGGCTCCGGGGTCAGCGCGAAGTCGACGATCGCGGCGCCGTCCGTCGGAACGCTCACCGACCGCCGGAGGGGGCGGTACCCGAGGAGCTCGACCCGGAGGACGTGGTCACCGGCCGGCACCGCAATGAGCATGAACCGTCCGTCGTCCCCGGAAATGACGGCGTCGGTCGTGCCCTCAAGGATCAACTGCGCACCCGGAAGCGCCGCTTGCGACTGGATGTCGCTAACGCTGCCCATGACGGTCCCGGTCTGGGCGCAGAGGCCCGGGACGAAGCTCGCGGCCAGAAGCAGCGCCGAGGCGGTCAAGGCGAGGATACGCGGACCCTTCAACCGCCGGCCCGCCCGGAATTGGCTTGGTCGCCGCGCTGCGTCGGCCAGGGCGAGCCGGCATAGCCACCGTTCGCCGACTCGGTCTCGACGATCCCGTGTATCGTGCCCCCATCCGTGTGGGAGACGGAGGTCGCGATGATGGTCCCATCGGCACCTATGGCGGGTGATGCGAGAACGTAGACACCCGAGAGGGCGTCGGTGCCCGGCTGGTAGTCCCAAAGGTGCCTGCCCTGGGGGTCGAGCGCGGTGACGGTAACGCCCGAGCCGAGATAGACGGTGCCGTCCGCCCCAAGGAGCGGGGTGGTCCTGAACCCGGACGTATTTGAATCGAAGTGCCAGCGAATCGAGCCGTCGGGATTGATGGCGAACAGGCCCCTGCCCAGAACATAGATCGCGCCGTCCGGCCCGATCGAAGGCGGCGAACTGACACTTACGGGGGAGCCCTCGTAGCCCGGGGGAGGGCGGCTCACCACAACGTTCCATCGCTCGCTCCCGTCGGGGTCAACCGCGTAGAGCCGTCCGTCGTCGGAGGGGACGTAGATTGTGCCGTCCGCGCCGATCGAAGGCGGCGCCCTGATCAGGTTCCCCGTCTCGAACTGCCACCGCGGCGAGCCGTCGCGGTTGATCGCGTGCAAGGCATGATCGTTCCCGCCGACGTAGATCGTGCCGTCGCTCGCGACCGCGGGCGAGGAAAGGAATGTCCCGGCGGAGATCTCGTAGGTCCACCGGATTTCACCCTGGGGATCGATCGCGTAGACGTGGCGGCCGGCGGCCACGTGGATGGTCCCGTCCGGCGCGAGAGCGGGAGACGACGAGGTTCGGTCGAGACCGTCCAGTATCCACCGAATGGATCCGGCGGGATCCACGGCGACGAGACTGCCCGCGGAGCCGATGCTGGAGCCGAAATACAGCGTCCCGTCGGCCCCGATGGCGGGCATGCCCCATTTGGTGTGCCCGGGCACGTCCACGGTCCAGAGAATGCCTCCCTGAGGCGAGAGGGCGTACCAGTGGCTTGTTTGCGCGGGGCTGTCATTCCACCCGACGTAGATCGTGCCGTCGGTTCCGATCGCGACACCGGCCCCAATCAGGATTGGCGCCACCGCATCCGGAAAAGACCATTCGAGCGGAACGGACCAGGCGAGACGAGCCAGCTCCCGCACCGTGACCGTCATGCTGCCCGTCACCCCCTGACTGGTCGCGGTGATGGTCGCGGTGCCGTCGCTCAACCCCGTGACGGTACGAGTGGACCCGCCGGTGCTCAGGATGCTGTCCCCGCTCACGGACGCGATCTCGGGCGCCGAGGACGACCACGCAAAACGGCCGGGATCCCGATTTGAGCGGTACAGCGTGGTGCCGTCCGCGGCCAGCGCCGCCGCTCCCGTGTTGAACCGGGTGCCGAGGAAGCCGATGGTTCGTTCGGATGGCGTTATCCGGATCGACGCGACGACCGTGTCGGCGGCCGTGGGAGCGACTGTGTCCGGAGTTGTGGGACCCACCGGCGCGGCGCGCTCGCCGCCGCACCCGCCGAGAACCAGCGACATGCACAAGATCACGGCTGGAAGTATCCCCACCCGGCGCGGACCGATCAACCGCGGCACCCCCATCGGGTTCTCTAGGTGGGGCGACTGAGCTTCACCCATCTTCCTACCTCCATCGCTGCGCAATCCGAGAAGGCGGGTCGGCGGAAACAACTTATGATAGCGACCCGCTGGACGACGAGAGGTGCGCAAAGGACCTGTAGAAGATGACCGGCCCCGACACACCCCGGAGCCCGAGGGGCCGGAGTTGCTGGCAGTGCAACCCGGCCTTCGGGCTTCGGGGACCGACCCTGTCGGCCTCAACTAGAAAGGCTTCTAGCGGGCTAAGCCGGGCTACCCTTCGCAGTCAGGATTGTATTCACCCCCCGTTTGGTACCATTCAACATCATGAGCCAAGTCACCATCGGAATCTTCGACCGTCACTCTCAGGAAGCCCGTCGCGCCCGCCTTGAGGGCGGGAACCAGGAACTCGTCCTCGTCGTGGATCGCGAGAACCAGGATTCTCGCTCCGAGCTCGAGTGCGGTTATACGCCGCGTCGCCTCTATTCCGTCCATCCCGGGCATCGCCCGATCCATGACGACGATGTCCGGTTCCAGGGTCGCGGCCTTTTCCACCGCTTCCTCTCCCGACGATGCTTCACCCACGATCTCCACCCGCTCGGCGGCTTTGAGAAGTGTCTTCAGACCGGTGCGCACCACGGCGTGGTCATCGACCAGGAGCACCTTCACCACGGTTCGGGTGGAGTCGCCGATGGGCGTCGCGTCGGGTGACGCCTCGAAATCGGGTCCATAGTTCTGATCGGCAGGCATAACGATCCTGTTCAAAGAGGATACGGTCAGCAGGCAAAACGGCAGACTTAATAAGGCTAGCGGTTCTGTCCGCGCAACATTTTCCTCCAAAGGCGCCCGCCGCGGATGTCAATGGTGCATCGAGAATGTCAGGACTTGCCCCGCTATTATAGAGGGGTACGACCCCTCCTTATTACAGGGTATGATGCCTGCAAAATAAGGAGGTCGGGCCTGGAACGGATTGATGGCGTAAGGGGAAAACTAACCCCCTGACCCCGCAGCCTCGGCCAGCGCCTCCAGTTCGTTGTCCAGGATGTCGCGGAAGAGCTGGGTGGGAAGGGCGCCCTGAACGGGGAACCCGTTGATCAGGAAGCTCGGGGTTCCGCGCATGCCGAGCGCCCGGGCGGCCCGTCCGCCGTCGGCGATGCGGCGTCCTGGCCGCTCCTCAGCGATGCAGGACTCGAACTGCTCGGAGTTCAGGCCCAGCTCGGCGGCGTAGCCCAGGAAGTGGGGCATGGGATCGCCGCTGCCCTTCCACGTCCCCTGATCCTCGTACAGCCGCACCATCATTCCCTCGAAGCCGTCCTGTTCCCCCGCGCACTCGCCCGCGAGCGCCGGCAGGTCTCCGTGGGGAAACATGCCGCTCACGATCGGGATGTACTTCCACAGCACGGTTCCGGCATCGATGTACTCCTCCTGGAGCACGGGGAAGGTCTGCTGGTGGAACTGGCGGCAGAAGCCGCAGCCGAAGTCGCTGAGCTCGGCGATGCGCAGCGGCGCTTCCGGGTCTCCGAAATCGTAGCCCAGGCCCGGGAAGTCGATCTGCTCGCCGGGGAGCGTTTCGGGGGGAGTGATGAAGAGGCTCCGGGTGAGGGACTGCGTGGATTCATCCTCCGCGGGAGGATTCGCGTCGCCCTCTCCGCCCGCGCAGCCGGTCGCCAGCGCGAGCACGAGCGGGGCCAGGGCCCGGCGGCGGAGCCTGGCGGCGAGCCGACTCCCGCCGGGCGGCGTGGGGTGCTGTAGCTTCATCGTCACTTCCCGATCGTTGGCTGAATAGTGCGTGGAAAGGGGCCGCGTCACCGGCGGCGCAGGAGGCGGGAGATCAGCACCCCCGCGACCACGCCGAGAACCAGGGAACCGGCCAGCGCGCGCCCGCTCCATACCCGGGGTTCGCGGATTGGAGCCGGTTCCGGGGCGTGTCGGGCAAGTGCGGCGGATTGCATCTGGTCCGTCGGCTCGCCGACGAAGGCGCATTCGGCGCATTCGGCCAGCCCGCGGTCGCGGGCCGTCCGGTTGCCGAAGCTCAGGGACGCACCGCAGTCGGGGCAGGTGCCGTCGGCGGGCGCCGGCTCGATCATGGCGTAGAGGGCGCCCTTGGAAAGATCGAGTTGGTCGGCGATCCGGTTGACGCTCTCGTCGGAGTCCCAGTACATGCGGTTTACCACCTTCGCCAACTCGGTCGGTCCGACGGTCATCGATCCTGGTCCTCCGGCTGCCCTTGACCCGGTTCGCGGCAGGCGGACAGAATAGCCCCGCCCCGAACGACATGCGAACAAACCGGATCCTCATGCCACCTGCATCGACGGGAGGCTATCTCCCGATACCCGTCTCGCACGGCCTGCTCGAGGCTGTGCTGCGCCGGCCGCTGGAGGCTCCCCGCGGGGCCGCGGTCATGTGCCACCCGCATCCCCTGCACGGGGGCACCATGCACACCAAGGCCGTCTATCGCGCCGCCCAGGCCATGACCGAGGCCGGGCTGGCGGCGCTCCGCTTCAACTTCCGCGGCGTGGGGCGCAGCACCGGCTCCTACGACGGGGGGCTTGGCGAGACCGAGGACGCGCGCGCTGCACTGCGGCACGTCGAGCGTCTCTTTCCGGGGCTGCCGCTGGTGGCCGGCGGATTCTCGTTCGGGTCGCTGGTCGCGCTGAGGGCGGGCGCGGGCCATGCGCGCGTCGCCGCCATGGTCGGCGTGGGGCTCGCCTTCGACCGCCACGACTACGGGTTCCTGGCGGAGGCGCGCTGCCCGGTGCTCATCGTTCAGGGCGAACGCGACGAGTTCGGTTCGGGCGCTCGGGCCGAGGAATTCGCCCGCCGGCTGGGCGAACGGGTGGAGGCGGTCGTCATCCGGGGAGCGGACCACTATTTTCACGGGCACTTCGACGAATTGCGCCGCGGCATACGGGACTTCCTCACCCGGCCGGCGGTCGCCCGGGCGCTGGAACGGAAGAGGGTCGAGACAGGATGAGAGAACGCAGCCGCATCGTCGGCAATCTGGAGGCCATCTACACCAGCGCCTTCAGCAGGGCCGAACGCGACAACGACCGCGCCGAGATGGATCGGCTGGACTTCGCCTTCCAGCGCGACCAGCTCTACCTGGAAGCGCTGCTCGACATCCGCGACCTCCTCCTCCCCGAAGCGGAAGGCGCCGTGGACAAGGCCACGAGCCTGATCGACAAGGCGAAGGTCCTCCGGAGGGCCGTCAAGCTGCGGTAGCCGACTTGGACATGTAGATGTCCGGCCGGCCCCGGCCGTTGGCGTCGGGCATGCACCCGGTGACCACGTAGCCCAGCCGCCGGTAGAAGAGAAACGGGTGCCGGCTGCCCAGGTCCCGCAGTGCGGCGATGTGACGCGGGACATCCTCGTAGAGGTTCACCTCCGCGAGCGAAGTCTGACCGCCATCGTCATCGGTGCCGAGCGTGAAAGTCAGCGCACCGCGGCGCCGCGCCTCATCCTCGAATGCGGCCACCAGCGCCCTTCCCACGCCGCGAAGCCGGTGCTCGCGCCGCACGACGAGCGGGTGCAGTTCCCACACCCGGCCCTCGTATTGCGGCAGACCGCCGATCCACCCCAGGAGCCGGACACCGTCGAGGGCGGCGAAGGCGAAGCCCTGGCGAAGGACCTGCGACACCTCCTCCGCGGCGGCCTCGAGATCCGGCCACCCCCGCGGATGATCGTCGAAGCCCTCAACCAGCAGCGCCGCGGCCTGCCGGTGCACGGCGTCGGGCTGGCCGCCCAGCTCGGCAATCGTCACATCGCTCTCCCTGTGTGCGGTTCGCACGGCGCTCGGCCCCGGAGCAGGGGTCATGCACCGGTATTATACTCCGCACTGGATGCACGCTGGCGTCGTACACGGACCTGCGATGGATGCGGATGAAGATCTATACCAGACGAGGCGACGAGGGAGACACCGGCCTGCTGGGGGGTGGGCGGGTGGCCAAGGATCATCCGCGCCTGCACGCGTACGGCACGGTGGACGAGCTCAGCTCGTGCCTCGGGCTCGCCCGCAGCCGGACCGGGGTTCCGGCCACCGCCGCCCGGCTGGTCCGGATCCAGCGCGATCTCTTCGCCATCGGCGCCTCCCTGGCGCGTCCGTCGGCCGCGGAGGGACGCAAGCAGCCGCCGGTGCCCGAGGTGCCGGTCGAGCGGGTCGCCGAGATGGAGGCGTGGATGGACGAAGCCGACGCCGGGCTGCCCCCGCTGCACAACTTCATCCTGCCGGGCGGTGTGCCGGCCGCCGCGACGCTGCACCTCGCTCGCTCCGTGTGCCGGCGGGCGGAGCGAGTCACCGTGTCGCTCGCGGCGCGCGAAGCGGTCGACGAAGGCATCGTCCGCTACCTCAACCGGCTGTCGGACCTGCTCTTCGTGCTGGCCCGGGTCGAGAACCACGCCGCGGGAACCGCCGACCAGACCTGGGAGAAGTGAGCCGCCTCGCCGGCGAGGTTACAAGGGAACCGCAGGGCGCGAGCCCGGCACTTCCGGGGAGCGTGGTCCTTGCAACCGCTATTGGCTTCCTGCATCATTCAGCGCGGTATGGAGCCGGAATAACGCTCGGTGGGCCCGCGGTGTGCAGGTCGGCAATGCGCCATGCCCCGGGCCACTTCGAGTCTCAGGAGGGACCATGACATACATCATCACGGAGCCGTGCATCGGGACCAAGGACGCGAGTTGCGTCGAGGTCTGTCCGGTGGACTGCATCTACGAAACCGAGGATCAGTATCTCATCCACCCGGATGAATGCATCGACTGCGGAGCGTGCGAGCCGGAGTGTCCCGTGCAGGCCATCTTCCCGGACACGGATGTCCCCGACGAGTGGACGAACTACATCGAGAAGAACAAGGACTACTTCGAATGATCCCCGGCGGACGGCGGGTATTTGCCTGAGGGTCACCCCTTCCCGGCAGGGGCGCGAGCGGGTCGCGCCGGGGAATCGGGGCGTCAGATGATCTAGATGCCCAGTTCCCGCAACTGCTCCGGGGTGAGCGCTCGCCGGTAGGCGTCCCGAGCCCGCGTGCGGTGGCGGGACCGGGTGCCGACGAGGATGAGGGTAGCCACGGCAGCGGCACCCAGCAGGCCAACGGTAAAGACTCGGATGATCCCCTCCCCATTTTGCAGATCCCGTATTCCAACCAGCCTTCGCCGCCCCTTCATAGCATGAACCGTGCCTCGCGCGATTCGGGCGCCAAAACGCCCCTGAGGGCGGCAATCTCCCCACTTCGGGCGTGCTTGCCCGAATCATGGCGGATACGTGCAATCGGAAAACCGGCAACGATCTTGCCGGAGCCACTGAAAACTGATGCCCGCCCGGGTCATGGGCCGCCCCTCGGCGGGACTCCGCGATGACCCCGCGGGAGAGCGTGGAGAGCCGCGCGAGGGAGGGCGACGCGCTCGCGCTGGCCCGGCTTCTGGTGGCCGTGCCGTCCGTCAATCCGCGCATCGAGGCTTCCGGCGGCGGAGAAGCGGAGATCGCCGCCTGCGCGGCCGGGTTGCTTGAAGGCTGGGGATTCGATGTCTCGCTGACGGAGCCCGAGGCGGGCCGCCCCAACGTGGTCGGACGCACGGGCGACGGGCCCCGGAGCCTGATGTTCAACGGTCACCTGGACACCGTCGGCGTCGATGGGATGACCATCGACCCGTTCGGCGCGCAGGTTCGGGACGGACGCCTGTGGGGGCGCGGGTCGTGCGACATGAAGGGTGGAGTGGCGGCCCTCTTGAGCGCCGCGGCCGCCCTGGCGCGCCGGGGTTCGCCCGGTGAACTCATCGTCGCGCTGACCGCCGACGAGGAGCACGCCAGCACCGGCATGGCGGGACTCACCGAGGCCGGCGTGGGCGCCGATGCGGCCGTGGTGTGCGAGCCGACCGGGCTTGCGGTCATGCCCGCCCACAAGGGCTTCGTATGGGTCGAGGCCGCCTTCGCGGGTCGAGCGGCGCACGGTTCCCGACCCGACCAGGGCGTGGACGCGATTCTGCACGCCGCCGAGTTCCTCGTCGCCATGGCCGAGTACGAGGAGAGCCTGTTCGAGCGGGCGCCGCATCCCCTGCTGGGCTGGGGGTCGATTCACGCGGGGACCATCTCCGGGGGGGCCGCCCCGTCGGTCTACCCCGAGCACTGCGAGGTCGTGGTGGAACGGCGAACCCTGCCCCACGAGTCGCCCGAAGCCGTCATGCAGGAGCTCGCCGCCGTGGTGGCGGGGCTCGGAGAGGAGGCACGGTCCGGCGCCGCGCTGCGAATGACGCTGGAGCGTCCGGGGACGGAGGTGCCGGAGGCGTCACCATTGGTGCAGGGCCTGCTCGGGGCGATCGCCGCCAGCGGACGGGATCCGACCATCGAGGGCATGACGGCCTGGGTCGACGCCGCCTTCCTGAACCGCTCCGGGACTCCGGCCGTATGTTTCGGTCCGGGGTCGATCGCGCAGGCCCACTCCGCCGACGAGTGGATCGCGGTCGACGAGATCGAGGCCTGCGCGCGCATCCTCGAGGATTTCGGGCGGGAGTTTCTGTCTGGAGGAAGGTAGATGAAGAACGATCCCGCGACCGGCGGCACAGCGCTCGACAAGGTGCGCCAGGCCACCATCGACCGGTTGTGCGAGCGGTTCGCCGAGGATCGCCTGTCCATGCGCGACTTCGAGCGCCGCCTTGATCTCGCGCATCGGGCGACCTCGACCCGTCAGCTCGCGACGCTCGTGGCCGGTTTCCCTGCCCCGACGCAGGAGCCCGCCGCCGCCGGCCTCGTCCCGGCGACTCCCGCCCGCCAGACCCTCCCCGCGGATGTCGTGCCTCCGGAGCGGGTGCCGGCCCGGCAGTTCATGGCGGGTGTGCTGGGCGCGAGCACGCGGGGCGGGGCGTGGATCGCGCCTCGCGAGATGTACGCCGTCGCGCTCATGGGGGGCGTCGAGCTCGATTTTCGGGAAGCCGGCTTCGGCCCGGGTGTGACCGAGGTCACCGTCTTCGCCCTCTGGGGAGGCGTGGACATCATCGTTCCTCCAGGTCTCCAGGTCGAATGCAGCGGCGCGGGCATCATGGGAGCGTTCGAACGGACGCCCGACGAGCTCGCGGACGCGTCCGCAGGCTCCCTGGATCCGGGATCTCCGGTGTTGCGGGTCAACGGGGTGGCCATGATGGGTGGCGTTGACGTGACCACGCGGCTGCCGGGCGAAAGGGAGAAGGACGCGGCCCGCCGCCGCAAGCTGGCGCGGAAGGCGCGCCGCAAGGAGCTCCGCGGATGGTGAAAGAGCTGGCGCTGGTGTCGGTGCAGATGGATCTCGGCGCCGGGCGGCGCGGCGTGGACATGGGGCCGTCCGCGATGCGCATCGCCGGCCTCCGCGACGCGCTGGAGCGACTCGGCTATCGTGTCCGCGAGATGGGAACGGTGGTGGCGACCGATCCCGAGCGCACCGAGCAGCGGGACCTGCAGGCGCGCTACCTGCCCGAAGTCGAATCCGTGTGCCGCCGCGCCCGCGACATGGTCGAGGATGCGCTGGTGCGGGGATGGATGCCGCTCGTGCTGGGCGGCGACCACAGCATCGCCATCGGATCCGTGGCCGGCGTCAGCCGCTTCTACGCGCGCAGCAGGGAGAGGATCGGTCTCATCTGGGTGGATGCCCACTCGGACATGAACACGCCCGAGTCCAGCCCGTCCGGCAACGTGCACGGGATGCCGCTCGCGGTGCTGACCGGCCACGGGCCGCAGGTGCTGAGATCGCTTGCGGACAGGCACCCGGCGGTGCGGCCGGAAAACGTGAGCATGATCGGGGTGCGCGAAATCGACCGGGCCGAACGAGAGGTGGTCAGGTCATCAGGCGTGCGCGTGTTCACCATGTCGGAGGTGGACGAGCGCGGGATCGCCTCCTGCGTGGACGAGGCGATTGCCAGAGCGAGCGCCGGCACCGCCGGGTTCCACCTCTCCTACGACCTCGACAGCCTCGATCCCATGATCGCACCGGGGGTCGGCACGCCCGTGGCCGGCGGGCTGACCTTCCGCGAAGGACACCTGATCTGCGAGAAGGTGGCGCGGTCGGGAAGGCTCGTCGGCCTGGAAATGGTGGAACTCAACCCGGTCTTGGACGCACGCAACCGCACCGCCCGGATGGCGGTGGGGCTGATCGCCTCCGCGCTGGGACAGACGATCCTCTGAGCGAGCGGCGCCGCTTCCGCCCTTCGGCTGGCGGACGCCGCCCCGCCCGACCTACGCGCAGTGCTCGTCGAAGGCGCTGCCCAGGTCGGCGGCGATCTGGTAGGCCGAATGCCCCTCGATCTGGTGCCGTTCCATCATGTACACGAGCTCGCCGTCCTTGAACAGCGCGACCGAGGGAGACGACGGCGGGTAGCCGGCGATGAACTCGCGGGCCTTGGCCGTGGCATCCATGTCCTGACCGGCGAACACGGTGGTCAGGATCTCTGGACGGTTCTCGTTCTCCAGCGCCAGGGCGACGCCGGGACGCATGGCGCCGGCCGCGCAACCGCAGATCGAGTTGACCACCAGCAGCAGCGGGCGGTCCTCACCGTCCACGACCGCCTGCACCTGATCGGGCGTGCGCAGTTCCTGAAAGCCCAGGCGGACGAGTTCCGCGCGCATGGGGGCGACAATCATCTCCGGGTATGGCATCGGGAAATCACTCCGCTCGCGGGGGACGACAGGGGACGGGATACGTAGCGGGCGATGGTACCTTACCGGATCGCCGCTTCGAACATCCCGGTGGGCGGAAGGTAACGAGGAGCGAACTGTCGCCTCAAGTCCTGGTATTATTGGTTTCGGGAAGCTCACAGGGAAGCGGGAGGCTGCCGCGCTCGCATGGTGAAGGCCACGACCTGCATCGTCCATCTGCGCGTCAACGGAGACGACTACGCGCCGGGCGTGCCCTCGCACTACACACTGCTGGAGACGCTCCGGTACGTGATTGGGCTAACCGGCTCCAAGCAGGGCTGCGACAAGGGCGATTGCGGGGCCTGCACGGTCATCCTCGATGGAGAGCCGCACCTGTCGTGCATCACCCCGGTGCTGGCGGCGGAGGGGCGCGAGATTCGCACCGTCGAAGGGCTGGCCGGCGCGGGACGGCCGCACCCGCTCCAGGACGCCTTCGACCTCAACGGGGCAGCGCAGTGCGGTTTCTGCACGCCCGGCATCCTGTGTTCGGCGGTCGCCCTCCTGGAGCGCAACGATGCCCCGACCCGGACGGAGATCCGGGAGGCGCTCGCCGGCAACCTCTGCCGCTGCACCGGCTACACCAAGATCTACGATGCCGTCGAGTCGGCCGCCGAGGTGCTGCGCGGGCAGAGCGGCGGCGGAACGGGGAACGGCGAATGAGCGATCTCCCGAGGCGTAACCCGGCCCTGGGGGATCTTCCGTTGTGGGCGGAATCGGGCGATACCGCTCATCCGGAATCTGCGACGGATGCGGGTGACGCGGAACCCGGGGCGGCGCCCGGCGTGGCTCATCCGGAATCCGGGACGGCGTCCGGTTTCACGCTCATCGGCAAGCCCCAGCGCAAGGTGGACGGGCTGGCCAAGGCGACCGGCAAGGCGGCGTACACCGACGACATCTCGCTTCCCGGGATGCTGCACGGGAAGATCCTGCGCAGCCCGCACCCCCACGCCCGCATCCTCTCCATCGACGCCTCCCGGGCGCTCGCGCTCGAGGGCGTGCACGCTGTCGTCACGGGCCGCGACATGCCGGTCCGATACGGAATCATTCCGTGGACGCCCGACGAGTACCCGCTTTGCGTGGAGCGGGTGCGCTACATCGGCGACGGCGTGGCGGCGGTGGCGGCCGTGGACGAGGACACCGCGATCCGGGCGCTTTCGCGGATCCGCGTCGAGTACGACGAGTTGCCCGCCTGTCTCGATCCCGCAGAGGCGCTGGCCGCCGATGGGAGCGAGGAGCATCCCTTCATCCACGAGCCGCGCCGGGAGGGACGGAACGGCAACGTCACCAAGCGGGTGCAGCTCAGCTTCGGCGAGGTGGACGAGCGCATGGCGGACGCCGACGTGGTGGTGGAGGGCGAGTACTTCTTCGAGGGCACCACCCACACCCCCATCGAACCGCACTGCGCCATCGGCCGCTACGACGAGAACGGGCGCCTGACGGTGTGGTCGGCGACCCAGGTGCCGCACTACCTGCACCGCGAGCTGGCCTCGGTTCTGGGGCTGGACCCCGCGATCATCCGGGTCGTGCAGCCGCCGGTGGGCGGGGCGTTCGGCGGCAAGTCCGAGCCCTTCGACCTGGAGTTCTGCGTCGCCCGCCTGTCCATGATGACGGGGCGCCCGGTCAAGATCCTCTACACCCGCGAAGAGGTGTTCTACGCCCACCGCGGGCGCCATCCCTTCCACATGAAGTACCGCACCGGCGTCGACGGCGAGGGCCGGCTGCAGGCGGTGGACGCGGAGGTCGTTCTGGACGGCGGCGCCTACGCATCCTTCGGGCTCGTGACCACGTACTACGCGGGCCAGTTGCTCACGGCGCCCTACGCCATGCCCGCGTATCGCTTCGACTCGACGCGCGTCTACACCAACAAGCCCGCCTGCGGCCCGAAACGCGGCCACGGCTCGGTGCAGCCGCGCTTCGCCTTCGAGGTGCAGTTGGACAAGCTCGCCGAGAAGCTGGCGATGGACCCCATCGAGCTCCGGCGCGTCAACTTCATGGGCGGCAACACGCGCACGGTGAACGAGCTGCGCGTCACCTCGAACGGCTTCCTGGAGTGTCTGGATGCCGTGGAAAATGCGAGCGGATGGCGGGAGCGCCATCGACGGCTGCCGCCGGGGCGAGGACTCGGCGTCGCCGGTTCGTGCTACATCTCCGGGACCAACTACCCGGTCTATCCCAACGAGATGCCGCAGTCGGCGATCCAGCTGCAGGTGGACAGGTCGGGGCGGGTGGCGGTGCTGAGCGGAGCGTCGGAGATAGGCCAGGGGTGCGATTCCATGGTGGCATACATCACCGCGGAGGAGCTGGGGGTGCCGCTCGAGTACGTGCGCGTGCTGGCCGGCGACACCGACTTCACCCCGGTGGACCTGGGCGCCTACTCGTCGCGCATCACCTTCATGCTCGGCAACGCCTGCATCGATGCCGCCCGCAAGCTGCGGCGAAAGGTGCAGGACGCCGTGGCGGAGGAATGGGAATGCCGGCCGGGCCAGGTTCAGATGGCGGGAGGGTGGGCGTATTACACGCCGGACACCGGGCGGCGGATGCCCATCGCCCAGGCGTTCAACCTCGCCGAGGCGCGTCATGGCACGCTGGGGGCCACGGGCTGGTACAACACCCCGCGCGACAACCACGGCGATTACCGCGGCGGGACCATCGGCGCCTCGCCCGCGTACTCGTTCACCGCGCACGTGGCCGAGGTAGACGTGGATGTCGAGACCGGCGTCGTGGACGTGGTCCGGATCTGGGTGGCGCACGACTGCGGGCGCGCCCTCAACCCGCTGCTGGTGGAGGGCCAGATGGAGGGGTCCGTCTACATGGGCTTCGCCGAGGCGCTGATGGAGGAGCAGATCTTCAAGTCCGCCGCGCAGGGACGCGCGGGGCTCCACAACGCGCCTTCGCTCCTCGACTACCGCATTCCCACCAGCCTGGACACGCCGGAAATCGAATCGCTGATCGTCGAGTCGATCGACCCGGAGGGCCCCTACGGCGCCAAGGAGGCGGGAGAGGGGCCGCTCCACTCGTCGATCCCGGCGATCGCCAACGCCATCCATGACGCCACGGGAGTTCGCATGGACCGTCTGCCCTTCTCCGCTCCGAACGTGTGGAGAGCCATCCAGGAGGCGGGGGGTCCGAAGGCGCTGGGGCCGCCAGGGCGCGCGGCCGCTCCGCCACGGGAGCCCGCGAGAGTCGACAGGGTGGCGGTGGGGGTGGGCCGATGAGCGCCAGGGGCACTGCGTGCCGGGGCACATCTGCGCGCGTAATACACGCGTATTACAGGCGCCTGGTACGCCCCGCCGCGGCCATCGCGGCACTCCTGGCCCTTGCCTCGTGTGATTCGGGGTCGTCCGCCGAGGAGGCCCGCCTGCTGGCGTCGTCGGAGGGGACGGCGGAGGACTGGGGCATCGTGCGCTCGACGCTTGCCCGGGCGTGGGACGAAGATCTGCATCTCCTCCCGCTGGGCGAAACCATGGCGCGCATCGGCGTGACCTTCGTGGGCACCGCGTACGTGCCGCAGACCCTGGAGGTGGAGGGTCCGGAGCGCCTGGTCGTCAACCTGCGGGAGCTCGACTGCGTCACCTTCGTCGAGAACGTGCTGGCGCTCGGCCGCTTCGTTCATCTCCACGACCCGTCGTTGCTCGGCGATGAAGCGCGGTTGCGCGCCGAGTACCGGCGGCTGCTCACCGAGATCCGGTACCGGGGCGGCGAGCTGGGGGGCTATCCGAGCCGGCTGCACTACTTCTCCGAGTGGATCGCCGACAACCAGTCGCGGGGGCTGGTGCGCGACGTCTCCCGGGAGCTGGGCGGGATGGCCGACGACACCCCGATCGACTTCATGTCGACGCACCCGGACGCCTACCGGCAGCTCTCCGGGCCCGGCATCGTTGACGAGATCGCGCGCGCGGAGGCCCGGTTGAGCGCGCGGCCCCGCTACTTCATCGGCGAGGCGCACATCGAGGACGCGGCTCCAGATATCGCCAACGGCGACATCATCGCCGCCACGTCGACCGTGGACGGGCTCGACATCGCGCACACCGGGCTGGCGCTGGTGCGGGACGGCAGCGTGTTCCTGCTGCACGCGCCCCTGGTCGGTTCCGAGGTCCAGATCAGCGAGGTTCCGCTCTCCGAACGCGTCCAGCGCATCGGAGGCCAGGACGGCATCATGGTGGCTCGACCCCTGGAGCCGGGCGCCGCCGCCGGAGATCGCTGAATGCTGCGCCTGCCCCCGTTCCGCTATCACCGGCCCCGAACCATCGACGAAGCCGTGGGGCTGCTGGATCGGTGGGGAAGCCGGGCGCTCCCGGTCTCGGGGGGCACGGACCTCATCCCCAACATGAAGCATCGGCTCTTCACCCCGGACCACCTGATCGCGCTCAAGCAGATCCCGGACATGAGGGGATTCCGGCGAGACGGCAGCGCGCTGGTGATCGGTGGGGCGGAGACGCTGGCCTCGGTGGCGCGCCATCCCGAGGTGCGGCGCCGGTTCCCGTCGCTGGCCGCGGCGGCCGGGCAGGTGGCGGGACCGCAGTTGCGCAACATGGGGACCCTGGGGGGCAACATCTGCCTGGACACGCGCTGCACGTACTACAACCAGACGGAGTTCTGGCGTGATGCCCTCGGGTACTGCCTCAAGAAGGATGGGGATGTGTGCCACGTCACGCGCGTGGGGAAGAAGTGCGTGGCCGCGCATTCGGCCGATACCCCGCCTGTGCTCATGACGCTGGGAGCGACCATCGAACTGGCCGGACCGGAGGGGCGCCGCGACGTGGGCCTGAACGACTTCTTCCTGGCGGACGGCATCTGGAACAGCCGCAGAAAGCCGGGGGAGATCGTGACCCGGGTGCGCATTCCCTTCCCTTCGCGTGACAGCCGCGCAGCGTACACCAAGCTGCGCCAGCGCCGCTCCATCGACTTCCCGCTGCTGTCGGTGGCCGTGTCCGCCGACTTCCAGCGCTCCGGGCGAGTCTGCCAGATCATGGGCGTGGTGACCGCGCTCGGCGCCCGCCCGCGGCTGCTGACCGGATGGGCGCGCATCGCGCTGGGCCGACCGCTCTCGAACGAGGTGATCGAGGCGCTCGCCGAGCGGGCGCACCGCCAGTGCCATCCGCTGGAAAACGCGATCGTCGATGCGGACTGGCGCCGGGCGATGGTGCCGGTGCAGGTTCGTTTGGCGCTGGAGGCGTTGCGGCCCTCAGCCGCGAGTGCTTCGTAGGGCCGGCCACACACCCCAACCCGCATCCGACCAACTTCGAGCCAGCCATGCGCGCCGTCCGCTTCCACGTTTCCATCCCCGGGTACCTGATCGCCAAATCGCTCGGCCGGGTGACCGACTGGGCGCTCTTCGGAGCCGCCGGGGGCGTCAAGCTGGAGGATCTCCCCGTCCCCGCGCTGCCGGGGCGGTCATGGGTGGGGCTGGAGGTGCTGCAGAGCGGCATCTGCGGCTCCGACATCAGCAACGTGAGCTACGCCGCCAGCCCGTCCATGGAGCCCTTCGGTTCCTTCCCCGCGGTGCTCGGGCACGAGATCCTGGCCCGGGTGGTGGAGACCGGGCCGCAAGTGCGGGCGGTGGAGGTGGGGCAGCGGGTGGTGGTGGACCCGATGATCTCGTGCACCACCCGCGGCTTTGGGGCGGGTGACCACTGCCGGTCGTGCGACGCGGGCCTCCATTCCACGTGCGAGCGGGCGGGGGAGGAGGGTCCTCCGCGGAAGGACGGCAGCTGTCTCGGGCGCGGCCTCACCATCGGCTACCACGGCGATCTGCCGGGGGGCTGGGGGGAGCGCATGGTGGCGCACGAGAGCCAGTTGTTTGTGGTTCCGGACGCCGTCCCCGACCGCCGCGCGGTCCTGACCGAACCGGTCTCGATCGGGTTGCACGGCGCGCTCCGCAGCCCTCCGCACCCGGACGAACCGGTGCTGGTGATCGGCAGCGGCCCCATCGCGCTGGGCACCATCTGGGCGCTGCGCGCGCTGGGTTTCGACGGGTTCCTGCTGGGCCAGACCAAGCGCCCGCACGAAGCGGAGCTGGCGCGCGCGTTCGGCGCCTCCGACGTGGTGTCGCCGGGCCTTGAGGCCCGCAACGCGCTGGTCGATACCGGGGCGGTGGCCTATCAGCCCATCGTGGGCGCGGAGGTCTTCGAGCGCGGGGGGTTCCCGCTGATCTTCGACTGCGTGGGCAGCGAGGGAAGCCTGGCCCAGGCGTTGAGCTTCGCCTCGCCGCGGGGCCGGGTGGTGATGCTGGGATGCGCGGGCCAAACCCGGCTCGACCTCACCTGGATGTGGGCCCGGGAAATCGAGCTGAAGGGCTACGTGGGCTATGGGCGGGAGCGCTGGCGCGGCGGGACCCGCCACACCATGGCGATCGCGCACGAGCTGATGGAGGAGACGGGCACGCCTTTGGAGAAGATGGTCACCCACGTCTTCCCGCTGCGGCAGTTCCGCACCGCGCTGGGCGCCGCCGCCAACCATCGCTCCAGCGGGGCGGTGAAGGTGTTGCTGGAGCCCTGAGCCCGGGCGAACGGGGCCCCGCAAGATTGGGGTGGTGCCCTCTCAGCCGCCAGCCGGACTGTCTGCCTGACTCCGGACCCGCTTTGCGGCCTCCTGCAGCGCATCGAAGCCGAGCAGCGCGCACTTGATGCGCACCGGGAACTTGCTCACTCCCTGGAGCGCGCGCAGTTCGCCCAGCTTCCGGTCGCGGGCGGCTTCCCTGCTTCCGTGCATCATCTCGGTGAAGCGCTCGGCCAGCGCGAGGGCCTCGTCGAGGGTCTTCCCCTTGAGGCGCACCGTCATCATCGAGACCGACGCCTGTGAGATGGAGCAGCCCTGGCCGATGAAGGTGGCGGCCTGTACGCGCTCCTCGCCGTCCAGCTGCAGATGCAGGCGGATTTCGTCGCCGCAGACGGGGTTGGCCATGTGCACTTCGACCGTGGCTCCCGGGAGCACGCCCTTGTTCCGCGGCTTCCGGTAGTGCTCGAGGATGAGTTGCTGGTAGAGCGAACTCAGGGCGATCTCGGTCATGGTGCGCGGTCTGCCGTGTGTCGCGTCATCCGAAGATGGCCTTCACGCGGTCCAGCCCCTCGACGAGCCGGTCCACGTCTTCGGTGCCGTTGTAGAGATAGAACGATGCGCGCGAGGTGGCGGCCACGCCGAAGTGCTTCATGACGAGTTGCGCGCAGTGGTGGCCCGCCCGCACCGCAACCCCGTCCGCGTCCAGGATGGTAGCGACGTCGTGGGCGTGGGCATGGTCGAGGAGGAACGACACCACTCCGCAGCGCTCGTCGGCGGGCGGCCCGAAGAGGCGAATGCCGTCGACGGCCGCCAGCCGGTCGAGCGCGTACTCGAGCACGGTGCGCTCGTGCTCGGCGAGCGCGGCGTGCCCGATGCCGGTGAGGTAGTCGGCGGCCGCCCCCATCCCCACCGCGCCGGCCACGTTGGGGGTGCCGGCCTCAAACTTGTGGGGCACCTCGGCCCAGGTGCTGTAGTCGCGCTCCACCACCGAGATCATCTCGCCGCCGCCCTGGTAGGGTTCCATCTGCTCGAGCAGCTCGCGCCGCGCCCAAAGCGCGCCGATCCCGGTGGGTCCGCACATCTTGTGGCCCGAGGCGGCGTAGAAGTCGCACCCGAGCGCCGCCACGTCGATGGGGAGGTGGGGGGCCCCCTGAGCGCCGTCCACGAGCAGGAGGGCGCCGGCGGCGTGCACCTGCTCGGCGATCTCCGCGACCGGGTTGACCGTGCCCAGCGCGTTGGACACGTGGGAGAGCGCCACCATGCCGGTGCGCGGCGAGAGCAGCTCCGGCAGCCGGTCGAGCAGGAGCCGGCCCTCGTCGTCGAGCTCCAGGTAGCGCAGGCGGGCTCCGGCGCGGGCAGCGGCGAGCTGCCAGGGCACCAGGTTGGAGTGGTGCTCCTGGGTGGAGAGCACGATCTCGTCGCCCTCACGGAGGAAGGTGTGGCCCCAGGCGCTCGCCACCAGGTTGATCGCCTCGGTGGTGCCGCGCGTCCAGACCACCTCGGCGGGGTCGGCGGCACCGAGGAAGCGGGCCACCTTGCGGCGCGCGCCCTCGTAGGCTTCGGTCGCCCGGCGCGCCAGCTCGTGCATGCCCCGGTGGACGTTGGCGTGGTCGTGCCGGTAGTAGTCCGCGATCGCGTCGATGACCGCGTCGGGCTTTTGGGTGGAGGCGGCGTTGTCGAGGTAGACCAGCGGCTTGCCGCCCACCTCCTGCTGCAGGGCCGGGAAGTCGCGCCGGGCCCGGGCGGCGAAGGCGTTCGCGCGCGAACGCCGGTCGCTGACGCGGGCTCCGGCCGGCGCCGCCGGGCCGTTCATTTTCCCACCAGCACGAATACCGCCGAGTCCCTCACCTCGGTCGGGTAGGAGCGGACCGGGCGGATCGCGGGCAGGCATTTGGCACGGCCGCTGGCGAGGTCGAAGCGGGCCCCGTGGTACATGCACTCGACCTGGTCGCCCTCAAGCGTCCCGTCGGAGAGGGGATAGTCGGCGTGGGAGCAGCGGTCGCGCAGCGCGTAGAAGGTACCGTCCACGTTGGCGAGCACTACCGGCGTGTCTCCCGCCATCACGGCGAGCAACGACCCCGGAGGGCACGACTCGACATCCGCCACGCAATGCCACTCGGGCTTCTTCCTAAACACCAGCCTTCGTCCTGGCAGCCCGTGGACGAGTTTCCCACGGCCGCAGCCTCATCCACGGACCGCTAGTGAGCACGGAGCTTTTCCTCGATGGCGCGCGTCACCTTTTCGGTAACGCTTCCCGGCGGACGCCGCTGTAGCACGTCCTGCAGGAAGCCACGCACCACCAGGCGTTCCGCCCGCCGCCGCGACAGCCCCCGGCTCTGCAGATAGAAGAGGGCTTCCTCCTCAAGCTGGCCCACCGTGGCCCCGTGCGAACAGCGGACGTCATCCGCTTCGATCTCGAGGTTGGGCAGCGCATGCGCCGAAGCCTCTTCCGAGAGGAGGAGGTTGCGGTTGGTCTGGTAGGCGTCGGTGCGCTGGGCGCCGGGCGAGACCCGGATGATGCCGCGGAACACCGACCCGGACGCGTCGTCGAGCGCCCCCTTGTAGAGCAGATCGCTGGTGGCGTGGGGCGCTGCGTGGTTCTGGCTGGTGCAGTGGTCGAAGTGCTGGTCCTCGCTGCCGAAGTAGAGGCCGAGGATGTGGCTGTGCGCTCCGGGCGCGGCCAGCTCCGAGTTCAGGTCCAGGCGTGCGGTGCTCGCCCCCAGGGTCACGTGCAGGGAATCCGTGCGCGCGTCACGGCCGACCAGCGAGCGGTAGAGCGCCATGTGGAAGGCGCCGAGCCCCATTCTCTGGACGGACGCGTAGTGGGTGGTGCTGTTGTCCCCGGCCAGAACCTCCGTCGCGGACAGGAAGAAGGCCTGCTCGTCGAAGTGCGGCGAGAGGATCTCCTCCACGACGGACAGCGTGGCCCAGTCCTCTCCGATCACCAGGGTGCGGGTGAAGTAGGCAGCCGCCGGATCGGAAACCCAGCGCGTGATCCGCACGGGCAGGGGAAGAGTCACGTTGCGCGGCACGAATAGCACCGTCCCGTCCGTCCAGAGCGCCGCGTTGAGCGCCGAGAACTTGCCCTGGTCCGGTGGGATGGCCCCGGCTGCCAGGTGCTCGCGCAGCAGATCCGGATGAGCGTGCACCGCCTCCCGCAGCGAGGCCAGCACAACCCCCTGCGCAGCGGCCTCGGCGGTCAGATCGGCGTGCACCACCCGGCCATCGATCTCGACGATGTGCCCGGCGGCGTCCCAGTCCTCGCGCATAGCCTGCCGCAGCTCCGGGGGCCATGTGTTGCGGGAGATCGCGCGCGTCCCGCGGGCCGCGGGGCTCAGGGCGTCGAGATCGAGCCTGCGCGACAGGTCGGTGTAGCGCCACTCCTCGAGCCGGGTCGTGGGAAGGGGGGTCCGCTCGTAGGCCTCCCAGGCCCTCCAGCGCCGCTCGGCCAGCCAGTCCGGCTCGCCGGCGGCCAGGCGCTCCACGGCCGCCGCGTTGATGGTCGCCGTCACTCCCTCCAGCGGCCCCGCGGCTGGAGCCTGCAATGTCGATGTCCGGGACATGCCGTTGCTTCTATGCTCAACGCCCGCGGGCGGGCGCGGATGTGCGTGTGATGGTGCCGTTCCTCGTTATCCGACCGACCCTTCCATCTCGAGCTCGATCAGCCGGTTCAGCTCCACGGCGTACTCCAACGGCAACTGCCGGGCGATGGGCTCGATGAAGCCGCGCACGATCAGCGCCATGGCTTCCTCTTCCGGCATTCCCCGGCTCATCAGGTAGAAGATCTGCTCCTCCCCCACCTTGGAGACGCGGGCCTCGTGCCCGACCGTGGACTGGTTCTCGTCGATCTCGATGTAGGGATAGGTGTCGGTGCGCGCCGCCTCGTCGATGAGCAGGGCGTCGCACTCCACGTTGGACTTGGCGTCCGTGGATCCCTCGTAAACCTTGCACAGCCCCCGGTAGCTCGCCCGTCCGCTCCCCTTGGAGATGGACTTCGAGACGATGGAGGAGCTGGTGCGGGGCGCGGCGTGGATGACCTTGCCGCCGGTGTCCTGATGCTGGCCGTTGCCGGCGTAGGCGATCGACAGAATCGAGCCGTGCGCCCGCTCGCCCACCAGGAAGCACGACGGGTATTTCATGGTGAGCTTGGAGCCCAGGTTCCCGTCCAGCCATTCCATGGTCGCGTTCTCGTGCACCAGCGAACGCTGGGTCACGAGGTTGTACATGTTGTTGGACCAGTTCTGGATGGTGGTGTAGCGGAAGTGCGCGCCCGGCTTGACCACGATCTCGATGACGCCGGAATGGAAGGACTCGGTCGAGTAGACGGGGGCGGTGCATCCCTCGATGTAGTGTGCGCGCGAGCCCTCGTCGGCGATGATGAGGGTGCGCTCGAACTGCCCCATCTGCTCCTGATTCACCCGGAAATACGCCTGCAGCGGGGTCTCGAGTTCGACGCCGGGCGGGATGTAGACGAAGGATCCCCCCGACCACACGGCCGAGTTCATGGCCGCGAACTTGTTGTCGCCGGGTGGGACCACGGTGGCAAAGTGCTCGCGGAAGAGCTCGGGGTGGTTGCGCAGGCCGTCCTCGATGGAGTCGAAGATGACGCCCTGGGCCTCCCACTCCTCCTTGAGGGAATGGTAGACCATCTCCGACTCGTACTGGGCACCGACGCCGGCCAGGATCTCGCGCTCCGCCTCGGGGATGCCCAGGCGGTCGAAGGTCTCCTTGATATTCGCCGGGACATCGTCCCACGAGCGCTCCATGCGCTCTTGCGGGCGCACGTAGAAAAAGATGTCGCCCAGCACCGATTCCAGCTGGGAGAGGTCGCCGCCCCAGGTGGGCATCGGCTTGGCGTTGTAGATGTCCAGCGACTTGAGGCGGAAATCGAGCATCCAGTCGGGCTCGCCCTTCTGCGCCGAGATCTCGCGCACGACCTTCTCGTTCAGGCCGCGTCCGCTGCGGAAGACGGGCTCGTCCTCCGTGATGAAATGGTACTTGTAGTCGTCGAGCCCGATGTCTTGTACGGCTTCGTTGGTGGGCATGGTGGACCTCGCGGGTTGGCCGTCCCGCCTAGGCGGCGGAAACGGTCGATTGCAGCTGCCGATACTCGCGGTAGCCGCCTTCTTCCAGGCTGAGCGCGACCTCGGGACCGCCGGAACGGACGATGCGCCCGTCCACGATGACGTGAACGAAGTCGGGCTGAATGTAGTTGAGCAGCCGCTGGTAATGCGTGATCAGCAGCACGGCCATCTCGGGCCGCTCCTTCTGCAGGGTGTTGACCCCGCGCGCCACGACCTTGAGCGCATCGATGTCGAGGCCGGAGTCGGTTTCGTCCATGATGGCCAGCGCAGGCTCCAGCACCGCCATCTGCAGGATCTCGTTGCGCTTCTTCTCACCCCCGCTGAAGCCGTCGTTGACCGAGCGCTCGGCGAAGGAGGGGGACATCTCGAGCAGCTCCATGCGCTCCAGCAGGATGTCCTGGAAGTCGAACAGGTCGAGTTCCTCGCCGTCCTCGAGGCGAGCCTGAAGAGCGGTGCGGAGAAAGTTGGCGATGGAGACGCCGGGGATGGCGACGGGATACTGGAAGGCCATGAAGACCCCCGCGCGCGCTCTCTCGTCGGTCTCCAGCTCAAGCAGGTCCTGGCCGTCGAAGAACGCGCTGCCGCCGGTCACTTCGTAGCCGGGATGGCCGGCGAGGATCTTGGCCAGCGTGCTCTTTCCGGACCCGTTCGGGCCCATGATGGCATGTATCTCACCGGGGCGAATCTCCAGGTCCACCCCCTTGAGGATTTCGATTTCCTCTTCGGTGACCCTGGCGCGCAGGCTGGCGGTCTTCAGGATTGGCGCGTCGCTCATTGCTGTCGGTCAGGAGGGGTTCCGGCCCGCGCAGATGCGGGGGCACACGGGTGGCAGAGATGACTGAGGGCTCCGTCGGGGAGCCCCTTGTAATCAAGAATGATTCTCCGTTTCAAACAATCTAGAATTGGGCGTCCCAAGGGTCAAGCAATCGACGCCGGATCAGCCGGCATCCAGGCGCGCGATCTCGGCTTCTGCGGCGATATGGCCGAAGCCGGCCCAGCCGGAGCCCTCCAGGATGCGCCGATACATCTCCCGCGCCTCCTCTTCGCGCCCGTTGTAGAGGTGCCAGGTCGCCACGCCGTACGCGATGGCCACGCCGGACGGGTCCTCCTGCTCGGGGTTCCACAGCTCGTCGGCTTCGATCTCGCCCTTGTACATCAGCAGGAGCTGGTGGTAGGAGGTGTTCTCGATGACGTCCAGGTCGGCGGTCACGGGTTCGAGGACGGCGGCCGCCTCCTCGTCGCGTCCAAGGCGGCGGAGCGCCATGTACCACCAGTGCGAGATCGCGACCAGCTGGTCGGGGTTGGTGGTGACGGCGATGTAGTCCTCGTACGCCGGCACGGCGGCTTCGAAGTCGCCCTTCAGGTAGTGCGCCAGCGCCAGGTGGTAGTGGATGTTGGACTGGAGGGTGCTGGTGGGGATGCCGCGTTCGTTGGGCTGGCCGTCCGGCTCCACCTCGTCGGGCTCGCCTTCCTCCAGGGTGGCGGCGTGGGAGAGGTCGTCGATGGCCCGGTCGAATTCGCGCACGCTGATCCAGCGATGGCCCCGGTGCCGATACATGCGGGCGTCCCCGGGATGCTTCTCGATCCCTTCGCTGAAGACGTCGATGGCCTCGCGATAGAGCCCCGTATAGCCGATGCGGCGTCCCAGCCAGATGATGGCGTCGGCATCGTCGGAATCGGCGTCGTAGTCGGCGCGGGCCACATCGATGTCCTCCGCCTGCTGCGCCGCGATGTCGGGCGGAGCCGGGTTGGGGTACAGGGGCTCGCCGAGGAGGGAGAAGGCCTGGGCGCCTTCGGGAAGCGGGGGAGTCGCTTCGGAGGCGGGCTCGTCCGCAGGAGCGTTTCCGGGGGCCGGCGCGTCCGCGGTGCAGGCGGCGAGGACGAGCGCCGGGAAGAGGATGGCGAAGGCGGCGAGGGGTTGATGATTCATCGTGCTGTCCCGGGGATGATGAGGATGTGGTGTCGAACTAACCCGTCCCGTCTCGCAGGAACTCGCGGACCGCTTCCGCGAGCGTCTCGATTTCGGCACGGGTGTTGTAGTAGTGGGGAGAGACGCGCAGGGTGCTTTCGACGCCCTTGGCGTCCAGGTCGATCAGGGCGTAGCCGTGGGGCGTGGCGGAGGTGTTGATGCCCCGCTTGCGCAGCGCGGGGACGAACTCGACCGCGTCATGACCCGTCAGGTGCACCGAAACGATGGCCGAGCGGACCCGTCCCTGGTCCAGGACGGTTACGCCGTCCAGCGCGTCCAGCGTTTCGCGCGCGAAGTCGGCAAGGCTCCAAGCCCGTTCGCGGATGGGTTCGAGACCCAGCCGGGTCGCGTAGCGCACCGCCTCGCCGGTCGCCAGCACGAGCGCGTACGCGAACTCCCAGTTCTCGAAGCGGGTCGCGTCGGGGGCGGGCTGGTAGAGGTCGTCGTCGATCCAGTGGGCGCCCCTCAGGTCCGGCATCAGGGGCTCGAGGTCCATGTCCAGGACGCGGTCCGAGACGTAGAGGAAGCCCGCCCCGCGCGGCCCGCGCAGGAACTTGCGGGCGGTGGCCGACAGGAAGTCGCATCCGATGGCGCGCGCATCCACCGGCATCTGCCCCACCGACTGGCAGGCGTCGACCAGGTAGAGGACGCCGCGTTCGCGGCAGGCCTGCCCCACCTCCTCGACCGGCTGCACCAGCCCGGAGCTGGTGGGCACGTGGGTGAGCGCGACCAGGCGCGCGCCCCGCCGGTGTATGATGCTGGCCACCGCGGCCGGGTCGACGCCCCCCTCAGGCAGATCGGGCGCCCGCACCACCTCCACTCCCAGGCGGTCCTGCAGCGACAGGTAGGCGATCTGGTTGGAGACGTAGTCGTTGGTGCTTGTCACCAGTACGTCGCCGCGCTGGAAGGGCACGCACGAGAGCGCCTGGTTGAACGCGGCGGTGGCGTTCTCCATGAAGGCGATGTTGGCGGGCGCCACCCCGAGCAGCCCGGCGACCGCGTCGTAGGCGGCGGCGACCTGGTCGGCGCGCGCATCGGCGGCCTCGTAGCCGCCGATGCGGGCCTCGAGTTCCAGATGGTCGCGTGCGGCACGCAACGCGGGGGGGGGGGGGGGGCGCCCCGCCCCCGCGGCCCCGGGGGGGCCCCCCCCCCCCCCCCGGGGGGTAGCACCCCCCCCCCCGCCGGGAGCGCGGCGCCCCCGCCGGGGGG
>VXNP01000069.1:0-3142 GCA_009840525.1 Gammaproteobacteria bacterium
GCGTCGGGCAGCTTTCACCTGCTGGAAATGAACACCCGGCTGCAGGTGGAGCATCCGATCACCGAGTGGATTGCCGGCATCGACCTGGTGCAGTGGATGCTGCGCATTGCCGCCGGGGAAGCGCTGGATTTCACCCAGGACGACGTCGAACTCAACGGCTGGTCCATGGAAGCCCGGATTTGCGCCGAAGATCCCGAACGGGACTTTCTGCCCGCGGCCGGCCGGCTGGTGCGCTGGCAGCCCCCCTCTGCCGGCCCCGCGCTGCGCCTGGATGCCGGGGTGGAAGAGGGCGACGAGGCTTCCGTCTACTACGATTCGCTGGTCGCGAAGCTGGTGGTATACGGACGCGACCGGGGCCAGGCGGCTTTGCGGCTGGCCGCCGCGCTCGATAATTTCGCCGTGGAAGGACCGGCCACGAATGTGCTCTTCCTGGCTTCGCTGGCGCGCCATCCCCGGTTCGTCGCCGGCGATCTGACCACCGCCTTCATCGCCGAGGAATATCCCGAAGGCTTCCGGCCGGGCGCCGACGGATCGGCTGAACTGGCGCAACTGCTGGGCGCCGTGACGGTGCTGGCCCAGGACCGCGCGGCACGCCTGATGCCCGGGGAGTGGACGCAGGCCGTGCTCCTTTCAGATGGCGAGGAGATGCCGCTCAAGAGGAAGTGGGATAACGGGCGTTTGAGCGTCCGGTTCGGAAGACGGGTGTATCGGCTGGAAAGTGGCTGGCGCCCCTTCGAGCCTGTCGTCCGGTGCAAGGTGCGTGTTCCGAAGGCTTCCGGCCTTGCCGGGGGCGAATTGTTTTTCGTTATCCGTCGCGACGGACTGCGCGTCACGGTTTCGCACGCGGGCGCCAAGCGTGAGTTCGTGTACCTGCCGCCGCGTTCGGCCCGGCTGAAGGGCCGCATGGCGGCCCGGCCGGCCCACCTGGGAGTCACCGTGCTGAACGCGCCGATGCCCGGCGTGCTTACCCAGCTGCGGGTGGAGGAGGGCGAGGATGTGAAGACCGGCCAGGAAATCGGGGTCATCGAGGCGATGAAGATGGAAAACAGCCTGCGCTCGCCCCGCGACGGCTGCGTCCGGCAAATCGCCGTGAGTCCGGGCGACAACCTGGAGACCAACCAGCTCATCCTGCGATACGAATGAGCAAGCAGATCGAAAATCTGGCCGACGGCGTGCTGGCCGGCGATCGCCGCAGCCTGGCGCGCGCGCTGACCCTGGTGGAGTCGGAGCGCGACGTTGATCGTGGTGCGGCGCGGGCGCTCATCGAGCGGCTTCAGGCGGAATCCAGCCCGGCCAGGAGAATCGGGATCACGGGCCCGCCCGGGGCCGGCAAGTCCACGCTGATCGAGCAACTGGGCCTGCGCTTCGTGGAGGCCGGCAAGCGCGTGTGCGTGTTGGCCGTCGATCCCACATCGTCACGCACCGGCGGTTCGATTCTGGGAGACAAGACCCGGATGGCCGAACTGGCGCGCAAGGCCGGCGTGTTCATACGGCCCTCGCCCACCGGCGACGGCAGCGGCGCCCTCGGCGGCCGAACGCGCGAAGCCCTTGACGTGCTGGGCAGCGGTCCCTTCGACTACGTGGTGCTTGAAACGGCCGGCTCGGGACAGGCGGATACGGACGTCGCCGGGATGGTGGACGTTCTCGTTCTGGTGTTGGCGCCCGGCGGCGGGGACGAGTTGCAGGGCATGAAGCGCGGGATTCGGGAACTCGCTGATCTGATCGTCGTCAACAAGGCCGACGGCGAAACGCGTCAACTGGCCCGGTCCACGGCGTCGGACTACGCGCGTTCCGTTCCGGCGGCGGGGCGCGACGCGGTGGTGAGTTGCTCGGCGCTGGAGGGGACCGGCCTGGACGAACTCGCTGGCCGGATCGCCGATCTGGCGGACTCGGCGCCGGACAGACAGGCGCCGGAACCGACGCCGGACCGCGATGCATCGGGCGCGATCGGCCGGCTGAACCACGTGGCGCTGGCCACGGCCGACGTTGAACAGGCCGCCGCTTTTTATCGCGATGTGCTGGGCGCCGAGGTTTCGGACCCGAAGCCGCTGCCCGAGCACGGAGTCACGACCGTATTTGTCCGGTTGCCCAACACCGCGCTGGAACTGCTGGAACCGCTGGGCGGGGAGTCGCCGATCAGCGGGTTTCTCAAGCGCGCGACGGCCGGCGGCATGCACCATATCTGCTGCGAGGTCGATGACATCCTGGCGGCGCGCGACCGGGTGCGCGAGCAGGGCGTGCGCATACTGGGGGACGGCGAACCCAGCATCGGCGCGCATGGCCTGCCGGTGCTGTTCCTGCATCCCAAGGACTGTTTCGGCGTGCTGATCGAGCTCGAGGAACGTGCTAGTGTTGAGCCCGTTTAAGCCCGCGCTGGCGAGGAGGTTCTGATGCCCCTGGTATTTGTCCTGTTGGCGACGCTGCTGCTGGCGTCATCCGTTTTTCTTGGCGCCTACGGAACGCACGGTCTTTACGAGGCGGGGGCGGCCATGATGGAAGTGCGCGCCTGGGACTGGGCGAACCAGATTCACGTGGCGCACTCCCTTGGATTGCTGGCCGTGGGGCTGATGCTGCGCCGCAGACCGGACATCTTTTTCTATAAGGTGGCCGGATGGCTGTTGATCGCGGGCATCGCGGTGTTTTCGGGCACGATCTACATGAAGCTGCTGGGTGGTCCCGACTTCGCCCCGCTCACTCCTTATGGCGGAATGGCCCTGGCGGTCGCCTGGATCAGCGCCGCCGCCGGCGTCTGGCGCGACCTCCGCTAGCCCGGTTTCAGCGCGTGTGCGTCGTCGGCGTTGATGACGGCGCTGATTTCGGCTTCGTGGCCGGCGCCGCGGCAGTATTTTCTGAGGATGCCCTGAAGGTTCGGCCGCTTCTCCGCCGGCGTTTCGCCCCGCCCGATCCCGCCGCCCAGTTCCAGGAATGACGACACGCCGTTCTCCACCGCCCACTGCATGCAGCCGACCCAGTTCACCGGGTTGATGAGCTGAAAGAAAAGCCGGGTCCGAACGGCGTCCGGCGCCGGATCGTGCGGCCGGGCCGTGTAGTTGGACAGCACCGGGAACCGGGGAGCGCAGAACTCCGTGCGCTTGAGCACGTCGCGGAACTCCCGCGCCGCCGTCACCATGAGATAGGTGTG
>VXNP01000069.1:3242-34470 GCA_009840525.1 Gammaproteobacteria bacterium
TGCGCTTGAGCACGTCGCGGAACTCCCGCGCCGCCGTCACCATGAGATAGGTGTGGAACGCGCCCTCCGTGGCCAGGGGCGTTCCCCGCTTGCGCGGATAGTTCTCCGCCAGGTCGGCGGCAAGCTGCTCCAGGTCGGCGTGCGTTCCGCCCACGACCGTCTGGTTCGGCAGATTCAGGCCGGCGACCTGGCAGCAATGCCGGTCGGCGAGCTGCCGCGCTTCTTCGGCGTCCATCGCAAGCGCCAGCATGCCGCCTTCGCCGTACTCGCCCATCAGCCGCCCGCGCTCGCCGACCAGGCGCAGCGCATCGTCGAATGCCAGCGCCCCGGCGGCAACCAGCGCGCTGTACTCGCCCAGGCTGTGTCCGGCCGCGGCCAGCGGCGTCAAATCGCCGCCCGACTCCGCTTCGGCCACCCGCAGGCAGGCGATCGAGTGGGTCAGCAGCGCGGGTTGCGTATAGCGGGTCAGCCCGATCTGTCCTTGCGGGTCAATGAAGCTGAGTTCCCGCATGTCGTAGTCGAGCGCCTCGCCGGCCTCGTCGTAAATCCTACGGGCCGCGTCGAAGGCCTCGTAGAGATCGCTCCCCATGCCGGCGTACTGGGCGCCCTGGCCGGGGAATACCAGCATTCCCGTATCCATGAGTGAAGTCTCAGGCAGCCTTTGCCTGCAGGCGGGAAGCTTCCTCGCCGATGATCCTCAGCCCTTCGAACACCGAGTCCGCATCGCCGCAGACGTTGACGCGGATGCATTCGCGCTCGTGGGTCCAGGGCTTTTGCAGGCCGGGGAAGAATTCGTGGCCGGAAAGAATCATCACGCCGCGCGATCGCAGGCGCCGGTAAAGGGCCTGGTTGTCGTTCAGCCCCGGGAACCACAGCCACAGGAACATCGAACCTTCCGGCTTGTGGATGTAGTAGTCGCAGTTCGTCAGCGTTTCATGGCAGAAGCCCACCGCGTCCCGTGTCTTGCGCTGGTAAAACGGCATGATCAGTTCGCGGCTGATCCGCAGCAGTTCGCCGTTCTCCAGCAGCGGCGCGACCAGCGCGGCTCCCGCGGCCCCCACCGCCAGTTGCGTAAGCGCGTTCACGCGCCCCATGATTTCCGTGACTTCCTCGTTGGCCACGACGATCCCGGTGCGCAGCGCCGGAAGACCAATCTTGGACAGGCTCATCGTCAGTATCGTGTTGTCGTTCCACTCGGGGCGCTCATTGACGTAGATCATGCCGGGGAAGGGGAAGCCGTAGGCGTTGTCCACGATCAGCGGGACCTCCCGTTCCCGCGCCACTTCATCGAGCCGGGCAAGTTCCGACTGACGAATCACGTTGCCGGTGGGATTGGTGGGCCTGGACACGACGATCGCGCCGATGTCCGCGACTTCATCCAGCCCTTCCATGCGCAGGCCGTACTTGAACTGACGGTTGGGAAGCTTGCGGATGACCGAGCGGCGCGAAGCGACATCCGCATCGTCGGATAGCAGTCCCTTGTAGCCGATGTATTCCGGGCACAGCGGAATGATGATCCGGCGCCGCTTGCCGCCGGGGCCCACGCCGCCGAAGAGATTGAAGAGGTAATAGAAGCAAAGCTGGCTGCCCGGCGCCAGGGAGATGTTCTTCGCGGTCAGGGGCCAGCCGTATTCCTCGCGCAGCATATCGGCCAGCGCTTCGCGGAACCGGGTGTCTCCCAACGGCTCCGAGTAGATCGACGCCATGTTGTCGAAACGGTCGGGGTCGGCGGCGATCTTGGCCAGTTCGGCGCGGAAAATTTCCCTGACTTCGGGAATAATGGCCGGGTTTCCGCCGCCCAGTCGATACACCTTGTCGACTCCGGGAATGGCGCACGACATGTCTTCCATCAACTCCTTCGCGCCGCTGTGGGCGTTGAAGGTCCTGACAAAATTGGAGTACTGCATCAAATTACCGTGGCCGGTGCGCTCGCGTGTGGATTATGGACTAGAAAGTGTACTGATCTACTATCGGATATGAGTCAATTCAGGCTGAATTCCAGCATAGCACAGCGGCGCGTTTGCGCGCTCGCGCTGGTGTTTCGCAGACCGCGCGAGCGTCACGGCAAACGCCGCCTGGCGGCATCCGTGGACGAGCGGGCCGTCGTGGAGCTGTGCCGGCTGATGCTGGACTGCGCGCTGGAGGACCTTCGGGCATGGCGCGGACCGGTCGTGCTGGTCCCGGAAGACCGCGACGATCTTGACTGGGCGCGCTCCTTGCCGGCGAGGCGATCGGACCGGCCGGCGCCGGTCATTGTGCTTGCGCAGGGCGCCGGCAACCTGGGCAGGCGGCTGGAAAGGTTGGACCGGGCGCTCGACGCGAAGCAATTGAAGCGCCGGATCTATATCGGCAGCGATGCGCCGGTGCTTAAGCCACGGCACTACCGGCGCGTGATCGCAGGCCTTGGCAGCTACGACACGGTGCTGGCGGCGGCCCGCGACGGCGGCGTAACGATGATGGCCACGCGCCGGGGCTGGCCTCAACTGGCGGGGCTTCCCTGGGGCACGCAGGGCCTGGCCCACGCATTGAGCGCCGCTTGCCGCAAGACCGGCCGGCCGGCGCTTGAGCTTCCCGGCGGATTCGATGTCGATCGCCGTTCGGACCTGGCGCCTCTGGCCCGGGCGTTGCGCGGCGACGCGAGGCCCGCGCGGCGCGAGCTGCATCATTGGCTCGTGCTGAACAGGCTGGCCTGATGGACGTTTCCGTCGTTATCCCGGTATACCGCGACCGGCAGGCGCTGGAACGTATGCTCAAGGCGCTCGAGGCGCTTGATCCACGGCCCTCGGAGGTCATCGTCGTGGACGGCGGAAGCGAACCGGAAATCGAGGCGCTTTGCGCCGGGGCGGGCTTCCGCTACCTGGCGTCCCGCGCCTGCCGGGGCGAGCAGATGGACCGCGGTGCGCGCGCGGCGGCAAACGAGCTGTTGTGGTTTCTTCATGCCGACAACACGCCGCGGCCGGACTCCATATCCGTCATTCGCGCGCACATGGCCGAGGGGATAGTGGGCGGCTGGTTCCGGTTTGTTTTTGAAAGCGAGCGTCGCTGGCAGGCGCGGTTTTTGGCCTTTCTGATCAACCTGCGGGCGCGTGTGGGAACGCCGTATGGCGATCAGGGACTCTTCATGCGCCGCGATGCCTACCGGCAAGCCGGGGGCTTTCCCCCTCGCGCACTGTTTGAAGAACCTCCGCTCGTGAAGCGCCTGCGAAAATCGGGCCGGTTCGGCCCCGTGCCGGCTGCCGTGGGCGTGTCGGCCCGGCGGTGGAAGCGTGACGGGTGGTTCAGGCGCAGCCTCAGGAATCGGCTGCTGGCCCTGGCGTATATCCTGCGCCGTTCCCCCGAAGACCTGGCGCAGCGCTATTTTCGACGCGGTTAGTGCGGGTTCAGAGGCCCGGTTCGCAAACCCCGCCCAGCATCTGCGCGTCCCGCCATTCGGCGGGCCATTCCGAGGGCGCCGGCGGCCCGGTAAGTTCCGGATTCGGCACGCCGGACATCGAAGGCGCTGGACCGGGCGACCGGCTGGCCATCCGGTACGCAGGCGCGTCCGGCGATACCCATGCGCCGTCGGTGGAGGCGATTGCCCGATTCGGCTCCGGCAGCACCCGCTTCTTCTGCACGGGCGTCGAAGTGGAAGTGCCGGGTTTGGCGGCGCTCGCCAGTTCACCGCCGGCGCGCGCGGCCAGCTTGGCTCCGCGTACTTCAGGCCTGTTGCGTATGGAATCCACCGCCAGGTCCTTGGCGCCGTCCACCGCCGCGTCCGCAAGCCTGCCGGCTATCTTGCCGCCGAGCCCCGAACCTTGCGATTGCGCCCCAACTGGCTGTGGGCTTCCGGTCGCGGGAGTCACCCACGATCCTGCCTGGGGCGCTGTGTTCGCACTCAGACTGTTCGCAGCACCGCCGGGCGTTCCGCGTGTCGTGCTGCCGCGTAAATTCATCCCCGCAGGCTGGCGCTGGCTGGGTGCGGATCCGGCCACGGTCTCCGCATCCTCGTCCCCGGCGAAGCGCAGGTCCACATCCGACTCGCCTTCGCTGCTTGCCGGGGCCGCTTCCGGAGAAACAGGCGGCACGGATTCATCGAGAACGATAAGGAAATGCTGTGCGACCGGCGGCAACTCCACTTCCTCGTCCTCCAGCAGGGTCCTGCCGTCCAGCCCGATGGCATCGTTGTAGAACTCGACATTGGAGTCCTTTTCGATCCTCAGGACGCCTCCCTCCAGCGCCACGCCCGCAAACAGGCCCTTGGAGCGGGCCATCATGACGATCCGGTTCTCCAGCTTGTTGTCGGTGCCGGCAGTCGCGCTGCCGCCCAGTTCTCCCGCCGCGTAGCCGGCGTCGGCGCCGATCGTGAGCTGCCCGCCGGAAATCGCCTCAACGGCCTTGGGGTCCTTGAACACGATCAGCAGTTGCGACATCGATACGCCGAACTGCAGGCCCACGCTGCCGCTGGTGATGCGAACGAAGGCCGGCCTGCTCCAGCTTCCCGAATCAAGCCGCGTGGACAGCACGCCCCGGCCATGCTTCACGCCGCCGAACAGGCCCACCTTCACGAATTCCGGAAAGACCGCCACGGCATGGGCGTTTTCGAGCACTCCGGGGGCTTCTTTTTCAAGGGGCCCGCGGATTTCCTGCAGGATCGATGCGGAGTGCATCATCCTGTCGTCGAGTTTCTCGTCGGCGACCAGTGGCGCCGCGAGCAGAAAGAGAGAGATTCCAACAACTGCTTTGCGCATCATCGTTGCCCTAATGGTGGCGTTGTTGGTTCAGCAAATATACATTATTTCATGGGCTTGTCAATGAATTTTATATCGCAATTCAAGCGAAAGCCGAGCGGTTTGGGATAGCGCTCAAATGCTGACAGCGCTTAATCTCCACATCCGTGCAAACCTTCACACGACGCTCGCAAACTTCAATCAGGTCCCCGCCGCCGATGTTTGGCAGCCTGTTTCATCTCCAGGATCGAAGTTGCGAAGATGCCATGTACAGGATCTCGGAGATCCGGCTCGATATTCTCAGGACTGCCCGCATTGAAAATTGGTTCGGGTGCGTATTCGGCAATCAGTTGAGTAACCCGCGCGTAAACATCGCTACGTAGCTCGGCCAGCATTGCCAATCCGAAATCGAGTCCTGCGGACACCCCGGCGCCGGTGACGACGTTCCCGTCCGAAACCAGTCGGGATTTAACTACCGTGGCGCCAAATTCCGGCAGCAGATGTCGGGCTGCCCAATGGCTCGTCGCGCGTTTTCCTTCGAGAAGACCCGCTTGACCGAGTACCAGAGAACCTGTGCACACGCTGGTCACAAATCGCGCCCGTGAACCCCGATCGGCAACAAACTCGATCGTGCGCTCGTCATTCATTGCGTTCACCGTGCCGCTCAGCCCGCCCGGAATGAATAGAACGTCCAGTACGGACGGGCAGGCGTTCATGCCAATGGTCGGGCAAATCGCAAAGCCTGTGTCGCCCAGGACGGGTGCTAGACTGTCGTCCCCAGATACGAGATGCACGTTGGCGCCCATCATTGACGCAAAGAAATACTGTGGCCCAACGAGGTCAAGCATCGTCATTCCAGGATAGAGCAGCATCGCGATCTCTTCATCACCGTGCATATTCATTTGCGGGTAGTTCATCAGGTCGGTATGCGACTGCGCGGCTTTTTCCCTGGCCTGGTCGGAGTTTTGTCCGAGGTCGGGTGCTGAGGTAGCCAGTGCACGATCAATGGCGAAGAAAGGCGCCAGTACCGTGGTATAGGCCCCGCCCGTCAGAAACTGTCGTCTGGAGTGTGTCATAGCCGGTCAACCTCCTTTGCGAATGCTAAGTTTGTGATCGCGAGTTTGCATTGAATCTAGATGGCGCAACTTACGCACCTTCACACGAGCAAGAGATGCGCCCGGATATTCGAATGAGGCAAATGGCACGTTCTCAGGTTTATTTGATACTTCAACGGCCACGGTTTTGAGAATTCAGTGCGTTGGGAGAATTTACCAGCTGAAATTGTATCCAGTCGTCCAATTGACGCTGAGGTATTTGCTCCCCGCTCGACGGGCCCGGTATCAATTGGCCTCGAACTACTGGATGCAGAGGGAACAGTCTGGAATGCTCGTGCGTCAGCGCCGGTCGGACATGATGAGCGGCTGCGCATTCCCGAAATCCGGACGGCGGGTGTGCCCGGATGGTTTGGCCTGCAGGCCGCCCTTGCGCCCGATGTTGACGACCCGCAAGAGTATCTCAGACAAACCCGGGGCCGATTCGGCCGGCCTTTTTGGGGCGATAGCAGGGCTCTCAAATGCAGGTTGACAGCAAAAGGCGAAAGTGGCCAATTCGCATCTGTAGACAGCTTGATGCGTCAGTTCCCGAAAGAGGTGTCCAGGACCAAACTTGCAGAAGGTGGACTTCGCGGTGTTCTCTATACACCGAAACGGGCAAGGAGTGTTGCAATAATTTGCATGTCAGGGTCCGGGGGCGGCGTAGACATGGTTTTCGCTCCGGCCCTCGCGGCCGCAGGGTTTGTTGCCCTGTCATTGGCGCTTTTTGGCTTTGACGGGCGACCTCCGCATCATCAGCGCATAGCGCTTGACTACGTAGCGGATGCCGCTAGGTGGCTGGCGGCGGAATCGCGCACCAGGACTGTCGCGATTCTTGGAACGTCGCGGGGTGCCGAGGCTGCGCTACTTGTTGCGTTGCATTTTCCCGCAGTAACCCGGCTCGTTTTCGGGGTAGCTCCGGGCAGCGTGGTGACGCCGGGGTGGAGCCCGGAATTACAGAATGCCGGTCCGGCCTGGACAGTTCGAGGCAGGTCGCTGCCGTATTCTGCGGGAAGGCTCAACGAACTCATTCCGCCGCTGGAGTCAAGGTCGGAGGGACTTTTGACCCAGACGGTATCGACGGCGCCTTTCTACGAAGAGATTTTTCGCGATACTGCGATGGACTCAGCGGCACGCATCAACCTTGCGGATCTAGCCGTCCCCGTTTACGCTTTCGTCGGTCTTGATGACGCGCTCTGGCCGTCGGCCCTGGCGTGCCGGCAACTTGCAGCGATGGCGCCCGCCGGCAGGTTCCTTTACAAGATATTCGAACATGCTGGACACTTGCTTGCCCCGCCAGGTTGGCCTACGTCTTTGTCGAACCGCGTTTTTCATCCAGTCGAGAACAGGTTTTTTGCGACAGGGGGTACTCAACGCGGAAATGCACTCGCCGCGCAGGCAATGTGGTATGAAATCCTCAAGGTCCTGGAAGGTCTATCGAGGCGAGATTAACTCGATTGGCGCGAACCAAAAGCATTAGCGCGCATCGCTTTGCCGGGCATTCGCGGAAGCTGACTATCGTATTCTCAATAAGAGTTGTGAGAGCCGATGAGCAGTGGCTGCAGAGAACGCTATCTACCTTTCCTTGCTCGAACGATCTTCGCGGCGCGCCGCGTGAGCGCAGCCTTATCGACCTTGTTGGTGCTGGCAAGCGGCAGGGCGTTGATGAACTGGATGTAGCGAGGATGAGCATACGCTGGACCCACTTCTATCGTGTACGCCTTCAAGTCCTCCTCGGTTACGGTCTCACCGGGCAAGAGCACGACAAAGGCAAACGGAACTGTGCCTTTGATGGCGTCCTTAACGGCCACGACGGCAGCCTGACCTAATGCAGGATGCGTTTCGAGTCGCTGCTCGACCTCGGCGGGAAATACATTTTCGCCACCACATATGAACATATCGTCTACTCGTCCAACAATGTAGAAAAAGCCGTCGTCGTCTCGTTTGACGACATCGCCCGTTCTGTACCAGCCACTTGCGAACCGGGTGTTGGTTTCGTCCGGACGGTTCAGATAACCCCTCGCCATCATTGGCGTTTTCAGCAACAGTTCGCCCTCTTGTCTTGATCCTTCAATTCGGAAATCTACTCCCGGCATCGGGTAACCGACGCTCAAAAGAGGACGTTCTTTTCCTTCCGGATGCGCACCGAAACTGACGAAGCCGGTCTCGGTCGTCCCGTAACCGTTGGTTATCGTGCAATTCGGAAAGAACTCCAGGATGCGTGACGCGAGCCGTGCTCCGAGCGGTGCCGAGCCGATATTCACGGATGTTACGGAACTTGTGTCTACCGGTTGCGATTCAACCATACGGTCAATTGCTTTCGCCAGCATAGTCGGCACCCCGCCGATTTCCGTAACTGAAAATCTCTCAATACACTGCAAGAACAAATCGACGTCGAATTGGCGCAGCACAACACTGGTTGTGCCGTGTGAAAGGCTGATGAGGAAGTCACATTGGCCATTCATATGGTAAAGCGGCGCGCTTATCAGGATCCGTCCCTGTCCGTTTTCCGGTCGCGAGGATTGGTATTGAGCGACACCCCATTTGTAACCGGCATGGCCGATGGGGACCCCCTTCGGGAAACCGGTTGAACCCGAGGTATACATGATGCAAGCGATCTCGGTTGCGCTGACCGGCCTATTTTCTTTTCGAGAGAAAGCGTTAAGTTCGGCGCCGAGTTCAAGGCACGGAATGCCGTCGGGAACCACCGAGCGGCGATCTTTGTCGGCAAATACGAGGCGAACGTCTGCGTCAGCGGCGACGAAACGGATGATTTCGTCACCCGCTTTCCAATTGATCGGGCAGGAAATGCAGCCGGCAAGGGCGATGCCGAAAACGGTAGGCATGTAGTCGGCATGGTTGGACGCAAGCACTCCAATCGTACTGCCCGGAGGTAGATTCCGTGCGGTCAGATAAGCCGCGATACTCCAGCAGCGCGCCCGGAACCGTGAGTAAGTCAGCCTTGATTCGCAGCCATCGGTATCGACCGATATCAGAGCGTCGCCATCGGCAGATGGGTCAATAAGGTCGTACAGATTCGCGCTCACTTCACATCTTGTGCGGCCACGATGAACGATTAGCCTAAGGGATTTCGTCCAGGATCAGGTACTTCGCAGACCCGTATTCGTGAAACCGGACTGCTTTCATGAAAGATGAACACTCCCCTTAGGTGTGCTCAGCGCCAGGTCCAACCCCGGCTTCTCAGAAAACTCAACCGTCTGCTTTATCTTCATTCGCTCCAGGTGCTGCGACAGTCCTTGCGGGTCAGGTGACCGGAGTGAGAAATCTTCGGTCGCTATCTTCACTACAAGTGACTCGGTCGCATGCCCTCGATCCCATTCGATGAAAAAAGGAACCAGCCCACCGTGCCCGTTTGCTCTTGCGCCGCAGTACCGCCAGTCGAGAATTCGTCCGTCGGGAGTACGTCTGCCACCTTTGGTAACGTCGTCGTTACTCAATCCGCTTTCAACCAGGTATTGATGGAACTCGTCGATCGGCAACGGTGGCCGCATCGCGTAGGTGAAAAGCCGTGGTTCCGGTAGCGCCCGACAATACAAAGCCCATGGGTCCGCAGTTTTCGTGTCCGGCTTCGCCGCGAGAATCTCCAGATAGCGTCGATCACCAAGTCCGATTACAGCATTGTGCGTATCTCCGTCGGTATGCTGGCCCCCGTACACTGGAGAAACGCCCGTAAGCGACTCGAACTGTCTGCAGGCATCGTCGAGTGAGGGAGCAGCCCAGATGACGTGATCAATTTTCGCGTACATGCTCAGTCGAGAATTGCGAATGTTGCCCTGCCGATAGCGACGAGTCTGTCGGCGTCGTCAATCACGTCGACATCGACAACCGCGAGCAAGCGACCGCGCCGGCGCACCGTCGCACGAGCAGTAACGCCGGACTCGAATACGGGCCGCAACAGGTCCAGTCGGTAGTTCGCAGTGGGGCAATTCTCGACACCACAGGCCAACAACGCAAACGTCGCTGCGGTGTCGACAAAGGCTCCCACCGCGCCCCCGTGCATATGCCCAGGACCGGCTCCTCCCTCCAAATCTGCCTTCTTGTCCATCCTGAGAACCAGCGAACGTTTATTCGGATCCCACGAAACGGCTCGAATGCCGAGTGTTCTGCAAAAACCCGGCTCGTCAAGGCTTTGTTGGATTACCTTCAGCAGTTCCATCGGTTCTGAACCTACTCAGCCCTTATTCATAGCGGGCCGCGAAACCAAATCTTGCCGCTACCCCCTGACTTGCAATTGAATTTAGCTGCGATCGTAAGGAAAGTACCGTCCGCGTCGGCAGCCAGATGCAAGGCGACAACGCGTATGCCGATATTATCGGATCGAATCGTGTGTTGCGCCGGTGCAATATGGCTAATGGGAACGGTTTTGCGGACGTGACGGAATTGCGCTTTCTTGGGCCCGAATCGCAGGATGACTCCTTGCGAGGGATTCTGCTCATATCGCTGCACCTTTTGTTCATACTTGGTTCGCTCGTGACAACAGGTTCAGCTGCAGGAAGTACGGAAACAGGCGCACGGTCCATAAACGGGATCGAGATAGTCTTGTCTCGCACAGCGGCCCGCAACGATGAAGAGGTCAACGTGAAGGTAGTCGGACTACCAGCGTACCGTCCAATAACGGTTCGAGCCGAGCTCAAAGATGCCCGCGGAGTCACCTGGACCTCGAGTGGTCACTACTTTGCTGCAGAGAGCGGCACGGTTGACCTTGCTGTTTCCCCTTCGGTCCGAGGCAGCTACACGGGCGTGGATGGGGAGGGGCTGTTTTGGTCTTTGTTGCCAATGCCCACAAAGGACCTCGAACGACAGGCTAGAGATACATCCACGCGTCCTCCTCCACGACGTCCTGTACTCGACGCAACCAAGAGTTACACGATGCAGTTCGAGGCGATATCGGATGGTGTAGTCACGGCCAGGGCCACATTGGAGCGCCGGTTTCTTGACGAGAATGTTGAAGCTCGATCAGTAAACGAAGGCGATGTGCGAGGGGTACTGTTCAGGCCGGAGCATGCGGATAAAGCACCCTCACTATTGCTTATCGGCGGTTCCAGCGGGGGTGTCCAGGATCGCCTGGCCGCGCTCCTCGCGTCGCGGGGCATCGCAACTTTCACACAAGCCTGGCACGGATTCGGCGACTGGCCGCGCTTTCGTAGCAAGGTGTCGATAGAAATATTCGTTGATGGTCTGGAATGGCTGGCAGAACAAACCAATGGCCCTCTGGCTTTGATGGGAACATCTTGGGGGTCCGAAGCGGCAAGCCTGACGGCACAACTAATTCCGGAGCTCCTCGACGGATTGATCCTTGTCGTGCCATCACCGATGGTGACATCGGGGTACGGCGGATCCGGAAGCAATCCATACGACGTGGCCAAGTTCACGATCGCAGGCAAACTTGTGCCATTTGCGCTTCCGGATTTCCCGACGAGCGTTACGGAAACCAAGGGGATTAATTGCGGATTTGATTCACCGCTGGATGTTCGGAGCGATTATCTCAAGGCATGGCTATCTGCGGAAAACAAGCAGCTGAGATTCAATTTTGAGGGTTTGAACGCGCCCGTCCTTTTGATCGGAAGTGAAGCGGACGAAACCTGGCCATCCGCGGCAGCAGTCAGGATGATAGAGGAACAACTCTCGGGGCACAAAGGCGTCGAAACTCTCATTTTCTCTGCGGCGACGCACTTGTCGCATGTGCCCAATGATGTTCGTCTCCTGTTCCCGATATTCGACCCTCTAATTGCTTGCTTTATGGGCCCAGGAGGATTACGCCAGGACTCGGCGGCTGCCTCCAAGGAATCCTTTGAGCGAATTGTGAAATTTGTCGGCCAACTCTGAGGAACAGTCGGTCCGCAACTAGCGGTTGAGCGCCGCAACGCACAATCCTGCAACAATGCGAGCAATCTCGTCGCGCGTTTTCGGTCCGTCATCGCGAAACCAGTACACGACGTAGGAAATGGCGCCCAGCACGGTGTACGTCGCGGCGGCGATACTCTCCACGCGAAAAACTCCTTCGCGCTGGCCGCGCTCGATCTGCCGGCGATACAGATCCGTCAACTCACGTTGCACTCCGACGAGTGTCCGCCGGCCTTCCGCATCAATGATTCCGGCGGCGCTGAGTGGGCCGAACAACACAGAGTCGACGAGCGGTATCAAGCCCTTGACTTCCAGCTGAAACTCAACCTGGCGCTCGGCCAGACAGCGCAAGCAGTCATCAGGAGATGCGTCACCCAGGTCTTCCAGTGCTTCGCGTAACGCAGAAACGAGTTTGTTCATCGTGCTCGAAACTGCATCCAGCAGGATTTCGTCTTTCGACCGATAGTAGTAATAAAGAGCGGGGTGCCGGATGCCGAGTTCGTCGGCAATGTCCTTAAGACTCGTCCGGTCATATCCTTTGGCGGCAAGAAGTTTCATTGCCACATCGCAGATTCGCTTTCTTCGAATGGAGCGGTTACGCGCCTTGAGCCCGGTTTCGCGAACTTGAGTGATTGGCTGACTCATGAGAACGTCAATAAGCGGCGGGGTGTTGCGATAATGATCTCATCGATCTCGTTATTCGAAAAGCCGCGCCGCTTCATGTACGGTATGACATTGCGGAAGATGTGCCCATATCCGTGACCGCCGTATCGGCGCAAACGCGATCTGTAGCATATGTCATGGCTGATTGCCACCTGCCCTGTATGCCCTCGATCAAGCAGCATGCGAATGTCGCGAAGTCGCACAGCGTCGTTGGGCATGTCGACTGCCGGATTCCATTTGTAGTATGAATTCTCCATACCGAACAGGTCGAATTCGATAACGATTCCGGTGTCGGCCAGTCGAAACAGGCGGTCTGCATCGAATATTGTTCGATCAATGTGACTCATAACCACGCGCGCCATTTCCACGCCACGATCAATCAGAAAATTTGCGACTTCCTGCGGCTGATCGTGATGCCGGCCGGGGTGTATGCTGAGTGCCGCTCCGGTCTCTTGCATTGCAATAACGGCGGCGTCCATTACGTCCATTTCCAGTTCAGTCCAGGGCGACTGGCAACCGATCTCACCGATGATTCCCGCTCGCACATCGGTACCCCACGCCCCCTCCAGGACCTGATCAATCATCTCGGCCGCAAAGCTATCCACCGTCCGGGACCGATTCGCTTCACATTGATACTCGTCAACGTAATAGCCACAGCCCATGACGATATGTGATGTCGTCTGGTCGGCGACCGTTCGCAGACCTTCCGGGTCCGGGCTCAAACCACCGCAACTCAGGTCCACTATGGTGCGGCCACCATCCTCGATCATGGATCGAATTTCGTCTATCGCCAGATCGACTTCGTCTAGTTGCAGGTTGCCGGGCGCCCGGACCTCGCCGTAGTTTATGGGCCAATGCTCGTGGATAAGGATGTCACGTCCATGCGGTTCCATTTCTCGCCAGTGCGGCGGTCGGATATCGCACAACACGTGTTCATGCAGCAGTGTGGGCCCGAATTGGTCTGGATCAAGGACTCCAAGAACCGTTTGACCTTTGCCTGTTAACTCACTTCGCGACAAACGACTCAGGGCTGCTCTCCGGTTGCCGGACATAAGCCGGGGCGAACTTCGTCTTTTCAGGCGAGCCGAACATGCAACCTTCCGGGTAATACTCCGAGTTAAGCTGCACGATGCGCGCTGCTTCTTCTCCTGCAGTGGCAGAAATGAATGCCAGGCTCATGTCGATCCCTGCGGATACACCGGCGGATGTCCAGATGCGGCCGTCTCTAACATATCGGGCTGAAGTCGCGGATACATTGCTGAACTTTGATAGTCGATCCATTGCCTTCCAGTGGGTTGTGGCGGACTTTCCAGCGAGCAAACCAGCAGCGCACAGGATCATCGAGCCTGTACAGACAGACAGCATTGCTTGGGCGTTAGCCGATTGACGGCGAACGAAGTCGAGGTGGATCGGGTCTTCGGCAATGTCGAACGCGGCGAATCCTCCGGGTACAAGTAGCACGTCATAATTCCGCGCCGCGCTAAAGTGCGTGTCCGGGATGACTGTAAGGCCCTTTCCACAGCGAACAGGATTCCCTTTATGCGCTACGGTTTCGATTATCTCCGGGCCGGAGGCGTATTCACGCCACATAGTGAACATCTCCCAAGGCCCGATGAAGTCAAGTTCTTCGGCACCGTCAAAAATCATTAAGCCTACGGAATCAGGCTTGGAATCCCACGAGGTCATTGCTTGATTCTAGTGCAATGTGTCGCCGATGACTTGTACGCACCTGCCAGAACGAAACAGCGTAGGAATCAGACCGAATGTCTGGGAAAATGTTCGCGAAAAGTGTGCCGAATCGGAGAATCCGCTGAGGTGCGCCACGGCAGTCAGGTTGTCGTCTCTCTGCAGTAACCTGAGCGCCTCACGGATCTTGCGCCATTTTTGATAGCTTCGGAGCGATATGCCGACTTCTTCCGTGAACAGGTGTGAGAATCGGCCCGGAGACAACATGACCTTTTCCAGCAGTTCATCGAAGCGGTAGTCGAGTGGGGACTGTGCGGTCAGATGTTCTATGACCGCACCGATGCGAGGATCTCGGCTGGCCTTTACGCCGAGCAACTCAATGAGCGTGGTCGCCGCTGAGTCCAGCGCGGCTTGCGCCTCAGTCTGATCCGCCAGCCTTTCATAGCAAGCGCGGAGCGTTCCCAGCAAATTCGAAAAAGCACTGAAATCCATTTCTCGCACAGGGATTTCCCTGGTGACGTCGGCGAGCGCCCGAAATGCGGGATGCGACGGCCCGATATGTACAGCCGCGAATGGAATACCCCAGACTTCGATAGACCCTTTCACACGGTTACCCACGAATACCGCCTTGGATCGGGTCTCGGAGCCCTGACAATTTACGATTAACTCGCTGTCCTCAAGTGAGATCAGCAGTAAGGCGGGGACACGCTCGGTCTCAAAAGGTGTTGCGTACTTCGCCGTGTATACCAATCCGTTCGAGACCGAGTACATATTTGCATGTCTCTCGGGGAAACTGTCCCAGAATGTACTCATTTCGACTCGGCATCACCGCAGCCTGCGTAATCGTCTCATAATTTTACTGACCAGTCAATAAAATATACTTAGCGCCCACGTTCAAGCGTGTTTCGGGCAAGTCGGCGAGGCTGCAAACAGGGGTCGGGAATCTATGACGGGAAGAGTTCACGAAACTGGTGCGGAGAGAGGATTGGCGTCTCTTCAGGTCGGACAGACAATCGGCAAATCGCCTTGGGTGAAGGTGAATCAGGTCGACATCGACATTTTCGGCGCGGTAACGCGGGATCTCGAACCGTTACACAATGACCCGAAATGGTGTGAAGAGAACAGCCCTTTTGGTGTGCCGATCGCCTACGGGTTTCAGACACTCGCATTGCTGACGCATTTGTTTCACAAAGCAACAGGCAGCGTATTCAGCGGTGGATATGGCACTAATGATTTCCCGATTAACTACGGGTTCAATCGAGTGCGTCTCATGGCGCCGGTACTGGCGGGATCTGCAGTGCGCGGCGTGTTCAGACTTCTGTCACATGAGGAGCGCCGCCCCGGCGAGTCAATGATCCGGATTGAAACAATTGTCGAGATTCGTGGCCGAGATAAGCCGGCGCTTGTGGGCGAGTGGCTTTACCTGTGGGTAAGTGGGGAGGGCAGGAGCGCTGTATCGCGATCGGTCCGTGATGTTGACTAGCATTGCTACACAAGCAAGAAATGGCTTGGAAGGCCTGAATCGAGTGCCCGAACTTGCCGAATTGCCACGTATCGACGCTTACTTGCGACACTATGCGAAAGCGACGCCGAATTCGGAAGCCGCCTGGTGTCCGCATCGACGGCTCAGTTATCTAGAACTCGCGAACAATGTCGAGCAGTGTATGCGTGCACTTGCAAGTGCGGGCGTCACAGTTGGTGACCGTGTTTCGACGCTCTCACCCCCGAACAGCGATTTCCTTACGACCTTTCTGGCTACTATCTCATTGGGCGCGGTCTGGCTGGGGCTCAATCCAAGGCAGACAAGACGTGAACTGGAGTTTGTTTTGGACGACGCCCGTCCGACCGTCGCATTTGTGCGAGGCCGCATTGGGGAACGTCAGTACACAGGTGATCTGCTCGAATTGGGCCGGAAGACCGGGTCTCAAATCGTTGGGCTCGATGCTGCGGCGGCCCAGGGCGGCATTCAATCGTACGAAGATTTTGTATCCGCAAGTGAGCAGGCATCGACTGATATCACCGAACCTTCTACCGACAATACGGGGCCGGCGTTACTGGTATACACATCGGGCAGCACCGGAACGCCGAAAGGGGCGCTGATTTCTCAACGCGCCCTCGTCGAGGCGGCACGAATGCGCCTCAAAGCCTGGGGCCACGATGGCTATCGGATACTGATGAATTTACCAATCAGCCACATAGGTGGAGCATGCGACGTTACGTGCACCGGTCTGGTGGCGGGCGGCGGTATCGTATTTTTGGAAGCATTTGATGCGCAAGAAACAGTGAGGCTCATCGACGAACGCAGTGTCACGGCACTCTACCAGGTCCCGACGCAGTTGCAGATGCTGCTTACCGCAGCCGATCAAATGGATGCAAACCTCACATCGCTTCAGGCGATATGCTGGTCCGGAGCGAGGGCGCCGGGCCCTCTGGTCGAGTCGCTCGCGAGACGCTTCCCCGGAAAACTGGGAACCGATTATTCAATGACTGAATCGGTTGCACCAATCACGCTGACGCCTCTAATGGACGACACTGAGGTTCTTCAACGAACCGCTGGCTGGCCCGCAATGGGCCGGGAGGTAAGGCTCGATGGGCAATCGAGCGAGGTTCTTGTTCGCGACGAAAATCTAATGCTTGGTTACTGGAAACGGGAGGAGGAAACACGCGCGGCCATTGATCAGGATGGCTGGCTGCACACCGGCGACATTGGGCGTTTCGAGGATGACGGCACGCTTACGTTGATCGGCCGCACCAAGGAGTTGTTCATTTCCGGTGGATACAACATTTACCCTGCCGAGATCGAAAGCGTGCTGGAGGAGCATGACGAAGTAGCTGTTGCTGCGGTTGTGCCGCGGGATGACCCGCTCTGGGGAGAGGTTGGCTGCGCTTTCGTTGCAGCATTGCCGGGAGCTAATCTGACCGGCCAAGAACTTAAAACGTACTGTCGCTCAAGGTTGGCAAACTACAAAATACCCAAGCAGTTCATCATTGAGCCGGAACTGCCTATGCTGCCTGTCGGCAAGATCGACAAGGCGACCCTTCGTGCCAAAGCCGCGTCCCCTGCGAACACGAAAATCGGCAATTAGTTGATTGTAGCGATGCGAAGCAAGTACACGCTCTACATGCTGATGCTCGCATACACGTTCAGCTTTCTCGATCGGCAGATCATCGCGATCCTTGCCGAAGACATCAAGCGCGATCTTGTGCTGTCCGATACCCAGCTGGGCGTGCTTACAGGGCTCGCCTTTGCGCTTTTTTATGCAGGACTAGGGGTGCCGATTGCCCGACTTGCCGACAGATGGCATCGTATCTCTCTGATATCGATCTGCCTTGCCGTTTGGAGCGCAATGACTGCGGCATGTGGCGCGGCCGGAAATTTCATACAACTGGCCCTCGCCCGCATGGGCGTTGGCGTTGGGGAGGCGGGCGCCTTGCCGGCGTCACATTCGATTATTGCCGATACGTTTCCGCCCGAAAACCGATCGAGTGCGATGGCGATTTTCCAATTGGGCGTACCAGGGGGTGTGCTCGTCGGATTTCTGGTCGGCGGCTGGATGAGCGACTGGTACGGATGGCGCGCCACCCTGTATTTCGTTGGTGGTTTGGGGGTCGCACTTGCCGTGATAATTTTTCTGACCGCCCATGAGCCCAAGCGCCCGCAGGTTGCCGACGCCGTCGTTCGCGCCGGCATGATATCTACGATCGGCAGGCTCACGAAAAATCCGGCATACAACCATTTGTGCGCTGCAGCGACGCTGGCCTCTCTCGGTGGGTACGCGCTTATTTCTTGGTCTCCGGCACTTCTTATTCGCGAGCACGGAATAGCACTTCCCGTCGTAGGAACGGCCTTATCGCTGATAATTGGGCTGGGAAGCGGCTTAGGAACGTACTTCTTCGGAAGACTGGCCGACGCAGCGGGACGACGGCGAGACGATGGCTCGTTGCGAGTAGCGGCCTATAGCTGCTTTGCTACGGCGCCCTTTTTTCTCCTGGGTTTCAACATGCCCGCGCCATTCACGATATTCCTTGTAGTGACTCCGGGCTTCATTCTGTTCTTCGCGTGGATGGGGCCAATCTGGGCCGGTGTGCAGGGTGTTGCTCCGGTAACGGCCCGGGCTCTGGCGTCGGCGTTCGCGCTGTTTGTCCTGAACATGATCGGATTGGGAGTCGGCCCCGTCGCCGTTGGCGCACTGAGCGACTACTTCGCAACCAGGGGCGTGGAATCCACAATTACGGCGGCCGTGGCCTGCATCCTTATCGTCTATCCATGGGCAGGTTGGCACTTTCTGAGGGCAGGCCGCCACGTGGCCGCAAGGCAGCGCTCAATTCGCAGCGACGACGTGCAGCCTACGGAGGCAATTCCATGACGCACAACAACAAAATGCAGAGCCTGATCCCGGCAGGGAGAGAGATGCTGATGGCAGACAATCTTCGGACGGCAGAGAAACTGCTTCGATGGTCAATCGTTACTGTGTCGTGTATCTGGATACTCGGGTGCTCGGAGCCGGATTCGCCAGATGCGCGTTACGATCTGGCCATTCGCAATGTTGGTGTCATCGACGTCGCGGGCGGTCGCACAATTCAGGATCAGACGGTATTCGTGCGCAATGGCACGATCGTCGAGGTTTCTGATGCCTCGCGTGCAAACGAACAGGCTGCAATGCTGTCGATTGACGGGTCCGGCAAATACGTCATGCCGGCCCTCGCTGATATGCATGTTCACCTTGCCACGCCCTGGAGCGCGCACGGAGCGGAACTTCATCAGAATCTGTCGGCTGAAATTGTCGAAGACATTGCCGACGAAGTCTATTTGTACCTGGCGAATGGTGTAACGCTGGTGCGCAATATGGGCGGATGGCCTCTGACGCTGGAGCTACGCGATGAAATCACAAATGGCAGCATCGCCGGGCCGGAAATCGTTACGGCGGGACCAATCGTTTACGGCCCCGGCCTGGGTGCCCTTTATTTTCATCCTGATCAGGCTCCGGGTGATTGGGCGGATAGTGCGCAGGCAGGCGCAGATATTGTCAGGCGCCATATCGAAGAAGGTTACGATTTCATCAAAGTCTACAACTCGATGTCGCCTGATGCGTACAACGCAATCGTTACTACGGCGCGCGAGTATGGCGTCAAAGTCAGCGGCCATGTTCCATTCGAAGTGGGAATATGGAATGCATTGAAGTATCGCCAGGATTCGATAGAACATCTGCGCGGCTACGACATCGACCCCGTGGCCCCACCTGCCAATCCCATGTCCGATGAACGCTTCGCTTACTGGCTCAAGGTCAGTGACGAGACCATGGAAATGTACGCACGCACAACGGCAGAACAGAGCGTGTATAACTGTCCGACGCAGGTTGTGGGGGACGGTTTTGAGTTCGTGGTATCGGGCGGATCGCCGTCGAATCTCGCAAACTATGAATACCTGCCTCGACCGCATCGCAAGTTCAATGAGCAGTACGAGATCTTTCGCGAGGAATCAATCGAAGTGATGCTCAGCACTCTGCCGCGCATCAGGGCCATGATTCGAGCTTTGCACAATGCAGGCGCGCCATTGATGGCAGGAACGGACACGCCGATCTACTTTGGCATTCCGGGATTTTCGCTGCATCGAGAGCTCGAACATTACGTTGAAGCCGGGTTGAGTTCTCTGGAAGCCTTGCGAATAGCAACAATTTCGCCGGCAGCTTACCTTGGACGCCAGAACCGCTGGGGTCAGGTCGCTCCAGGGTTTGAGGCCGACCTGATAGTGCTTAAAGCAAACCCGCTCGATGACATTCGCAACACAAAATCCATAGCCGGCGTTGTTGTCGATGGGCAGTGGATGAGCCGTCAGGTGATAGATGAACGCCTCCGTGAAATTGCCCAACGGCAGGCTGATCCACCGATGGAGTGAGGCCGGAAGAATTGAGACCGACGTGGCGCTTGGATGCGACCGAGACCGCTCGCCGCATTCGTGAGGGCAAACTGGACCCTGCGGCACACCTTAGGGAGACTCTGCGGCGCATAACCAGATTGGATCAGCAGCTGAACGCTGTTGTAGCGCGAATCGACGAAGATGATGTAGGGCAACGCCTTGAGCAGGTTGACTGGGATGCTCCGTTCGCAGGCGTGCCATTTCTCGTCAAGGAAACTACGCCATATCCGAATTTGCGTTTAACGTACGGGTCGCGCTGGCTTCAAGACCATATCGCGGTCGACAAGGATCCCTTGATCCAGGCATTCGAGAAAATCGGTTTCGTTGTAGTCGGAGTCAGTAACGCACCGGAATTCGGGCTGACAGATGTTACCGAGCCCTTGCTTCTTGGTGCAACGAGAAATCCGTGGAACCTGGCTAGATCGCCCGGCGGTTCCAGTGGTGGCGCGGCGGCGGCCGTGGCCGCCGGGCTGGTGCCGTTCGCGCATGGAACCGACGGTGGCGGATCTTTGCGCGCACCGGCGTCGCACTGCGGTGTTTTCGCACTGAAGCCGTCCAGGGGACGACCATTTGCGACGCCTTCGCTGCCAGGCGCCGAATGGCTGCCCGATCTGGTGTCCAGGTTTGGATTAACACGCAGCGTCCGTGACGCTCAAGGAATCCTGGCTGCATTGAGCAAAATGAGCGGATACGAAATGCCGCCCAAGGTCGGCCAGCGTCACGATAATCACTATCGAATCGCGGCAACAGGGATCCCGTTGCACGCCGGCGACATTGATCCGGCAGTGGCTCGCGTTTACGACGCTGCAGTTGCACATTGTCGGGACTTGGGTCACTCTGTAACCACGCTGGAATGGCCGTTTGATGCCCATGCAATGCACACGGCGTTCTTTGGCGCATGGGCGGGCTTCGCCAAGGCCTACATCGAGTTCATTTCACAGCGATTACAGCGTCCGATTGAGCGACTCAAACTGGAGCCCTGGACGGTGGGGCTGCTTGATATCGCAGATGCCCTGACGGGTAAGGAGAGGATCAGAATTTCGTCAATATTGCATGATGCTCAGATTGCTCATAACGATCTGTTCGGGGACTTCGACCTCCTTCTTACTCCCGTATATGCCAAACCACCGCCGCAGATTGGAGAGCATCACACATCGCTGCCTTTCCATACCGTCTACAAGCGAGTGACCCGAGCCGTAGCCTTTACGCCCATTCAGAATGTCGCGGGGGCGCCGGCTGTCTCCGTGCCGTTTGCGGTGTCCGACGCGGATTTGCCAATTGGCGTGCAGTTTGCTGCGGCGCCCGGGCAGGACGAAATGCTGTTGCAATTTGCGTCTGCAGTGCAGGCATCTCGTCCGTGGCCGAAATTTGCCCCAGGTGCGACAAATTGAGCGGCGAGTCGCGCAAACAGCCTGATTCCACTGCGGGGCGCATAGACGGGGTTGCGGCCAATACTTGGCCTTCTGTTCCGTACGCGTCGTACGTTGTCGCACTCCTGCTTCTCGCCTATGTGTTTTCCTTTCTTGATCGGCAGATTCTCGCCCTGCTGGTCGAGCCCGTCAAAGCTGACCTCGAATTGTCAGATACGCAGTTGAGCGTGCTGCACGGATTCGCTTTTGCGTTTCTCTATACGATCGTCGGTATCCCGATTGGTCGGCTGGTGGATACCGGCGATCGCCGACACATTGTCGGCGCAGGCATAGCGTTCTGGAGCCTGATGACGGCCGCCTGCGGTCTCGCTCGAGGTTTCTGGAGCCTTTTTGCATTCCGCGTCGGAGTCGGAGTTGGAGAGGCAACGCTCACCCCATCGGCTTACTCATTGATTTCCGACTACTTTCCGCCGAGTTCGCGCGCTCGTGCACTTGCCGTTTATTCGCTTGGTATCACTGCCGGCGGTGGCCTCGCATTGATTATTGGCGGACAAATTTACGATCAACTCGCCGCGATTGGAAACGTCGATGTCCCTGTACTTGGAACGCTCCGACCCTGGCAGTTAACGTTTGTTCTTGTTGGACTTCCGGGACTGCTGCTTGCCGGGACCATATATACGATACGAGAACCCGTACGGCGGGGAACACTCAAATCCAAAGACGGAAAAACTGGAACGACACTTGTGGAAACGATTCGATTTTTCAGGGAGCACCGCAGCTTGTATCTTAACCTTTTCGCAGGATTCGGTCTGCTTTCGATGACCAGCTACGCGTTCGTCTGGTTGCCGGCATTTTTCTACAGAAAATTCGCCTGGTCCCCGGGGGAATACGGGACTTACGTTGGCTGGATTACGATTGGTTTCGGCTCGTTCGGGATCCTCGCCGGAGGATGGCTGTCAGACTACTTGCTGAAACGCCGGCGAGATGCCGTTCTCATCACTTTGTTTGGGTTCGCATCATTGAGCGTAGTCTTCGCGGTCGCGACCACATTGTGGTCTACGCCAATTGCGGTGCTGGCTGTCTACTCGGGAACGACATTCTTCCTGATGGCGCCATTCGGGCTTGCGCCGGCGGCAATTCAATCGGTAACTCCAAATGAAATGCGAGGCGTCGCGTCTGCCCTGTACCTGTTCATTATGAATCTGCTTGGGCTCGGACTAGGCCCCACCGTGGTCGCGCTGGTGACGGATTACGTCCTTCAGGATGAATCACAACTCGGCATTTCGATTTCGATAGTTTGTGCCGTGCTCGGGCCGGCGGCGCTGGTATTTTTCCATCGGGCGCGCAACCCGTATTTAAGCCGGCTTGCATAAATTTCCGTTGTTTTTAGCGGCACAAGACTTAGCGCACGCCGCGCGTCAGCACCCATATTCAAGACACTGATGGCCACGGTGTCATATATGTCTACGTATTGAAATAGCAATTCAAATGCCGTGCATTTCTGTACATTTGTGCTTGTGCCGGTAAAGGGAGCGGATATGCAAGTCAGTATGCATCGTAATTCAATCTTTTACGGTCTTGCTTTCGTGTTGGCAGCGCAATTCTCTGGTGGCGCTCAAGCGCAGAATGAAGGTGCGGAAGAAGACGCTCTCGAGACAATTGTTGTTACAGCGACCAGGCGGGCCGAGTCTGCGCAGGACATCCCGGTAAGCGTTGCAGCTTTTTCGGGCCAGGACTTGTTTGAGCAAGGCATAAGAGACTTTGGACAGTTGGCGACCGCCGTGCCTAGCGTAGCTTTGCAGGAAGGTGGGCCGGGGTTTCGGACAGTTTATATTCGCGCTGTCGCAACCGGCACGATCGGTACTTTTTCTACCACAGGCTTTTACTATGACGAGAGCTACATCGAGCCCGGGGGCCTGGTATTAGGAATCATCGAACCACTTTTTTTTGATGTAAACCGCGTGGAGGTATTGCGGGGGCCGCAGGGGACCTTGTTCGGCGGCAGCTCAATGGGCGGAACGCTGCGTTTCATTTCGAATACCCCTTTGATGGACCAATTTGAAGCGTCTGTCGGAGCAGACCTTTCCACAACCGCAGACGGCGGTATGAACTATGAGACTAGTGGAATGCTGAACATTCCCCTAATCGATGATCGCCTTGCTTTGAGACTTACCGGAAGCTTTCGAGACGACGGCGGATTCATAGATAGGCATGTCGGAATCTCTGCAACACCGGGCATCGATCCCATTGGGCCGATCGATCAGGAAAAGAATATAAACAGCAGCGATTTTCAGGGTATTCGTGCGATCCTGGAGGCACAACCGTCAGAGACACTTATGCTGCGTTTTACTGTTGTTGATCAATCACTTGAGTCCGACGCTTTACCTGTTATCGACCAGGTTCCCGGTAACAGGGCGATTCAACAGCGAGGTCGGAGTTTTGATGATTTTCTCGATGAAGATTTTCGCTTGGCCAACCTCCTGATTACATACGATTTCGACCGTTTCGAACTGCTGTCCAGCACGAGTTGGAACGAACGAGTGGTCGATTATCTTGAGGACAGCGATGGCGATTCGTTCTTCGGGCTCGACAGCATCTTTGTAACTGCAGGACGAGTGGAAGAATCAGTTATTCAGGAATTTCGCCTGTCATCGAATTTCGCAGGCAGGTTCAACTTCGTGGCTGGCGCTCTTGCTGAAAATTACCGTCGCGATCGCACGACTGATTTTTTCAACGGTGATCCCGATGGTATGTTCTTCAATTTTTTTCCGATCGCTGCCGATCAGGATCGCAGGCAATATGCAGTCTATGGCGAGGCCGGCTACGATGTAAGTGACCGCCTTACGATGACAGCGGGGTTCCGGTTCTACGACTACCAGAATGACCTATTCAATGTTGTTTCGGAAATCGCATCGAGTGGAGAGGAAAGCGGCGTGAACCCGCGCTTCCAGTTGGAATATAACGCGCGGGATAACGCTCTCCTCTATGTCAGTGCCGCGAAAGGATTTCGGCCGGGTGGCGCACGCAGGCCGTTATTCCTGGGCCCGAATACCACCATTGACGGTTGCCGTGACATATTGGGGGTGGTCGTTAATGAGGATGGCTCCGTAGAGGGGTTCGAATCGGATTCGCTCTGGACCTACGAGGCAGGCGCAAAAACGCAATGGGCCAATGGAAGAGCCACGACGAACCTTGCTGCCTACTACACGGATTGGTCTGATATTCAGCAGTTCGCCTCATTTTCTGCGCCCTGCCAGGTGTCCTTCTTTACGGCAAACGTGGGTGGCGCTCGAATAATCGGGCTTGAGGCTGAGTTTGATTTTGCCGTTACTGACGAATTGACCGTTTTTGGAGGGATCAGTCACACCGACGCAGAGACAACCGCCGATGTGCCCGGCTCCCCGCTGGTCAAAGGATCACCCTTGCAGAACGCTCCTGACTGGACGATCAACTTGAATGTCCAATACTCTCTCGAAATCGGCAACTACGATGGAAGTGCTTTAATGACCTTCAGGCACGTCGGGGAATCCAGTTCGACCATTATTCCCAGTTCGAATCCTCCAATTCAGGAAGGCTACAGCACCGTTAATCTCCGGCTGAGTATCGCACTGGAAGACTGGCAAATCGCCTTGTATGGGAATAACCTGACCAACGAGTTGCCGTTGCGAACGTACTTTGCGACCAGTCTCGGGGTACCAAGAGCAAACGAGAAATTCTTCACTGAGCCGCCACGGACCTTTGGGGTATCACTTCGAAGAGGTTTCTAGGGAAAAATGGTCGGGGTGACTGGATTTGAACCAGCGACTCCTGCCACCCGAAGACAGTGCTCTACCAGGCTGAGCTACACCCCGACCGTAGGGCTGAATACCCGGATGCTAGTAACTGCGCTCCGCCGCGAACCGCGCCAGCGATGTCAACACGTCGCGAAAGCGGTTTTCGGGCAGGGCGGACAGGGCATCCGCGGCGCGCTCGGAAGCTTCACGGGCGCGCCCGGCGGCGTATTTTAGCGCCCCCGTGGATTCAATCGCGTCCATGACGCCGGAAAGGTTGCCCAGACCGCCGGTACGCAGGGCATCGCGCAGCACGCTCTGCTGTGCGGGAGACCCGACCCGCATGGCATGTAGCAGCGGCAGCGTCGTCTTTCCCTCCTTCAGGTCGGTGCCGACGTTCTTGCCGAACGCTTCCTCGCCGCCGGAGTAATCCAGCACGTCGTCGGTGATCTGGTAAGCCATCCCGAGCTCAAGTCCGTAGCGGGCGGCGGCATCCTCGACTTCCCTGTCGCTGTGCGCGAGGATCGCGCCGATCCGCGCGCAGGCCTCGAACAGCGAGGCGGTCTTGCGCCGAATGACCTCGAGGTACTGCTCTTCGGTCACGGCCAACTCGTTCAGATTCATCAGTTGCATCACTTCGCCTTCGGCGATCTGATTGGTGGTTGACGCAAGGACCTCCACGGCCCGGCGCTGCTCGAGCAGTTCCACGATCAACTGGAACGCGCGAGAGTAGAGGAAATCGCCCACCAGGACGCTGGCCGCGGGACCGTGCAGCACGTTGGCCGCCGACTTGCCGCGGCGCATTTCCGCCTCGTCCACGACATCGTCGTGCAGCAGCGTGGCCGAATGGATGTATTCCACGATGACGCCGGCGCGAACCTGGGGACCGCCCGGAGCGCAGCCCAGCGCGCGCGCCACGATCATCAGCAACAGGGGGCGTATGCGCTTGCCGCCCGAGTTCAGGAGGTATTGCGCTACCCGCCCGACCAGCGGAACGTCGCTGCGCAAGTGGCTGTAGATGAGGCGGTTGAGGAGGTTGAAGTCCTTCCCCACCAACCGCAAGGCCTGCCGGAATACGTCCGAGTTGGACACCGCGCCAATGATAACAATTTGCCGCCTGCAAGCGGTCGCCAAAGGCTAGAATTCACGCTCTTTCCCGCTGGATACCCGCAATGCGTAGATCAGGCCTTTTCCTTGCGTTCGCCCTTCTTGCCGCAAGTTGTTCTCCCTCCGGCGACGATGGGCTCGAATACCCGTCCGCGGCGCGCTCCGAACAGCAGGACGACTATTTCGGCGCTCAGGTTGCCGACCCCTATCGCTGGATGGAGGAGATGGACGCCCCGGAGACCGCGGCCTGGATCGCGGCCCAGAACGAGCTGGTCGAGCCCTACCTGGCGTCGATAGAACTGAGGGAGCGGCTTAAGCGAAGGCTGACCGAGGTCTGGAACTACCCGCGCCGCTCGGCGCCCTGGCGCGAAGGACCCTGGTATTTCGAATACCGAAACGACGGCCTCCAGAACCACAGCGTGCTCTACGTGCGCCAGGGCCTTGACGGCGAGGCGCGGGCGCTGCTCGATCCGAACTCCTGGAGCGAGGACGGCACGGTCAGCCTGGCGGGCAACTCCGTAAGTCCCGGCGGCCGCTATATCGCTTATGCCAAGTCCGACGGGGGGTCCGACTGGCGCGACTGGCACGTGCGCGAAGTCGCAACCGGCAAGGACCTGACCGACCATCTGACCTACACCAAGTTCACCGGCGTTTCCTGGACTCCGGACGAGCGCGGTTTCTACTACAGCCGCTACCCGGTGGACGGGCAGGGCGCCGGCGACGACAAGAAAGCCGTGTCGGTCTACTTTCACGAACTCGGGACGGAACAGGCCGAGGACCGGCTGGTACTGCAGATGCCGCCGGACGAGGGCCGCAACGCTTACGCCGCCGTCACCGAGGACGGCGCCTACCTGATCGTCGTATTGCAGGAAGGCTATCTGAGCAACGCGGTCCACTACCGGCGCATGGACGAACCGGATACCGCGATACGGCCGTTGCTGGACGAATGGGACGCCATATACAGCTACGTCGCGAACGAGGGCGATACCTTCTTCTTCTCGACCAACCGGGACGCGCCGCGCCGCAAGGTAATTTCACTGGACATCGACAGCCCGCAGGAGTGGACCGAAGTCATTCCCGAGAGCGAGAACACCTTGCTGAGTATCAGCGCGGTGGGCGGGCGGCTGATCGCCTCCTATTTGCAGGACGTCAAGCCGCTGGTGCTCGTGCGTGAGGCCGACGGCAGCCTGGTCGAGCAGATCGAACTGCCCGGCATCGGTTCGGTGAGCGGCTTCGGCGGCAAATGGGACGATCCCGAAACGTTCTACAACTTCTCCGGCTTTACCGATCCCGGCGCCGTCTACCGCTACGACGTGGGCAGGGGCGAGAGCACGCTGCACCACCGCACCGAAACGTCGATCGACGGCACGCAGTTCGTGACCCGCCAGGTCTTCTACGACAGCAAGGACGGCACCCGGGTCCCGATGTTCCTCGTGCACCGCAAGGACCTGGAAAGGACCGGCGACCACCCCACGCTTCTGTACGGCTACGGCGGCTTCAACATATCGCTGAGGCCCGTTTACAGCAGCTCCCGCCTGGTCTGGCTGGAACTCGGCGGCATGCTCGCGATTCCCAACCTGCGCGGCGGCGGCGAGTACGGGCGCGAGTGGCACCTGGCCGGCACCCGCGAGCGCAAGCAGAACGTATTCGACGATTTCATCGCCGCCGCGCAGTGGCTGATCGACGAGGGCTACACGATGCCCTCGCGGCTCGTCATCCAGGGCAGCAGCAACGGCGGCCTGCTGGTGGGCGCCGTGATGACCCAGCGCCCGGACCTGTTCGGAGCGGCGCTGCCCGACGTGGGCGTTCTCGACATGCTTCGCTACCACACGCCCAGCGCCAACGCGCGCGCCTGGGCGGACGATTACGGCCTGTCCGAGAACGAGGCGGATTTTCGCGCCCAGTACGCCTATTCGCCGGTGCATCGCGTCGCCGAGGGCGTCTGCTATCCGCCCACCCTGGTCACGACCGGCGATCATGACGACCGGGTAGTGCCCTGGCACAGCTACAAATTCGCCGCGGCGCTGCAGCATGCCCAGGGCTGCGCCCGGCCGGTGCTGATCCGTATCGAGACGCGCGCGGGTCACGGCGCGGGCACGCCCACCTGGATGCGGATCGAGGACATCGCCAACCAGTTCGCGTTCGCCGCCGACGCGGTCGGGCTGGGCCAGCGCCAAACCGGCGAATAGGCTTACCATGCACATTGCCTGATGGTGGGACCGGCATCACGAATGTCCGGCGCAGGACCCACCGCCATGTATGCATACAATATGTCGACACGTGGCCGGGTAGTCCAAGTGTCGGAGGCACAGTTCAATGCGTGTCGTAGTAGTTGGCGCCGGCATTCTGGGAGTTACGAGCGCATGGTTTCTCAAGGAAGCCGGATTTGACGTCCTGTTGATCGAGAAGGATGCAGGCCCCGGGCTGGGAACCAGTTTCGCCAACGGGTCGCTGATCCACCCCAGCTATGTGCAGCCGTGGAACGAACCCGGCGTGCACCGGACCCTGCTCAGATATGCCGGGCGGGCGGACGCGCCGATGTTGCTGCGACTCTGGCACCTGCATCATTACCTGTTCTGGGGAATGAGATTCCTGGCCAATTCGTCGCCCGGGAGGTTTGTGGAAGCCTCGCGGCGCAATCTGACTCTGGCAACCTACTCCGTTCGCGTTCTTCGGGATCTTCGGACCGATCTGGACCTGGAGTACGGTCAGTATTACCGCGGTTCGCTGAGTATTTTCCGCGACCGGTCAGTCCTCGCAGCATCGGTGGGAATTGCCGAAGAACTCAGGTCTGCAGGCGTTGACAGCGAAATTGTTGATCGGGACGGCCTGATCGCGCTGGAACCGGCTCTGGCGTCGATCGCAAACCAACTTGAGGGCGGCATCCATTACAAGGGTGACGAGGGCGGTAACTCCTACCTGTTCTGCCGGGTTATGGCGAAGAGGCTGGCAGGAGCGGGCGTGGAAATCCGGTACGGCACGGAAATCACACGGATCGTCGGCAGGAGCGGGCACGTACGGCACCTTGAAACGGCGAGTGGCGGGCGAATCGAGGGGGGCGCCTTTGTAGTCGCGTGTGCGGCGGGTACGACGCGGCTGCTGAGGCCGCTGGGCATCCGGATCCCCATCATGCCGGTCAAGGGATATTCTTTGACGCTGCCCAGCGGAAATGAGGCTCAGTCGCCGCGCGTGCCGATTATCGATGCCGATCTTCACGCCGGCGTCATTCCGCTGGGCGCTGACTCGATCCGTCTCGCCGGCACCGCGGAGTTCAGTGCGTTCGATGAATCGATTCCGCGGGCCCGGATCGACAATCTGTACGCCATGCTGGAACGGATTTTTCCCGACTATGCAAACGCTGTCGACCGGAACAAGGCGATAGCGTGGGCGGGCCTGAGGCCGATGTCCGCCGACGGAACTCCGTTTATCGGTCAAACTGCCGCGGAAAACCTTTATGTCAATTCGGGGCACGGCCAGATCGGTTGGTCCACGGGTCCCGGCAGCGCTCGTTTGCTGGCGGACATCGTTTCCGGAACCGGTCCGGCCCTCGATCCGGCGGATTACAGCCCCGGTCGATCCTGAAAGGGAGGAAAGCGCAAATGGTTCTCGATAAGCGACCGCAGCAGAAGCTCGCATGCGATGTGCTGGTGGTGGGAGGCGGCGCGGCCGGGGTTGCGGCTGCCGTCACTGCGGCGCGCCAGGGGCTGGCGGTGGCGCTGGTCGAACGCTACGGATTTTGTGGCGGCGGCGCCGTAGCCGGTATGTCAGGCACGATCTGCGGGATTTACGAGGCCAGTGACGATAAAGAGCGACCGCCCCGTCAGGTGGTCCATGGCTTCCTGGACGAGTTCACGGCGGCCATGGAGGCTCGCGGCGGGCTTACCGGGCCCGTGCGGTACGGCAAGACGTTTACGCGCGTTCACGACCCGCTGGTGTGGCGCGAGGTGGCGGACCACCTGCTGAGGGACGCGGGTGTTCAAGTGCTTTACCACACAGTTGCAACCGACGTGCTGGCGGAGGCGGGCGGTCGCGTGGCCGGAATAGTCGCCTACACAAAGGAAGGGAAGACATCGATTACGGCCGGGGTGACGGTCGACGCGAGCGGCGATGCGGACATCGTCGCCATGGCGGGGCATGAATTCCAGCTTGGCAAGGACGGCCAGGTCCAGAATCCGACGATGATTTTTCGTCTGCAGGGCGTGGATATTGGAAAGCTCCGTTCAGAATACGGTGCCGACAGCATCATGCCGCTGCATATCAGCCAGAAAATCAACGAGTTGTATGCACGGGGCGAGTATTACCTGCCGCGCGCAAAGATTTTCCTGTTTGAGACGCCACGCCCCGGCGAGTTGCTGTGCAATGCTACGCGCCTGATCGGCTTGGACGGTCGGGAGTTGAACGCCGTCATTGCACGGGACCTTACGGCAGCCGAATTCGACGGCCGCAGGCAAGTTCGCGAGTACGCCCGGTTCCTGAAGGACTACGTCGCCGGCTGCGAGAACAGTTGGGTCAACGACACCGGCGTCCAGGTCGGGGTTCGACAGACCCGCCAGCTTGTCGGCACCGAAGTCCTGAGCAATGCCGACGTCGAGTCGGCCCGCAAGCGCCCGGACGGCGTCGCCAGGTCTCCGTGGCCGATCGAGTTGCACAAGGGCGACAAGCCCAGGCTGGTGTGGATCATCGAGGACCACTACGACGTGCCGCTGAAATGTTTCGTCCCCCCGGCAGGCGAGTCCCTGCTGGTTGCCGGCCGTTGCCTTTCCGCGGAACATGAGGCGATGGCGTCAGCCCGCGTGACAGCCCAGTGCTTTTCATACGGACATGCCGTGGGGCACGCCGCGGCGATTGCCGTCAGGGAAGACCGGTCGACCCATGGCCTGCCGGTCCAGCTCGTTCGCCGCAAGCTCAAGTCGGACGGAGCCCGCCTGTGACTACCGGGGAAATCGTTGACGAGTACTATCGCCGCATCGATTCGAACGATCTGGACTGGGTCGTCAGCCTGTTCAGCGAAGATGCGACCTACGTTCGGGCTGATTCGCGCCTTCAGGGAAAA
>VXNP01000069.1:34570-58494 GCA_009840525.1 Gammaproteobacteria bacterium
CCTGTTCAGCGAAGATGCGACCTACGTTCGGGCTGATTCGCGCCTTCAGGGAAAAGCGGAAATCGACAAGTTTTTTCGCACCCAGCGGCGCATTCGCGGCAAGCACGTCATCGACAGCATTGTCGCCGTGGGGGACCAGGTGTTCTGCAAGGGCGAATTCATCGGTAAGGGGGAGACGGGCGACAGGCGCCAGGTGCGGTTCTTCGACGTGTGGCATTTCCATTCGAGCGGCAAGGTGCGGTTGCGGGAGACGTATCTCGCCCTGGGTCATGAATACGTGAAGAGCTGAGCGGAACTTGGTCTGGCTGCTTCTTCTCGTTCTCGTTGTCTGCCTGGTATTGAGCGGCACGGAGTACGCGTACATCGTCGGGGCCGTTGCCGTCGTTCTTTTTCTCGTTACGGGGCACGGCGAGCACCTGATGATCGTGCCGCAGCGGATTTTCAGTCAGCTGGATTCGTTTGCGCTGACCGCCTTGCCGATGTTCATTCTCGCCGGCGAAATTATGGGTCGCGGCGGTGTAACCCGTTCCCTGATTGACTTCTCACTGTCGCTGATGGGAAAAATCCGCGGCGCGCTCGGCCACGTCAACGTCATGACGTCAGTATTCTTCGCCGGTGTCTCGGGCGCCGCCACTGCCGATGCGGCCGCACTGGGCAATACGCTTGTTCCGGCCATGCGCGAGCGTGGCTACAGGGGCGACTATGCGGCCTCCATCACCGCGGCCTCAGCGATCATCGGCCCGATCATCCCGCCCAGCATCATTCTGATCATGTACGGCGCACTCATGGAAACGGACATCGCGGCTCTTTTCGCGGCCGGCATTGTTCCGGGCCTGATGATGGCCGCCGTGCTCATCGCTTCGAATGCGGCTTTTGCCCGCCGGAAAAAACATCCGGCCGGTGAACCGTTCAACCGGCAACGCTTGGGAGAGGCGACTCGCAGCGCGCTTCCGGCGCTGGCCCTGCCGATTGTCATCGTTGCGGGAATCGTGTTCGGCGTGACCACACCGACGGAAGCCGGCGCTCTGGCCGTGGTTCTGGCCATCGTCGCCGCCCGCGTATACGGACTGCTGTCGAGAACGCTGGTCGTGGACTCCCTGCGCCGCACGGTGAGGCTGGTGGGCTCGATCTTCGTTCTGATCGCCGCTTCCAGCCTGATCAGCTATCTCGCCGCGATCATGGGGGCGTCGGACGAGCTGTCCACCGCCGTTGCAGGCAGCGGGCTGGCAGGGCGCGCTTACCTCTTCAGCGTCGTGACGTCCCTGCTGGTGGTCGGAATGTTCACCGGAGTCCGGCTCGGGCTCTTCCTGGTCGTGCCCCTGATTGTTCCCGAAGCCATTGCGCTGGGCGCCGACCCGGTTCACACAGGCATCGTTGTATGCCTTTCGCTTGCTCTGGGATTGATTACGCCGCCGTTCGGTCCGGTTTTGCTGGTGACATCCGCGGTTACAGGCGTTTCATACGCGCAACTGATAAGAGGAACGATCGCCTTCACGTTCTTGCATATTGCAGTGCTCGCTGTGCTGGTGTTCCTTCCCAGCCTCAGCTTGTGGCTTCCGAAGGCCGTGGGGCTGCTGTGAGAGCACTCTATGCCGCTGTGCTTGCCGGAGCGCTCGCTGTCCCGGGTGGTGCGCCGGCCCACGCTCGCCCGGTGCACATCGGCATGTCGACGGCGCTTGTCGAAAGCAATCCGGTTGCGGTGTGGGCCTACGCGCTGCAGGATGAGCTCGGGGGGCACGGCATCCGGACCCGGGTCTTTCCGGGCAGCACTCTGGGAAGCGAACTCGAAAGGGACGAACAGGTGATCCTGGGGCTGCTGCCAATCAATATATCCGGCGGCCAGGACGTGACGCAGTACAGCCCGCTGTTGCGTTCGTTTCGCATGCCGTTCCTGTTCCGGGAAACCGGCGAAGTGGACTGCCTGATGCACAGGACCGGCTTTCTGGATCTGGTAAACGCAGCGACGCGTCCTCGCGGCATCGAGGTCGTGGATGTGGTCACGGTGGGGGGTATGGCAAGCCTGTTCACGTCCGGCGGACCCATCGACTCGCTCAAGACGCTACGCAAGCAGCGCATTCGTGCAATGGACCGTTACCAGGTCAGCACGATAGAGAGTTGGGGCGCCTCGTCCGTGCAGATCGCCTGGGAGGAGGTGACGACTGCGTTACAGACTTCGGTAGTGGACGGTTACCTGAATCCGCCCAGCGTTCCACTGGCTTTCAGGCATACGCGCCATCTGAGGCACATGCTGACACTGGACCTGTTCACGGGGATACGCTTCGTGACCCTGTCGGCGAAGTGGAGCGATGGTCTCGACGATGCGGCTCGCGCGGCTTTGGAGGCGGCCCTGGTCAACGCGAGGCGCGCCAACCGTGCTTTTGCCGCGGCCCGGCGCCGCGAGGACCTGGACGGGCTGCGCGCAATGGGGGTGACCATTTCCGAGCCTGATGTCGAATTCCTGGCTGAACTTGCCGCTTCGGTTTCGTGGATGTATGAGGGTCTGCTGGGTTCGGACACAATGAACACGGTCACGGACCTGCTGGAAAACGAATGTCGCGCATATTGAAACGCTTCGTGAATCGCCCCGCGGAGGGACTGGCGATGCTGATGCTGGCGGCGATGCTGATGCTGGTCCTGCTGCAGGTCGTCGGCCGCTACGTGTTTCAGAACCCGCCGCCGTGGACCGAAGAGGCGGCGCGCTTCTGCATGATCTGGTGCGGTCTTCTCGGCGCCGGCACGGCGTTCTTTCACCGGGCGGACCCGAAATTGACGAAAGGACTCGCGAGCGCAAGGGCCCTTCCGGCATTGCTGCTTCGCGCCGTCCGTTGGCTCGCGATAAGCGCGTTCGTTCTGCCGTGGCTGATCTACGGTCCGGGCTTCGTGTTTCGTCACTGGTTCCGGGCCACCGAGGCGATGAATTGGAACAGCGCGGTCATTGTCGTGATTGTTCCGATAGCGGGACTCATCCTGCTCGTCTACGCATTCGCGCAACTGGTCGGGTGGGAACAACGCTCCGGGGAAGGCGGCGGCGCCAAATGAGGCTATTCGTCTGCGGTGTCGTGCAGGAGACAAACGTCTTCTCGCCCATTCCGACGGGCTGGGACAGCTTTACCGGACAATGCTGGGACCCGCGCAACGATCCTGAGCCGCCGGAGAACGTAAACCTCCTGGCCTATGGCGGCGCGGTGGAACGGGCATGCAGGCTCGGCATCGAGGTCGTTCCGGGTCTCTTCCTGAACGCAATCCCGGCCGCGCCGGCCTCAGCGTCCTGTTGGCAACGGATCCGAGAAAGGATCCTGGATGATTTGCGCAAGGCGGGCCGGATCGACGCCGTCTTCGTGTTTCTGCACGGAGCCATGTCGGCCATGGAGACACCCGATTGCGAGGGAGACCTACTGCAGGGCATCCGCGAACAGGTTGGCGCAAAGGTTCCCGTGGCCGCCGTGTGCGATTTGCACGGCAACGTGAGCGCGGCGATGCTTGACGCTACGGATTTCCTGATCTGTTGCCGGGAATATCCCCATATCGACTTTGCCGAGAGAGGTGCGGGCGCGGTGGACCTGCTGAAGAGCATGTGCGAGGGTCGTATCCGACCATTCAGCACTGCCTTGCGTGTCCCTTTGATGACGGTATCTCCAACCACGTTTGGGCCGATGTCCGATTTCGTGTCGCAGTTGCGGTCGGCCGAGGAGTCGGGCGGGGCCCTCTGCGCATCGGCGTTTCACGGGTTCTTCGGTGCGGACCACGAGGACGTGGGCGCGGCCATCGTCGTGATCACGAACGACGAGTCCGAACAGGGCGAGCGAATCGCCTCCCAACTGGCTGAAGCCTTTGTCGATGCGGTCACGCGGCAGGGAAATATCGGCGTGCCCCTGGATCAGGCGCTACACGAGGCGGCCGCGGCCAAGCGCAGAGTAGTCATTGCGGAACGCGCCGACAATTCGGGCGGGGGCGCGGGCGGCGATTCGACCGTGATTCTGGCGGAACTCCTGCGCCGGGGGGTCAACGATGCCGCCTTCGGCGTGCTCTGGGATCCCATCTCAGCCGACTTTTGCCACCTGGCTGGACCTGGCAGCCGGATTTTCCTGCGATTGGGCGGCAAGGTGGGTCCGCAGTCCGGGAGCCCGCTCGACGTGGAGGCCGAGGTGCTCGCCGTGGCCGACGATGTCCATCAGCAGTGGTTCGGCCGAGGCAAGCCCACTGTTCCGCTCGGCAAATCGGCGGCGATACGTGTCGACGGGGTCGATGTCGTGATTGGTTCCGAGCGCCACCAGGTCTTCAGCCGGCACGTTTTCGAAGGACACGGCATTGATCTTGAGCAAAAGAAAGTCATCGTGGTCAAGTCCACCCAGCACTTCGCCACAGCGTATGCGCCCCTCGGACAGATCATTTACTGCGATACGCCCGGGACGGTCACCATGGACTTCTCGACGCTCCCGTACCAAAACCTGAAGCGGCCAATCTGGCCGCTGGACGACGTCCCCATTGTGCCGCGGCCGCTGTGGCCGCCATCCTAGCGTCGTGCGGATGAGTACCAGGTCCTCCAGTCTGATGCGCATCGACCGGGTGGAAGTTCGCGTGCTTTCGACGCGCTATGCAACCGAGTTCCGGAATCCTCATCAGGAGTTTCCCGGCAAGCACGCCGTACTCGTGTTCGTAAGCACCGAAGGGGGAGTGGTCGGGGTAGGCGAGTCCTGGTGCGACGGCGGGGATCCGGGTTCGGTCGTGACGATAATCGAGTCGGACCTCGCTCCCCGCATCATCGGCGCGAGCGTATCCGAGCCGGAGCGGATCTGGCGAAGCATGATGGCCACAGGCGTTATGAGCCTCAAGGGCAGCGCGCTGTATGCCGCGGCCAGCGGTGTCGATATCGCCATTTGGGACGCCTGGGCGCGGACCCTGCGCCAGCCGCTGCACCGGCTGCTGGGCGGGCATTCGACTGCAGTACCGGTATACGGCTCGTCCGGCCTGTACGCGGAGGGATATACCCCCGAGTCGCTGGCTTCGGACATGGCGGCCGCCATGGACCGGGGATGCTGCGGAGCGAAGATCAAGGTGGCCGGCGCGACCCTCGAGGAGGACGTCGAAAGGGCAGGCGCGGTCCGCAGAGCGCTTGGATCCGGCCCCAGGCTCATGGTCGATGCGTTGTTCAAACCCGGTGTCGCCGATGCGATCAGGCTGGGTCGCGCGCTTGCTCCGTTCGACATCTATTTCTATGAAGCACCTACCGAACTACGCGATTTGTCGGGTTGGCGGACCATTCGCCGCGATACCGGCATTGCCTTGTCCGGCCCCGAGGTCGAGGCGGGATTGGACCGTTACCGGGAATTCCTGAGTAAGGAAGTGGTGGACTATCTGCAGGCAGATGCGATCATTTGCGGAGGCGTCACCGAGCTTCGCCGGATTGCGGCCCTGGGCTGGGCCTTTCGCAAGCCGGTGACCTATCACGCGTCCGGTTCGGCGGTCGCTCTTGCAGCCAACGCGCAGGTTGCCGCAGCCTTTGCGGGCGCCGACAGTATTGAAATGCACCTGCTGCACCAGGCCCTGTTCGAAAGATTGTGGGACGCCGGATGGCGTATCGAGAATGGCGCCCTGGTCCTGCCGGAAATCCCTGGGATAGGGGTGGACATCACTCCGGACTCCCCGATTTTCGGCGCAAGCGTGCCGGGGGACTAGTGCCGTGCTGCACAAGTTGTTGATCGGTCTTGCGGGTATCGCATTCACCCTGCTGCTGCTTGCCGGTTGTGGAGGAGGCGAGTTCGAGCCCGGCTTTCGCGAGGACCTCGCGATTCCCATGCGCGACGGCGTTACGCTCATCGGCGACGCCTATCTGCCGGGTCCCGACCAGTACCCCGCCATAGTCGAGATCACCCCTTATGGACGCGGCGACCATGGAATCAACTTTCGCAACGAAGCCGGGTACTGGGGCGATCACGGTTATGCGATGGTGCTTGTGGACTCCCGCGGGCAGGGGGAGTCGGAAGGCGAGTTCGAGTTGTTCGGGCGCTCCGGCGAGGATGGTCACGACGTCGTGGAGTGGATTGCGCGCCAGCCCTGGTCGAATGGCCGTGTGGCGATGCGCGGTGCCTCGTACACGGGCACCAATCAGCTGTATACGGCCCTTGAGCAGCCGCCGCACCTGAGCTGCATAACGCCGAGCGCAACCGCCTGGGGCCCGAGAAAGGACCTGCCCTACGGTGACGGTATCCTGCGGTTCGGTTGGGCGATTTCCTGGCCTGCGAACCTGGCCAGCGCCGACATTGACGCGCTTGAGGCGATTGACTGGGATGCGGCCCTGGCGCATGGGACGATCCAGGGGGCCGATGAGGTCGTTTACGGCAAGCCGTCCGCCCTGTATCGGCAGTTCCTGGCGCGCGATGCACAAGCTCCGCAATGGGACCCGCTGCATCTTGAAAAGCAGGATTACGGCAGGGTACATATTCCGAGTCTGGCCTTTACCGGGTGGTTCGACGGAACCCGCCCCGGAACCATTGCTCACTACCTAGGCCTGGAGCGGCATTCGATGAACCCGGATGAGCACTTCCTGATCGTCGGGCCGTGGGAACACTTCCCCGCGCCCGATGGAGGTTACGACTACCTGACCGGCGAGCCAATCAGGGCCGCCGCGGGAATGACGCTGCCCGATCAGGCCTTTCTGCCGGGCCAGGAGATCACCCGGGAGTTCTTCGACTGGTGTCTGAAAGGCAAGAGTAGCTTTCACCAACCCGGGGTGCGCCTGTACCTGACCGGCAGCCACGAATGGCTTGAGTTCACCCGCTTTCCGATCGGTGATACTCGAACGCGATCGCTTTACCTTGCCGGCGATGGTAATGCGGCGGGTCCCGAGGCACGGGGCGCGCTCGCCTGGCAGCCACCCGATGACGACCCGCCCGACAGCTTTGCCTATGACCCGCGCGATCCGGTTCGAAGCCCGGTCTTCAATCCCGGCCAGGACTGGCAGATGCCGTCCGATCGGTCGGACGTGCTGACGTATACGAGCGCCCCGTTCGAGGAAGCGCAGACCATTCTCGGAGGACTTGAGCTGGAGCTACATGTGTCGTCGGAGGCTCAGGATACGGATTTCAGCGCGGCGGTCCATGACATCGCGCCGGATGGGTCGGTGTACCGGCTGCATCCCAAGCCCGCGGCTTTCGTCCGGGCCCGCTATCGCAATGGTCTGGATGCGGAAACCCCGCTGATACCGGGGGAGCCGACGCTGCTGCGATTCGAGTTTTCGCCCGTCGGTCATACCGTTCGAGCCGGCCACCGCCTGCGGGTGACTGTTTCGAGCAGCGTCTATCCGTGGATTTTTCCGAACAACAACTCGGGCAATGCACCGGACGGCAGCACTGCGGTCACCAGGCAAACGCTGTATCACGATAGGGAGCGCCCTTCGCGGCTGCTGCTGCCCGTGTTCACGGCCCCGGGCGAATAGGCGGGGCCCGGCGACGCTTGTGTGTATACAAAGAGTATACTCGGCGCCGCGTCCCGGCATGACGGCAGGAGAGGATTCGCATGGGAATCAGGAGCCACTGGAAGAATTACATTGACGGTCATTTCATCGATTCGGTCGCCGGGCGAACAATCGAGGTCGAGGATCCGGCGACCGGGGAGAAGATCGCGGAAATAGCGCGCGCGGAAGCCGGGGATGTCCACCTCGCCGTCGCCGCGGCAAAGCAATGTTTCGATTCCCGGGCCCTGGCCGATCTAAGACCGATCAACCGGGGGCGGATGCTGATCGACGTGGCCCGGGAGCTTCGCCGCCGGCAGGACGAGATCGCCGAAGTCATCTGCCACGAGAGCGGCATGGGCATGGTCGATTCGATCGACCAGGTGGACTGCGCCGCCCAGTACTTCGAGTATTACGGCGGCCTGGCGGACAAGATCGAGGGCAGCTACATTCCCTTGGGCAAGGGCTTCATCGACTACACCATTCCCGAGCCGCACGGCGTGTCGGCGCACATCATTCCGTGGAATTTCCCGATCGAACTCGTGGCCCGGGGCGTCGCGCCCGCCCTGGCCGCCGGCAACACGGTGGTGATCAAGTCGCCGGAACTGGACCCGCTGCACAACACCTTCCTAGGTGAGATCGCCGGTTCCGTCGGGTTTCCGGACGGCGCTATCAACATTATTGCCGGCTACGGCGACGACTGCGGCTCCGCGCTTTGCGAACATCCCGACGTCAACCAGCTCGTATTTACGGGTTCGGTGCCGACCGGGCGCAAGATTCTTAATTGCGCCGCGCGCCGGATCATTCCCGCGGTCGTGGAACTGGGGGGCAAGTCGGCGGGCATGGTCATGCCGGATGCGGACCTGGACAAGGTCGTGGCCAGCACCCGGGTGGGGATCTTCTTCTTCTCCGGGCAGGTGTGCTCCGCCATGTCGCGCCTGCTCGTTCACCGCAGCATCTACGACGATGTCGTGGACCGGCTCTGCGAGATGGTGGACGGCCTCTCCATCGGGCATGGCAAGGACAACAGCGACATCACGCCGCTCATTTCCGAGCGGCAGCTTCAGAGAGTCGAAGGCCTGGTGCAGTCGGCCGTCGACGCGGGCGCGAAGATTGCCAGAGGCGGCGCAAGGGTTGCCGACAGTCCCGGGTACTTCATGCAGCCGACGCTAATTTGCGACGCGTCTCCGGACATGGACGCCATGCAACAGGAAGCCTTCGGTCCGGTTCTCTGCATCAGCGCCTTCGATAACGAAGAGGAGGGCGTTTCCATCGCCAATGGGACGCGTTACGGGCTTTGCGCCGGCGTGTTCACCCAGGACCTGGAAGCGGCGCACCGGATTGCGGCGCGGCTGAAGGGCGGGCAGATCTTCATCAACAAGTGGTTCGCGGGCGGTATCGAGACGCCGTTTGGCGGCGTGGGAGAATCCGGATTCGGAAGGGAAAAGGGACAGGACGCGATACGCAACTACTACCAGACGAAGAACGTCGGTTGCCTGATCGGCTGATGGATGCACCTGCGATAAACCAGCAGGCAATAGACAATCTGTTCACGCCCGGCTCCGTCGCAGTCATCGGCGCCTCGGGCGTACCGGGCAAATGGGGCTATCTCGCGGCCGAGCAGGCGCTGCGCGACAAGTCGCGGCGGGATGTGTTCCTGGTAAACCGCACGGGGGGCGAAATCCAGGGCGAGGATGCCTACCGGCGCTACTCGGACATCGAAGCCGTTCCCGATCTCGCCGTGATCAGCGTGCCCCGGTTCGCCTTCGAGGAGACCATAGACGAGGTCCTGGCCAGAGGCACACGATCCATTGTGGGCATCACGGCGGGATTCGGTGAGGAAGGACGCGAAGGCCGGGCGGTCGAGGAGCGCGTGGTCACGAAGGTCCGCGAAGCGGGCGCGGCGATGTTGGGTCCCAATTGCATGGGCGTGTACGACGGTCACGGCGGTGTCCGCTGCATGCCTTGGGCGGAGCTAACGCCGGGTCCGGTGGGATTCCTTTCGCAGAGCGGCGGCCTGATCATGGATATCAGCAAGCGCCTGGCGGAAGTCGAACTGGGTTTTTCGCGCGTGGCGTCGGTGGGGAACCAGGCCCATGTGCAGATACCCGACGTCATGGGAAACCTTGCGGCGGACGGCGGGACACGGCTTGTTGCGATCTACATTGAAGATCTTGCGCAGGCGGACCGGCTATTCGAAAGCATTTCCGGGATGGTGTCAGGCGGCAAGGAAATCATTCTGATGACGCCGCATTCCACGCCGGGGTCCGTGCGCGCGGCGCGTGCGCACACAGGCTCAACCGTTACCTCGATGCAAGCGACCCGCGAGAAGGCGGCGCAGGCCGGTGCATGGTACGTGTCCTCGCCCAGGGAGATGGTGACCGTGGCGCAGGCCCTGCTGGCGCCGAATCGAACCGCCGGCAAGCGCGTCGCCGTGATCTCCGACACGGGCGGGCCCGGCGTCCTGTGCTCGGGTCTGGCCGAGAAGCAGGGGCTGGAAGTCCCGGAGTTCGGCGCAGCGTTGCAGGGGCGGCTGCGCGGCTTGCTGTCGCCCCGCGCGGTGGTCGACAATCCGGTGGACCTGGTGGACAACATTACGGTCGAACCCATGGTTGACACGCTGGAGGTGGTCCTGGAGGCTGAAGAAATCGACGCCGTCCTGATGAACATCCATGTATTCGTGCATGAATCGGCTGAACTCGAGGTGCGGACGGGCAAGCGCATAGGACGGCTGGCCGCGCGCAGCGGCAAGCCGGTTGTCGTCACCTCGCACTCCATGGATTCGCCCGGCGTGCTTGCCGCACTCCGTTGCGGAATTCCCGTGTATCGGGATACCGGGGATGCCGCGAGTGGTCTCGCGCTGCAATGCGGTTGCCGGAGCGTCGGATGAGCGCCGTGAAGGTTGAAATGACCGGGACGGTTCAGACCATTCGGCTGGACCGGCCGGACGTCCTCAATGCCCTGAATCCCGAAGCTTATGACCAGCTTGCGGAAGCCATCCGCATGGCGGAGGATGAGGCGGTGCGGGCGGTGGTCCTCACCGGGACGGGCCGGGGCTTTTGTTCGGGCCATGATCTCAGCGACGCCGACAACGACGACCCGGCCGCCGGCCTGCCCGAGGTCAATGCCACCATGCGGGCGATCCGCGCTCTGAGGAAACCCGTCATTGCGGCGATCAACGGAGTTGCCGCCGGCGGCGGGATGTCGCTTGCGTTGTGCTGCGACGTCAAGCTGATGGCCAGGAGCGCGAGGCTGGTACCGGCGTTCCTCGACCTTGGACTGGTGCCCGATATGGGCGCATCCTGGCTGGCGGCCAATACGCTGGGCTATGGCCGGGCGCTGGAATGGTTGGTTTCGGGTGAGGCGCTGGATGCCGAGACGGCCCTGGAGTGGGGGCTGGTCAACGTCCTGGTCGACGACGGGGAACTGCGCGAAGCGGCGCAGCGCAAGGCCGACGAGCTTGCCGCCGGACCGACCCTGGCCATCGGCCTCACCAAGCAACTGCTTTCAACGGCTCTGTCAGCGAGTTTCGAGGATACGATGGAATGGGAGGCGAGGTTCCAGCAAATCGTCGGTCGGAGCGCGGATTATGCGGAGAGCCTGGCGGCCTTTCGCGACAGGAGAAAGCCGAAATTCCAGGGGAAATAGTTGCCGGAGATCAACATGACAAGAGAAGATCGAAGACAGGCATTGACGCCGGAAGGGGTGCCCGAACCCATCAAGGGCTACTACTCCAACTGCATCAGGGTCACATCCGGTCCGTTGCTGTTCATCGCAGGGCAGATACCCATCGATAACGACGGCAATCACGTTGGCGGCGACGATGTGGTGGAGCAGGCGAGACAGGTGTTCCGTAACATCGAGGCGATACTGACGGGTGTGGGCGGGTCGCTGGCCGACCTTGTGAAAGTGACGGTATACGTGACCGACATTGCGGCCATGGGCAAGATCGCGCCCTTGCGCGAGGAACTGTTCCCGAAAGACGGTCCGGTGAGCGCCTGCGTGCAGGTGTCGGCGCTGGCATCGCCCGAGATCCAGATCGAAATCGAAGGAGTGGCCGTTGTCGACTGATTCCCTGAAGACGCCGCGGATATGCGGTCTGCCCACCTTCATGCGGCTGACCCATACGCAAGAGCTTGCCGGGGTCGACGTGGCCGTGGTTGGAGTTCCGTTCGACACCGGTTCGCCCTACCGGGTGGGATGCCGCTTCGGGCCGCGCGAAATCCGCAGCATTTCGGTATTGCTGCGGCCGATAAATCCCTATCACGACATCGATGTTTTCGATCTGTGCAAGGTGGTGGACTACGGCGACGCGACGGTGATTCCCGGCGAGACCGAGCGCTCCTTCGCCGCCATCGAGGCGGAACTGGACCATATCATCGCGAACGGAGTGAAGACGCTTTGCTTCGGCGGCGACAACTCGATCTCGCTGCCGCAAATCCGCAGCCTGGGCCGCGCCCACGGGCCGATCTCGCTGATTCACCTGGATGCGCATACAGACACCTGGGACGATTACCTGGGCGTCCGGCACAACGCGGCGACCTCCTATCGCCGCGGAGTGGAGGAGGGCTGGATCGACGCCTCGACCTCGATCCAGGTCGGCATGCGGGGTTCCCTGTTCTCGCGTGAAGACATCCGCCAATCCATCGATCTCGGCTACCAACTGATCACCACGGACGAGATGCTGGACGCGGGGATCGACGAAGTGGTCGGAAGGATCAAAAGGCGCGTCGGGCGGAACAAGGTTTTTCTTTCCGTGGACATGGACGTGGTTGACCCGGCGTTCGCGCCGGGCGTCCAGATTCCCGAGGCGGGCGGACCTTCGGCCCACGACATTCTCACCCTGCTGCGCAAGCTGGCGGGTGTCAACCTGGTGGGCGCCGAAGTGATGGAACTGAATCACCTCTACGACTCCGGTGAGATCACCGCATTGCTGGCCGCGACCTTCGGGGCCGAAATTCTGGCGCTGATCGCCGTCCACAAGCAGGGCAACGCCGGATGACTCTCGAAACGACCGGTCCCGCGGCGGCCCTCGATCGCTACATGGTCGCGAACATCGCAGCGGAGCCGGTCATTGTCGAAGGAAGTGGGGCGACCGTCACCGACGAAGACGGAAGAACCTACATCGACCTTGAGGCGGGTCCGGGTGTCGTTTCGGTAGGACATTGCCATCCCAGGGTGGTGGCCGCCGTACGGGAGCAGGTGGGCCGGCTGACTCAAAGCCCGGGGCGTTTCTACAGCCGCCTGTCGTGGGGCCTGGTCAAGCGGCTTTCGGAACTCACGGACGGACACCTGTCGAAGGCCTTCATCGCCAATAGCGGGGCCGAGGCGAACGACGGCGCAATCAAGGTCGCGATCAAGCACGCGCTCGAAAGCGGCAAGAAAGGCCTCGGAATCCTCGCTTTCGACCATGGGTTTCACGGCAGGCTGTCGCTGGGCCTTTCCCTGTCCGGGTATGCGGCGCGCAAGTCCGGCTTCGGGCCCTACGCCAGCTTTCCCGGCATCGTGCACTTGCCTCCGCCGTATCGCTACCGCCTCGGCGAGCGCGACTACCTGGCGGAAATCGAATCGGCATTGCGCACCCGCGTGGCCGGCGAGGCCGCGATCCTGATCTCCGAGCCGATATGGTGCGTGGGCGGCGTATACGGGCCGCCGGCGGATTTCTGGCCCCGGGTCGCCGAGCTGTGCAGGAAGCACGGGATCACGCTGATCTTCGACGAAGTCTTTGCGGGCTTCGGGCGAACCGGGAAAATGTTTTCTTACCAGCACTTCGACGTCCAGCCCGAAATCATGACTTTCGCCAAGGCAGTCGGCGGCGGGCTGCCTCTTGCCGGGTATATCGCGACCGAGGAAGTGGGCTCGGCGCTGGAGGTGGGCGATCATTTCACGACCTTCGGCGCCAACAACCAGGTGGGCGTCGCGGCGGGGCACGCGGTGCTCGATATCCTTGAGGAAGAGCGCCTGGTGGAGCGCTCGGCGGAGGCCGGCCGCCGTTTTCTTGACGGCTTGACGCGGCTCAAGAGCAAGCATCTCTGCATCGGCGACGTGCGCGGCTACGGGCTCATGCTGGGCGTCGAACTGGTCCGGGACAGAGCGAGCAGGGAGCCGGCCGTTCACTTCGCGAGACAGGTACAGGCCGCCCTGATGGACGCCGGCGTGCTGGTTTCCATTACCGGCACGTACGGCTGCGTTTTGCGAATCACGCCTCCGCTGGTAATCAGCGATGACCAGATTGACGAGTCGATCGCGGCATTCGACGCCGCCTTTTCCCGCTGCAAGGAACAAAAATGAATTATTTCAATCCTTTATGGGAGCAGTCAGCGTTCATCAACAACGATTGGGTAAAATCCGGCGGCGCGGCCGAAGTATTGGACAAGTTTGACAATTCCGTGATCGGAGTGGTGGCTCACGCCGATCAGGACCTGACGCATGAAGCCGTGGCGGCGGCGGAAGCGGCGTTCAAGGCAGGATCGATCCATCCCTACCGGCGCTACGAGATCCTGAGCAGGGGCCGTGAGCTGATTGCGGAACGCGAAGAACAGATTCTTCACCTGATGGTGGGAGAAACGGGGTTCACACTCGGCGATTGCAGGACCGAACTCAACCGCTGTTCGCAGACCTTCGCCGCGTCCGCGGAGGAAGCGAAGCGGTTGACCGGCGAAATGGTTCCGATTACTGCGGCGCCAGGACAGGATGAACGCCGGATAGCCTTCACTGTGCGCAAACCGATCGGCGTGGTTTGCGCGATAACACCGTTCAATTCCCCTCTCAACACCGTGGCGCACAAGGTGTTGCCGGCCATCGCCGCCGGGAACACGGTCGTCCTCAAGCCGGCCACCTACACGCCGTTGTGTTCCGCGGTTCTGTGCGAAGTTCTGGCCGAGGCCGGCCTCCCGCCCGGCTATCTGAACATGGTGACGGGAGGAGGCGGCACGACCGGACGCACTCTTCTGCACGACCAGCGCGTTGCCTACTATGCGTTTACCGGCAGCACCGAAGTGGGACGCGAGATACAGCAGGCCGCGGGCCTGCGGCGCACGCAACTGGAGTTGGGAAACATTTCCGGCACCATCGTCTGCGCGGACGCCATGCTGGAAGCGGCGGTATCGAAATGCGCGGCGGCCTCGTTTCGCAAGGCCGGACAGGTCTGCACGTCGGTGCAGAGGATCTTCGTGGAAAGCAGCATTGCGGACGAGTTCGTCGATGCCCTGTGCCGGAGGACACAATCGCTTGCGGTCGGTAACCCGAGAAATGCGAGCACTTTCGTGGGGCCGATGATCGACGGCAAGGAAGCGCAACGTATCGAGAACTGGATCATCGAGGCGGACCGGGAGGGTGCGGAAATACTCACCGGAGGGGACCGGGACGGCGCGCTGGTGCAGCCGACGATCATTACCGGCGCCTCTTCCGATTCGCGGGTCCTGACCGACGAGGCCTTTGCGCCGGTTGTCACCGTGGTTCCCTTCGATTCGCTGGACGAAGCGCTGGCAGGCGTCAACGCAACGCCGTACGGCCTGTCGGCGGGAATATTCACCAACGACGTGACCCGCGGCCTCGACGCCATCCGCGCGCTGGACATGGGGAACATTCATATCAACGACACTTCATCGAGCCGGGTCGACCTCATGCCCTATGGCGGCATCAAGGACAGCGGACACGGCCGGGAGGGGCCGAGATACGCGGTACGGGACATGACCGAGGAGCAACTGGTGGTCATCAACCCCGGATGAGCGCCCGCGGGATGCCTCTCGTTATCCCCATACTGCTAGTGCTTGCGCTGCTGTGGGTGCTGCTGGTGCTGGTGGCGGTTCAGCCCGACCCTTCCGTCCCCAATTCGCTGCCGCACCCGGACGTTGACGGAATGATGGCGGGAAGCGACGGGCTGGCGCGCCTGGCGGACATCGGCTGGCCCGCCTTTTCACTGCAGGCGGCAACACTGATTCTGGTTCTGCTGATGATCGCCCTTGGCGTCTCCAGGCGCTATCGGACCTTGCCGTTCTGGTTGGGCCTGGCCGCCACGGCCATCCTGTTCCTGTTCGTGTGGGCGCGCATCTTTCTCGGACATCGGCACTTCTTGAGCACGGGAGAGGTTGAATTCCTGCTAGGTTTCCCGGCTCCGACGGCTTGGGTGGCTTACGGCATCTGGGCCTCCGGCCTGGCCCTACTTGCGCTTTATGTCGTGGGCTTCAGGAAGTTCATCTACACGCATGAAGACGAGGCCGAGTTCGACCGCCTTGTGGAGAACCTAAAGGGGGAAGGGCGTCCCGCTCTCCCGGATGGCGAGTGATGGAAGCGATTCGCTCCGAGATCATTATCGGCTTCGTTGCCGCCTACCTGGCGTTCTGCGTCGGGGTCGGGCTATGGTCCATGCGGCGCACGCATTCCGCCAGCGATTTCTTCGTGGCCGGACGCAGCCTGGGGGCGTTCGTGGTCGCAATGGCGATTTTCTCCAGCACCCTGAGCGGCTTCGGATTCGTGGGCGGTCCCGGGCTGGTGTACGCAACCGGCGTCAGTTCGTTCTGGATGGTGGCGGTGTCGGCGATCGGCTATGCGGTCGGATTCTGGCTGGTCGCCAAGCGTATCCGCATGGTGACCGAGGTTCGCCGCTGCCTGTCGCTGCCGGACGTCGTCGCGGCCCGCTACAACAGTGAGGGCGCGCGCTTCCTGACCGCGCTGACCATCCTCCTGGGCGTCATGGGTTACCTGGCCACGCAGATCCTGGCCCTGGCGCTGGTCATGCAATCCATCCTGCAGGGAATCGAGGCCTTTGCCGATGTCGGTCTGGTCAGTTGCGTCCTGTTCGCCACCGCCATCCTGGTCTTCTACAGCGTCACCGGCGGCATCATCGCCTCGGTCTATACGGACCTCGTGCAGGGCGCGGTCATGATCGTGGCCGGCCTGCTGATCGTGATCGTCGCCGCCAGTGTATTAGACGGCGGCATCGGGCAGGCATCGGCGGTTGTCCTGGCGGACAATTCCGAGGCGATGATGCCCTTCGGCACCGCCGGAATCATTGCCTGCCTGGGCTGGTTTTTCATATTCGGGTTCGGGCTGGCGGGCCAGCCGCACCTCATCACCAAGATGATGATGAACCGGCGGATTTCGGATAACCGCAAGATTTACCCGATGTCGGTCTTCGGCTACATCATGGCCGCGCTGTTGTGGATCTCGGTGGGTGTGGTAATGCGCGCCGTGGTCCTGGACGGCGGCCACGATCCTCTGTCGGCGCCGGACGCCGCGGCGCCGGCGTTCCTTTCCGCGTTCACGCACCCTCTGCTGGCCGGAGTGGTATTCGCCGCCTTGCTGGCCGCCATCATGTCCACCTCCGACGCCTTCCTCAACATCGGCACGGCGGCGGTCATTCATGACATTCCGAACGCCATCCGGGGCCGGTCGCTCGGCCGCGAGCTTCTCTGGGCGCGCGTATTCACGGTCGTGATTGCAGCCGTCGCGGCCGGCTTCGCGCTGTTTTCCTTCTACGAAAACGAGCGCCTCGTTGCGCTGCTCGGGGCTTTCGGCTGGAGTACCTTCGCCGCCGCCATCGTTCCGGTCGTCGTGATCGGACTGAACTGGAAACGGGGCACGGCAATGGGGGCGGTTGTCGCGGTACTTGCCAGCCTGCTGATCAATTTTTGCATCGAGATATTCTCGATCTCCCTGCCGAAGGGGATCAATGGCGGTTATCTCGCCATGCTCACGTCCATCACGCTGTTCATCGTTGTGTCACTGGTCGGCAAGCGCCCGAAGCATGCTCCGGATATCGCCCGGATCATGGAGATCTGACGCCCCGGCAATGGCCGGACACGCCGCCGGACCGGTCAGGTCGGCAGAAACGCGAATCCCCAACCCGGCAGGCGCAGCCGGCCGTCCCCGTAGCCGATGCCCGGCGAAGCGAGGGCCGGTTGCGAGGCTCGTGCTTCGGCGGATGCATCCCGCGGTGCATCGTCAAGGTTTACGACCAGTTTCATGGATTCGCCGTGCGTTCTTCGCTCGATGATCAGCAGTCGGTCGGCAACGACGCTTACCTGCATGTCTCCATGACGCAGGGCGGCTGACCCCTGCCGCAGGGCCATCAGCCGGCGGAATACCTGCAGCGTGGAACCGGCGTCCGCCTCCTGCAGGTCACGTGCGAGCGCCCCGTGGGCGGGCGATGCGTTCAGCCAGGGCTGCGTTCCGCCGTTGAAGCCCAGGTTGGGGGCTGCCGATTTCCACGGAAAGGGCGTGCGCGCTCCATCCCGCTGGACCCCGTGCGGGTAATAGCGAATGCTCTGGCGGTCCCGGACTTCATCCCTCGGTAGCTCAGCGTGCGGCAGGCCCAATTCGTCGCCCTGGTAAACATGCAGGTTGCCCCGGGCTGCCATGAGGACCGCAAGCACCGCTTGCCATTGCGCCGCGCTGGCCTTCGTTCCGAAAATACTCGTGGGGCCACGCACATAGTCATGGTTGCTCAGGAAGTGGGTAAGCCAGGCGCCGGATCCGCCCATTGCCTTCAACTGCCGCATCAGCGTCTTCGCCAGCGGCCGTTCGCCGGAGCCGAGCTTTGTCGCGTAGGCACTGTGGAAGCGCCTGTTGCCGGAACAGTAGGCCAGTGCGTCGGCCAGGGGCTTGTCGCTTGAGATCTCGGCGACCGAGTAAAGGTCGCCGGCCTCATCGAGCAATTTCCGGATGCGTTCCACGAACGCGAAACTCTCTTCGCGCGACCCGTCGTAGACCATCCGCTGTGCCCACAGCGGAAATTCGCAATCTTCCGTTTCGGAAGGCGGGTTGTCGCGCAACGCGTCATCGACCATCAGGAAATTCGCCACGTCGAAGCGAAAACCGTCGACTCCCTTGTCAATCCAGTGTTTTCCCACGTCCAGCAGCGCCGACTGCACGTCCGGGTGCTGAGCGCGAAGATGAGGCATTCCGGGAAGGAAATGCGTCATGTAGTACTGCCGGCGGCTGGGGCACCACTCCCAGGCCGGCCCCCCGAACAGGGAACGCCAGTTGTTCGGTTCCGTCCCGTCGGGCTTCGCATCCGCCCACAAGTACCAGTCCGCTTTCGGGTTGTCCCGGGACGACCGGCTCTCGATGAACCATTCGTGCAGGTGCGAGGTGTAGGTCCAGACCTGGTCCAGGACGATTTTCAGCCCGCGGCCATGGGACGCCCGAACAAGCTCGTCGAAATCGCTCTCCGTGCCCAGGTGCGGGTTGATCTTTTTCTGGTCGATCGGGTCGTAACCGTAGTCCTCCATGGCAGAAAGGTGCACCGGGCACAGCCAGATTCCATCAACGCCAAGGCCCGCAATGTAGTCCAGGCCCTCGATCACGCCCTGCAGATCGCCCCAGCCGTCATTGTCGGCATCGTGAAAACTCAGCGGATATACCTGGTAAAGGGTGGCCCCGCGCCACCACTCGCCAGCGTCGACGTTGTTGCGTGCGGGCACGGCGTCAGTCCCAGGCGGACCGGTGCTGCGGGATTCCTTCCAGTTCCCTGCGGCCCGCTTCAAGCAGCGACTGCATACGGTTCAGCACCTCGGGTTCTTTCTCGGCCATGTTGAAGAGTTCGCTGCCATGGGTTTTGATGTCGTAGAGCAGCGGATGCCGGTAACCAGGATCCAGATGATCGATTTCCCATACCTGCATGAACGTCCTGACCAGGTATCTCCACCGCTGCGTGCGAACGGCCGCAATCCGGTCTCCGGTGAAGAAATACAGCGCCTCGTGCGGCGAATCCGCGGCCCCAAGCAGCAGGCCGGAAACGTCCCGTCCGTCCATCTTCAGGTCCGCCGGTACGCGGGCGCCGGCCAGGGTGGCGAGCGTCGGCATCAGGTCGATATTCATCGACAGGCCCGACGTTGTTACGCCGGGCGGAATGACGCCGGGCCAACGGGCGACGAGCGGCACCAGGTAACCGCCTTCCCAAGTACCGGCCTTGCCGCCGCGCGCGGCCCCCGCCGAGCCGTCCCAGGCGCGGCCGTTGTCGCTGGTGACGATAACCAGCGTTTCCCGCGTCTTGCCGGCGCCTTCGATCGCTTCAAGCACCGTTGCGATTCCCGCGTCCATCTCTTCCACGACATCGCCGTAGGGTCCGGCAGCGGAGCGGTTCCGGAACGCTGCGCCCGGCACGTTCGGATAGTGGGGCGCCACGGTCGGCAGGTAGAGGAAGAAGGGACGATCGCCTGAGGCCCCGATCAATCGAGCGCCCTCGTTGGCAAGGCGCGCGTGTATCGCGGCCTGGTCAATCGGGTTCTCGATCTGTTCCTGGTTGCGGAAAAGGGCTACGCCTTCCATGTCGTTCGAATACTGAATTCCGAAAAAGTAGTCGAATCCGTGCCGTGTTGGCCAAGCCGAAGCCGTATGTCCAAGGTGCCACTTGCCTACGATCCAGGTGTCGTAGCCGGCAGCCTTCAAAATTCCCGCCAGGGTGACTTCACCTTCGCCCAGTCCGTATTCCGCCTCCGGAAAGATCACGTCGCCCGCGAGGCGCGAGCGCACCGGGTAGCGGCCGGTCAGCAAGCCTGCCCGCGATGGCGTGCATACGTTGGCGCTTGCGAAGAACTGGGTGAAGCGGACGCCCTGTTGGGCCAGCGAGTCGATGGCCGGCGTGCGGACGAAGCGGGCGCCGTATGCGCCGACATCGCCATAACCGAGATCGTCGGCAAGGATCAGGACAATGTTCGGACTTTCCGGTGGATCGCCGGCCGCCGCCGCATTGCCTTGAGCCGCTCCGAGCCAGAGGGCGAGAAGGGCGAGCGGCACTAGTGCCGGTTTGTGCATTGCATGGCCTGCGGAATTTCAAGCTTGGCGCCGGCGATTCCCTGTTCTCCGGCAATTGCGTAATAGAGGTACAGGCGGCCGTCGTCCTCGAAGACGTAGGGGTCTCGCAAGGCGTGCTCAGGCGCATAGCTCCCGCCGGCTTGCGAACGCCGGACGGGTTGCCGTACGCCTTCGTATTCGCGCTCCGGCGCAAGGACCGTGGCCGGCGGGCCCGCCAACCAACTCTCCGGGTTCGTGTTCAGTTCCACCACGGTGGCGAGAATCCGTTCCGGGGCATCGCCAACGCGTGTATAGAAGACGTAGAGCCGATCTTTGCAGCGGTACACGGCTGCGTGCCTCATGTCCCGGATGAACGGACCGACGCTGCTGAACGGCCCCAGCGGGCTGTCCGCCTCGTAAAGCTCTCCCCAGCGCGTATTGTCGAGCTTGGCGATCGCCAAGAAGCGGCCGCGCCACTCGAACACGCGGAAGTAATAGCGTCCAAGTACCGCGCTGGCCGGCGTGAATTGAATGCCGTCGCCGGAAACCGCGGCCGCGGTCTTCTGGCTCTCGCTTCCCGCAAGCGGCGCGTGAAAATACATGAGGATGCGTTGCCGCTGCTCATCAACATGCACGTCGGGGGAAGCGATATGGTCCCAGAACAGATCGCGAACCTGGTCGAGCCGCAACGTTCCCGGTTCGTGCACCATCCACGGTCCCTGGGGTGAATCCGCATAGGCGAGCCGGATATAGTCGCCCACGTGGTTTGCGAAGTACATGTAGTAACGCCCGAGGGGATTCTCGATCCATTCCGGTACGCGAATGACCGATGGGCCGTTGATGCTCGGGCAATCCGGGTAGTCGGTCCTATATTTGGGCGCACACTCGTCCAGCCCGGGGGAGCTTGCGAAGGTGATCAGCGGGTTACCGGCAAACCGGGTAATGGTCATCCCTTCAGGAGCGGATTGCGTGTCGCTGCCCGACGCGGCGCAGGCGGCGGCTGCCAGGAGAATCGCGCTGGTCTTCAGGATGTGTCGTGCAGGCACGCAAGCGGTCCGACAGCCCGGTCCGCAGTCTAGCACAGCCGGATTTTTGCATACTATTTGCATACAGAGACCAGGAACGTCGAATGCAGTCAATTGATTTCGCAGTCATCGGTACCCATCACGCCCACGTGTACGACATCGTCGACGGGTTGATCGCGGCGGGCGCGCGGTTGGCCGGTTTCGCTAGTGACGACGAAGCGGGGGGCGCCGCATTTGCCGCGCGTTATGCCGGCGCCCGCCGGGAGAAAGGCGCGGCGTCCATCCTCGGGAGGAAGGACGTGCAGGCCGTGGTGTTGTGCGGGCTTCCGTCCGAACGGGCAGGCTTGGCCTGCAGGGCGATGAGGGCGGGCAAGGACGTGATCGTCGACAAGCCGCCTGCCATAACCGCCGGACAGCTTGCCGATGTTCGCAGGGTGCAGGGCGAAACCGGTCGGCGGTACCTTGTGGTGTTCGGTGAGCTGCTTTCGGGCGCATTTAACAGGGCCCTCAAGCTGTATCGGGAAGGCCGTATCGGCGAACTCGTCAGCATCGCCAGCATGGCGCCTCACCGCCTCGGGGAGGAGCGGCCCGAATGGTTTTACGATCCCGCCCGCAATGGTGGAATTCTCGTTGACATCGGTTGCCATCAGATCGCCCAGTTCCTCGTCATCACCGCCGACCCTGGCGCGGAGCTGGTCGACGCCAGCGTCGCGTGCTTCGGCGGCCGCGATGGCTTCTTCGACAGTGGCGACATCATCCTCCGCAGCGGGCGGGTGCGGGGTTACGCCCGCGTGGACTGGATGATCCCGGACGGTCTGGGCGAATGGGGCGACGTGCGTACGATGATTACCGGTACCAAGGGTTACCTCGACGTGCGCAAGACGGTGGATATCGGCAAGCCTGAATCCTGGGACGTTCTGTACGTTGTCGATTCGCGGGGCATCGAGAGAATGGAGTGCGAGCATGCGCCGCCGGATTTCTATTCGAGGCTGATTGCCGACATTCACAATCGCACGGACCTGTCGATTCCACATGAGATTTCCTTTCGGACGATGGAACTGGCGATCCGGGCCCAGGAACTCGCCGAGTCGCGCTCACCTGGTATCCGATGACAGGCTCCTCTACGGTCCGCGTGGCAATCGTTGGCGCCGGCGCAATCGCCGATTATCACGCGCGGGCCTACACGGCGCTTGCGCCGCGCTTTCGCCTTGCGGCGGTTTTCGATACGGACCTGCCCAAAGCGAGGGCGTTTGCAAAAACGCACGGCGTCCAACGCGTATGCAATACGCTGCAGGAAATCGCGCAGCTTGAAGATCTGGAGCTTGTCGACCTGTGCACCCCACCGTTCCTGCATGTTCGACAGGCGGCCGAGGTCCTTGCGAGCGGGCGCCATGTTCTCTGCGAGAAGCCTATTGCAGGGTCGCTGCGCGACATCGACAGGCTCGGTGAACTTGAGCGGCGCGCGCAAAGGAACGTCTTTCCCATTTTCCAGTATCGATTCGATCCGCAGGTTCGCAAGACGCTGGCGCTGAAGGATGCGGGATTACTCGGCAATCATCGGCTCTCCACCATCGAGAATTTCTGGTTTCGGGACGACAGCTACTTTCGCCCGTCCGGACGCGGCAGTTGGCGGCATGACCTGGGTGGAACGCTGGCCAGCCATGCCATCCATGCGCACGACATCCTTTGCGCGGTCGTCGGAATGCCGAAGCACGTGATTGCGCGCACCGCCAGCATTCGCGAAGGGATCGAAACGGAGGATGTGGCCGCGGCGACCTTCATTTTCGGCGATGGCAGTTTTGCGACTTCCGCGGCGAATCTGGACAGCAAGCTGGAGCAGAGTCGTTTCTGTTTTGTATTCGAGCGGGTCTCGGTCGAAGGCGTCTTGGACATGACCCGCTGGGAACAGCCGCCTTGGCGATTCGTGTCTGTCGATCCCTCCGACAAGGACGCGATCGCGAAAACCATTGCCGAAGTGGACCCGAAACGGGAGCAATTCGAGGCGCAGTTCGCGTCGCTGCACGACTGCCTGGCGCATGGACATCCGGCGCCGGTGGTGCTGGAGGATGCTCGCCGCTCCGTGGAGCTGCTCACCGCCATGTACTATTCGGCCGACCATGCCACGGAAGTCGAGTTGCCGCTAAGCGCCGATCATGCCTACTACGATGGCTGGCTGGCGGAACCGGAGAGTGCCGGGGGAGAAACACGCGATGGCTGAGCGCCGGATAGGGATCGTCATGAACGGTGTGACGGGCCGAATGGGCGCGAACCAGCACCTCGAGCGCTCGGTAATCGCGATGCGGGACCAGGGCGGCTGTGTCCTGCGGGACGGCGGCAGGCTGGTTCCGGACCCCATCCTTGTTGGCCGCAATGCGCAAAAACTCAGGGCCCTCGCGAAGCGTTTCGGCGTCGAACGCTGGACGACCGACCTTGATGCGGCCCTATCGGACCCGGCCGATGAAATATTCTTCGACGCGGGCCCGACGACCATGCGGGCTGCGATTCTCAAACGGGCGATCGCGGCGGGCAAGCATGTCTACTGCGAGAAGCCGAGCGCGTCGTCGCTCGGCGATGCGCTTGCGGTCGCGAGGCTTGCGAAGCAGGCGGGCATCAAAAACGGTGCCGTGCAGGACAAGCTGTTTCTTCCCGGCCTGCGGAAGCTCGCCCGGCTGCGCGACAGCGGGTTCTTCGGCCGGATCCTTTCGGTGCGC
>VXNP01000069.1:58594-64306 GCA_009840525.1 Gammaproteobacteria bacterium
GAAGCTCGCCCGGCTGCGCGACAGCGGGTTCTTCGGCCGGATCCTTTCGGTGCGCGGCGATTTCGGCTACTGGGTATTCGAGGGACAGGGCAGGGCGGCGCAGCGTCCGAGCTGGAACTACCGGGCGGCGGACGGCGGAGGAATCATCCTGGATATGTTCTGCCACTGGCGTTATGTGCTGGACAATCTCTTCGGCGAAGTCCGCGCGGTCTGCTGTCTCGGCGCGAACCATATTCCGGAGAGAGTCGATGAACAGGGCAGGGATTATCTCGCCGACGCCGACGATGCTGCCTATGCGATGTTCGAGCTCGATGGCGGCATAGTCGCGACGATGAACAGTTCCTGGTGCGTGCGGGTCCGAAGAGACGACCTTGTTGAATTCCAGGTCGACGGAACGCAGGGTTCAGCGGTCGCCGGCCTGACCCGCTGCTTTACTCAGGACCGTGCCGGTACGCCACGGCCTGTCTGGAATCCGGTCGAGCCGCAGACGGCGGATTTCTTCGCCGATTGGCAGGAAGTTACCGGCTCGGAGCGCTACGACAACGGTTTCAAGGTGCAGTGGGAGTTCTTCCTGCGGCATGTGGCGGATGGCGACGCCTGGTCCTGGACGCTTGCGGAAGCGGCCAAGGGCGTGCAGCTGGCCGAGCTCGCAATCGAGAGCTGGAAACGGCGCCGGTGGCTGGACGTTCCCGCGTTGCCCGACGGGAGTGGCGGGCCCGGTCCATGAGATTGCCCCAAAGTGACGGGTCGCTGGTCGAATTCAGCCTTCCGCCTCCGATGGCCTGGTCGTTTGAACACGCGCGCTGGAACCGGGTTGCCTACGCGGCTGCGCACGTGGTTGCCGACGCCCGCGCGAGCGTGAGCTGGTTCGATTCCGGAGCGATCGACTGGGACACGACGCTCGCCTTTCGGCGCCACCTCTGGGACCTTGGGTTCGCTGTGGCGGAGGCCATGGACACAGCGCAGCGGGGCATGGGCCTTGAGTGGCCGCAGGCTCGCGAGCTGATTCGTCGTACCGCGGCGGAGTGTCGGACCCGGAAGGGCGCCGCGATGGCCGCGGGAGTGGGCACCGACCATCTCAATCCGGCCCGCGTGGCCGGCCTGCGGGATGTTCGCCAGGCCTATGAGACCCAGATCGAAGCGGCGGAAGCGGCCGGAGCGCCGATCATCCTTCTTCCGAGTCGTGCTCTTGCTCGCGCTGCCCGCGACGAGCAGGACTACCTAGGCGTCTATGGTCGCCTGCTGGAACAGGTTCGGGAACCGGTAATCCTGCACTGGCTCGGGCCGATGTTCGATCCGGCGCTGGCCGGTTACTGGGGCAGCGCCGACCCGTCACGCGCCATGAATGCCTGTCTCGATCTCCTGCGTACGCATGCCGACCGGATCGACGGAATCAAGTTGTCGCTGCTGGACAAGGACCTGGAGATCGAGTTCCGGCGGCAACTGCCTCCCGGGGTTCGAATGTATACCGGAGATGACTTCAACTTTGCGGAACTGATCGCCGGCGACGAAATGGGGCACAGCGATGCCCTGCTCGGCATCTTCGATCCGATCGCACCCGTGGCGGCGCAGGCGCTTAACCATCTTGCGCGGCGTGATACGGAGGCATTTCACCGGATTCTCAGGCCCACGGTCCCGCTGAGCCGTAAGATCTTCGAAAGCCCCACAAGGTTCTACAAGACCGGCGTCGTGTTTCTGGCTTGGCTGAACGGCCACCAGCAGCATTTCTGCCTGCTGGGCGGGCTGCAGTCGGCACGATCCATCGTGCACCTTTCGGACGTGTTCCGGCTTGCCGCGGGGGCGGGACTGTTGCGCGATCCGGAACTCGCCCTTCATCGCATGACCCGGCTGCTGGCGGTCTGGGGGATCGAACCATGAGCGCGCCGCCACGCTCCATGCCTCTGGAGCGCCTGTCGATGAATCTGGCGACTGTCCGTGAGCAATGGACATTCGAGGAGGCAGTGGCGGGTTGCAGAGAGGCGGGCATCGCCACGATCGCTCCCTGGCGTGATCAACTGGAGCACTGCGGGATCAGGCGCGCCAAGCGCCTGATCAGCGACTACGGTATGTCGATCAGCGGCCTTTGCCGTGGCGGATCTTTTCCTTACGCAGGCGCGCGAGAGCGCCAGGCGGCCCTCGATGACAACCTGCGGGGCATCGAAGAGGCCGCCGCGATCGGCGCCGGATGCCTTGTGCTGGTATGCGGGGGGCTACCCGGGGGATCAAGGAATATCGCCAATGCAAGGGGGCAGATTGCGGAACTGATCTCGGAGGTCCTGCCGGAAGCGCGTTCTGCGGGAATTCCGCTCGGAATCGAGCCGCTGCATCCCATGTACGCCGCCGACCGCTCCTGCGTGAACACATTGGCCCAGGCCAACGATCTTTGCGACAGCCTGGGCGAAGGGCTGGGCGTGATTATCGACCTCTACCACGTGTGGTGGGACCCCAATCTGCGCGCAGAGATAGCGCGCGCCGGCGAAGCGAACCGGATACTCGGCCTTCATCTGTGCGACTGGCTGGTGCCGACCCGGGACCTTGTCTATGACCGCGGGATGATGGGCGACGGCATCATTGACATCCCGAGCGTGCGCGGATGGGTGGATCAGGCGGGCTACGAGGGCGTTTGTGATGTGGAAATTTTTTCTGCGCTTAACTGGTGGAAGCGTCCGGCCGCCGAGGTCCTCGAAGTGGCGAGGCAGCGCTTTGTCAGCGCGTGCTGAGCCCCTCGAATAACGGCTATTGCCTCAGGTACAGGTCAAGCCAGTCGATCATGACATCAAGCAATTGCATGGCTTCGGGGCCGTCGGTGCGTGGCGGTAATCGATGTCCGCCGCCGGGAACCCGCAGCAGCCGCACGGTGCCCCCTGCATCCTGCATGGCATCGGCAAAAGCCTCGCTTTGCGCGTAGGGCACCACAATGTCCTTGTCGCCGTGAACGAGCAGGCACGGGGCGTCGTTCCTGTCCACGTGCGAAATCGGTGAAGCCATTCGATAGTCGCGCTCCAGTTCGGTCTCAATTCCGTCCTCTCCGATGTCCGAGTAGACCGGGGCGCCCATGTACGACGCAACCAGGTCCACGGCCCCCTCCCAGCTGTTGATCATGAGCGCCAGGTCGGTGGGCGGGGCAAGCGCAACCACGGCCTGCGCCTTGCCGCTGGTTTGGCCAACGGCGCTTGCGTCGGCGGCGGGCGGGAACTGGTCCATCACGCCGAGGGCGAGCGCGAGTGTGCCGCCCGAAGACGAGCCCACGGCCCCGATCCGGTCGGCATCGATCCCGAAATCCTGTGCGTGATGGCGGACGAACCGCATGGCCCGAATGGCGTCCTGGTGGGCTGCGGGATAGCGGAATCGCGGTGCGGCCCGATGGTTGATGGCGAAGACCGTGTATCCGGCATCGACCAGGCTGGTCATGCGCTCATCGCGGGCCGCCTTCAAGGGTTTCGCGTCCAGGCCGAGCGGTGTATGAAAGCCGCTGCCGCGAATGTAAAGAACGCCATGGCCATTGGGCGTCTCGGGAAAATGCACGTCCATCAGCAGCGCAAGACCCGAGTACATGCCATATACGACATTTTCCTGGACCCTGGCCTGCGGCGTCGCCAGGGCTGGAGCAAGAATCAGCCAGGCGGACAGCAGTGCAGCGAGAACGCGTGGGATCGGCAAACGATATTTCATGGCCTGAACAGGCGTTGCGAGCCGCTTCGCTCGAAACCGATTCCGCCGTCCGGAATCGATACCAATTCGACATAACTTCCCCAGGGCGTGCGCAGATAGTGCCAGCCGAGACCGTCGAAAGGCCCCGCCCGCACCTTCGCGGGAGTTCCGCAACGCGTCGCGCCCGCCCTGACGAGTTTCCGCGCTGTCTCTTCCACATCATCGACCTGGAAGGCAATGTGGTGGCCTCCGGCCTGGTCGTTGCGCGGCAGGTCCCTGTTCGGTCTGGCCGTTTCGAACTGAATCAATTCGAGGTTTGGGCCACCGGCGATGCGAAGCATGGCCAAGCGAACCAGCGTGCATCCCGGCTTCACGTCATAGCGCTCTGCACGTTCCTCGTCGACTTCGATCGGGCCCACGGCGAACAGTGGCTCCGCGCCCAGGCCCGAAACGAAGAAATCGGTCGCGGCCCTGACGTCGGGCACCACCAGGCCGACATGCTGAAGACCCCGTATATTCGGCGTGACCGACAACTAAAATAATTCCGGAAAAGGTGCGGGGCCTGATTTTAGTGCACAAGGTGTCGACATGAATGGGTGGGACTACAAGTACTCCGAGCAGTCGCCCAGGCGGTCGGGGCTGCTGCCCACCGGTGACGGACACGAGCTTTACTTCGAGGAATACGGCAGTCCCGGCGCAATCCCCGTGGTCGAAATTCACGGTGGGCCCGGCGTCGGCAGCATTCCAGAATACCACCGTTTCTTCGACCCGGACCGGTACCACCTGCTCATGTATGACCAGAGGGGCTCCGGCAGGTCGCTGCCGCTGGGCGAGTTGCGCAACAACACGACGCAACATCTCATCGCCGACCTGGAACTGCTTCGCGAAATGCTGGATGTGAAGCGTTGGGTAATTTCCGGCTGGTCGTGGGGAACGACGCTGGCGCTGGCGTATGCGCAGGCTTACCCCGATCGCGTTCTCGCCATCGTGCTCCGCGGCGCGTGGACGGCCCGGGAGGAGGAATCGGCATGGTTCGGATCCGGGCTACGGAACTTCTTCCCGGATATATTCGACAGGATCGAGACGGACCTCGCGGACGTGCCCGATGAGAAGAAGCTGAAGGAACTGGTCCGCATCGCCACGGACGACACGCTCCCCGCCGAAGCGCGTGAAACCGCCGCATGCGATTACAGCCGGTATGAACTCTACGCCTGCTACCTGGAGGCCACCGAAGAACAGATCCGCCACGACCTGAGCGCGGGGCCGCAGTTGCCGATCGCAAGGATCGGCGAACACTTCCGCAAGCACCGCTGGTTTATGGACGAGAACCAGTTATGGAAGGAGCTGGACCGCATCACGCACATCCCCTGTACCCTTATTCACGGCCGCTACGACATCGTGGCGGTGCCGAGAACCTCCTACGAGTTGCACAAGGCCTGGCCGGGCAGCGAACTGATCATCGCATCCGCATCCGGCCACATGAGCAGCGAACCGGGAATGGCCGAAGCCATGACCGCCACTATGGACAAGCTGGCCGGGACGCTTGCCTAGGAGCCTACTCTTCGGTTACAGGAGTGGCGCCAGGGCGTCGGCGAATGTTGTCAGGTTGCTTTTGTTCAGCCCGGCTATATTGATTCGGCCGTCGCGAATCATGTAAATGTGGTTTTCCTCCCGCAGCCGGTCCACCACGGCCGGTTCGATTCCCAGAAGGAGAAACAAACCCTGGTAGCGGGCGATCCACGAGAAATCGAGATCGGGTCGCCGTTCGCCCATCGCCCTGGCGAGCCCGGTCCGCAGTCCGGCAAGCCTTTTCGACATCCCGGCCAGCTCGCGGCGCCAGCCGTTGCGGAGTTTCGAATCGGAAAGAACGCGTTCCACGATAAGCGCTCCATGGGAAGCGGCCATCGAGTACATGCCCCGGGCGATATGCTTGACCTGCGACTCCAGCACCTCTCTTTGACCGCCGTCCTCCGCAACCATCAGAAGTGCGCCGCAGCGCTCGCGATACAGGCCGAAGTTCTTGGAGCAGGACACGGCCACCAGGAACTCCTCAAGACGCGT
>VXNP01000054.1 GCA_009840525.1 Gammaproteobacteria bacterium
GTCTCCCCCCCCCACCCCCCCCACCCCCCCACCACCCCCCGCGCGGCGGGGGGGCCGGGGGCGGGCCCGCCCCCCCCCCCCCCTCCTACGCTGAGGCAGTACTGGAGGGAGGACTCGCCCCTCCGGTGCAGCCTGAAGGAATTCCTGAGCTGGGCCGTCATCCTCTGGGCCCTGCACGCGCGCTCGCGAGAGGGTTGGAACGCCATCGCCGAGCGGCTGGGACTGCAGCGCCGCACCCTGCAGAGAAACTTCAACCGGCTGGCCGGCTGCACGCTCGCGGAGGCGACCGAGGATCCGGAGCGAGTCATTCGACAATTCGGCGTGTGGGTCGACTTGGTGTGGGACCCCGGCGCCGGCAACGGATCGAGGAAGCAGGGCCGCGCGCACGCGCGTACTCCCCACGCGCGGGTGACATGACGGTGACCGAGCCGGCTTTCCGGCGCTACGTCGGCTGGCGCTGCAGGCTCTATCCGAGTCCCGCCCAGGATGCGGCTCTGTTCAGGTGCAGGAACGGCCTGCGTGAACTCGCCAACGAGTTGCTCGCCGCCTCTCAGCGCAGGTACGGGGAGGCCGGACGGCGCCTGTCCCTGGCCGAGATGCGCGCCTTCGCGCGCGACTGGCAGCGGCAGCCGGAGCACCGGGGATTCCCGGCCAGCGCAACCTACCGCGTCGCCGCCGATCTCGACCGGGCCTTTCGTACCTGGTTCGCCAAACCCGGCAGACGCGCGCGAAGCGGGTTCCCCCAGATCAAGGCCATCGGCCGCGAGCCCGGCATCTACCTCAGCAACCAGGGCGTCCGCTTCGAGGGCAGCCGGGTGTGGCTGCCCAAGTTCGGATCGGTGCGCTGGAGGGGTGGCAGTCTCCCCCAGGGCAGACTTGCGGGCCCGCTCGGGCGCAAGACCCTGGGTCTGCTCTCGGGACGGGCCTGGCTGGATGCGGGAAACCGCTGGATGCTCTCGTGCCTCTTCGAATGCGCGCCGCTCACCCCTGTCGAACCCCGGACGGACAGGGCTGCGGTTCGCCAGAACGGCAGCGAGATCAGTGTGTCGGTCGACGGCGGGTCCGTCCACGTCATCCGCGAGAGCACGGCGCTACGGAACGCGCGACGCCGCCTGGCGAGGCTCGAGCGGCAGTTGGAGCGGTGCGAATACGGGTCGGAAGGCCGCAAGCGCGCGCTCGCCCGCATGCGCAACCAGGCGCGCAAGGTCCGGAACCACCAGGCGGATCTGCAGCACAAGACCACGACCGGCGTCGTGCACGACGCCCGCGAGATCGAAGTGGAGGGCGCGAGCAGCGAACTGCTGCGCCAGCTCGAATACAAGGCGGAGTGGCACGGCCGCCAACTGAAGGTACGGCGAGGCCCGCCGAAACCGGGGACTGGCAAGCCCCAACGCGCGCCGAGACCGGGGAGCCGGTCGCTGAAACGCGAATCGCGGACGCGAAGGCCGAAAGCCCTGTAGCCGTCTGCGAAGGCCGGAACGAATCAGGGGAAATCTCCGACTCCAAGGGAGAAGATTCGAGAAGATGAAGACGCTCACGTCCACACGGCAGGGGAAAGCGTTGCCGCGCCTCGGTCCACGTCGGGCGGCCGCTCTGGCGGCTGGCCTCGCGTTCGGCCTGACGTCCGTGGCCTCGTGCGCTTCAATGCGGTACGCGGCCACCTTCAATCCGACCGTGACCGTCGAGGTCGAGCACCCGCCGGACGTGGGTTTCCTGGTCGACGAAGTGGTGTTTGCCGGGGACGCGCGCCCCCGCGGAGGCCGCTCCAGGGCCCCGGAGGCCGGCTGCGAAGCCGAGTGGGTGCAAGTCCTGACCCAGGAGTTCGTGGAACGTGGCGTGCGGGTCGCACGCGCGGGCGCCGGGCTGAACGCCGACGCGGTGATCGCCGTCACCGTAACGCGCTGCGAGACCGAGCAGGAGCGGTACGAAACGTCGAGAGAAGTCGTCGAAAGGGTGGGAGACGAAACCCGCCGCCTAACCGTGCCGGAGTTCCACGCGCGCACACGCGTCCTGTTTCGGGGAACGTTCGAGGTCGTCGATCCGTCAACGGATCTCGTGGCCGCCTCGCACACGCTCGCCTACGAACCCGAGGCGACCAACTCGAGCCGGCGGGAGCTCCCGGATCTGCCGTCTCCGGGGGCAGTGGTGGCACGGGCCTACCGCAGCACGATCGGAGACATAACGCCCGTCCTGTTTCGCTGGTCCGAGAGGAGGAGACTGGTCTTCTTCGACGACGAGAGATGCGGCCTGAACCTGGCCCACCGCGCCGTCGAGGCCGGTGACTACGAGCGCGCGCTCGAGATGTCGATCGCAAACGCGAACTCCTGCCTGCCCGGCCAGGTCGCGGAAATCGACGACAGGGACGTGGCGGCGGCCCACTACAACGTCGGCGTGGTCCACCGCATCCTGGGAGACTTCGACTCGGCCCTGGCGAGCCTCGAACGGGCCCGGTCGGCCGACCCCGACAATGGCGTCGTCCGGGCCGCCATCCGCGAGACCCGCTCCGCCGAAGAGATTGCCGCCCGTCTGCGCAGTCTCCGATGAGGACCGCGGCCTGAACTCAGTCGGGCTGCGCCAAGCCCTTCCACGGATCGCCCGGCAGGAAGGCGATGATGCGCTCAAGGTCCCGCGGGATCATTCGTCGGGTTCGATGTCGACGTTCACGATGAGCTTCCAGGCCGCGTCTCGGGCAGCTCCGGAAGTCGGCGCCGCGCGGCGCAACGGGGTGTAGCTGCGAGCATGTTTCTCGACGAAGGGCGCCAGCGCTTCAGCCAAGTCTGATTCGACCAGGCGCTCGAGGAGGTATCCCAGGCGCTGCGACCAACTCACCGGGGAGACACCTGCGGCTCGCGAGAGGGCGTCCGCCTCCATCTCCTCCGCAAGATCGCCCAGGACGGCTGCGACGTTGGCAATGCCGCCCGCGTGCTTCGGGTAGCCGACGAGTTCCAGCGCGGTTACCTCCGGGGTCGAATAGCGAACTACACCGCGTGGCGTGTTGAACTCCCTCACGAACACCCGCTCGAGGTCATGGCGGGCGGCGAACTCAACGCGCACCTGCCCGCACTCGACCGCCGCGCGGTTCTTCTGGACCATTACCTGGACGACCTGCGGCCGATGGTGCGCCGCGCCGTATTGCTCCGCTGCGGTGAGTAGCGCGAAGTAGTACGGTTGGCCGGCAAGATCCATCAACTGGGAGAGCTGCTGCCAGGCTGCGCCGCCGAATGCGTTCGCGGCTACGTCACAGGCGGCTGGTCCTGCTGATACCGCGGGAAGCCGTCGAGCGACAGGACGCGTCGCATCAGGTCCGCCTGGCTCGAGATGCCCTGCTTGCGGAAGATCCTGTTGAGGTGCCAGCGCACGGTGCCTTCGCTGCGCCCGGTGCGTGCCGCGATGTCGCGCACGCGTTGCCCATCCGCCACCAGCGTGGCCAACTGGCTCTCGGTCAGAGTGAGGCCCAGGGCCGCCTGCACGAGTCCGACGTCGATCCTGGGCCGGCTCTCGGGATCGGCGACCAGGACGAGTACGCCCACCTGCCGCGCGCCGGATTCCCGCTCGCGCGCGGACCAGGGAACGGTGTGGACGACGAGCCGAGTGGACGCCGACGAGCGCGTGATGGTGATCGAGCCGGAGGACCCGGGGTCGCCGAGCGGAGGTGCCGCCCGGGCAAGCAGTTGCTGCAGCGCCCGGTTGTCCCGCGGCCCCGTGGCGCTCAGGAAGCCATCCACGTCGCACAGCCCGTCGTCCTGTCCCAGAAGGTCCCGCGCCCGGTCATTCGCCGCCACGATCCGCCCACGCCGGTCCAACTGGACGACGCCGAAGCGGCTGTTGTCGAGCAGCGCGGAGCGCGGACTGCTCAGGGCGCGCGCGTCGACCGTATGGCCTGAGTCGATGTCCTGGGCATCGGGCATGGACAAGCGCCTCGCCTTGGGGCGGGAATGCGATTCTGCTGACACAATGGAGAGGCAGGCAGCTCCGGCGCGTCCACAAAATTGGGGATCTTCGTTACGCCCCCATCGACAGCATCCGCCGCACCAGGTCCACCTGCCGGGTGATGCCGAGCTTCCCGAAGATGTGCCGCACGTGGGTGCGGATGGTGCTTTGCTCCCGCCCCACCGCGGCAGCGATCTGACCGACGGTTTTGCCTTCGGCAAGCAGCACCGCTACCCGGCTCTCCGCCGGCGTGAGACCAAAGGCGGCTTTCACGGAACCCCGATTGAGGCGTGTCGGGCTGCGCGGGTGCGTGACGAACACCAGCGCCGCGACAGGCCAGGCACGGAACTCCTCCTCCCGGCTGCCCGCGGGGACCACCCGCAACTTGAGTGGCGGCTGCTTCCCGGAACGCCTCACCATCATCGAGCCGGCGGCGCCGGGAGACCCGTATGGCGGCAGCGCGCGGGCCACGAGCCGCTGAAGATGGGCGTCGTCCTCCGGCCAGCGCGCACACAGCAGGCCGCCCTGGTCCAGCAGGCCGTCGCCGGCACGCAACAACTCCCGGGCACGATCGTTCGCCGCACGAATCCGCCCGCGCCAATCGAGCTGAATGATCCCGCACCCGGTGGCGGCAAGGAGCTCGTCGAACGACGAACCCAGGGCTCCGGCGTCGGCCAGCGCCTGGCGGACGCTCACGTAATGGCGGACGTGAGGCAGGAGCCGCCGGATCAACTCGATCTGCCGGGACGACCAGCCGCCCGTGCCAACGGGATCGTTGACCACCCAGACGATGCGCGACCCGCCGGGTCCGTCCAGACGCACGTTGATGCTGTCCTGGGTGTGACCGCGGGACAGGGCCTCGTTGTAGGACGGGGAGCTCTTCAGTTCCTCGTCGGTGTAGAGGTCTCCGCAGTGGACCAGTCGGCTGTCCGGCAGCTTCCGGAGGCGCGGGATGCGTTCATCCCGGGCGTAATAGTCGTCGAAGTACTCACGCTCCAATTCGCGGTTGCGTTCGCCACGGTAGTAGAACCCGGCGTAGAAGATCCGGACATCCCCCCCGGGCTGGTCGGCGCCCACCACCAGGGCATTGCCCTCCGCACCGAGCGCGTCGTCGATGAGGGCGGATGCGGCCGGCCAGCGCCCGTCGTCGAGTGCGGCCTCATGCAATGATGCAAGGATGCGATCGAACGTGTCTTTCTCACTCATGGCCTCTAACCCTCACGCCCTGAGACAGCGCACCGGCAGGGACTCGAGGCCCCGCATGATGATGCTCGGACGATACCGGGGGCGATCGCGGGTCAGACGAATGGACCGGAACCGCTCGAGCAGCATCTCGAGCGCGATCCTTCCCTGCAGGCGAGCAAGCGGAGCGCCGAGGCAGTGGTGAATCCCGCTCCCGAACGACAGGTGCGAACGCGGGTCGCGCCCGACATCGAGGCGGTCCGGATTCTCGAACACCGCCGGATCCCGGTTGGCGGCGCCCAGGAGCACCACGACGTTGTCGCGCTTGCGCAAGGCAAAGCCGTTCACCTCGCAGTCGGCGAGCACCCGCCGATAGTCCACCTGCACCGGAGCGTCGAAGCGGAGCAGTTCCTCGACGGCCGACGGGATCAGGGCCGGGTCCTCGCGCAACCGCTCCATCTGGTCCGGATGGCGGAGCAGGGCCAGGATGCCGTTTCCGATGAGGTTGGCAGTGGTCTCGCTGCCGGCTGCCAGGAGCAGCCGCAGCATGTTCACGGTCTCCTGCCCGCTCAACTGCGCGCCATCCTGCCGGGCCCAGACCAGGGCAGTCACGATGTCTTCGCGCGGCCTGGCCCGTCGCTCCTCGATGATCGGCCGCACATAGGCGGCAAACGCACTCGATACCCGTTTGCCGGCCCTGCCCTCCCCGCGGCCGAGCCTCGGTTCGAGCAGACGCGCACGCCGCGCGGACCAGACCTTGAATCGGCGCCAGTCCCGCGGGGGAAGGCCCAGCATCCCCGCGATGACCATCACCGGGAGGGGATGCGCCACGGCGTCCATGAAATCGAACGCCGTCGAGTGGCGGATGTCTCCCAGCAGGGTGCCCAGGATGCCGCGAACGCGTGGCTCGAGCGCGTCGACCGCCCGCGGCGTGAAGGCCCCGCTGACGAGCGCCCGGAGGCGCGTGTGATCCGGCGGATCCAGAAGCAGCATGGAATACTCGTGCGGAGGCGGCAGAATGGCCCGCTGCAGGAGCGAGAGGTTGCTCTTGCGCGGGTCGTTGCCGAAACGCCGATGGTCGCGCAGGATGACCCTCACGTCGGCGTAGCGCGTGAACACCCAGGCGTTCAGGAACCTGCTGCGGTGCACCGGCGCCTGGGCGCGCAGGGCCGCCAGGACGGGGTACGGATCGCGCACCGTCCGGGGTGAGAGCGGGTTGTATGCCACCCCGCGCTTCCAGCGCTCGGGCAGGACCAGCGCGCCGGCGACTGCGGCTTGCATCGCGTGGGAAACTCGGAACATCCCTCTAATCTAGGGGGATTGATATGTTCAAGACGTGTACAAGTGTATTGATTTTATGTCGATTTCATGTTGCAGTAGCGTGGGGAGGGAGAAGCCGTGAACGACATCAACGAACTCAAACGCCGGAACAGGGCCCTGCGGGACCGGTTCGTTCGGCTGAGCAGCGCCGTCCTGCGCATCAACTCGAGCCTCGAGCTGGCCAACGTGCTGCAGGAAGTCGTCGACAGCGCCCGCGCGCTGACCGACGCCCGCCTGGGCGTAATCACGACGGTCGACAAGCAGGGACAGCTTCGGGACTTCCTGACCTCCGGCTTCGCTCTCGACAAGCAGCGGACGATGACGGCGTGGCCCGACGGGCTGCGGCTCTTCGAGCATCTTCGCAACCATCTGGAGCCCTTTCGGCTCTCGGATTTCCCCGGTCACCTCCGGTCGCGCGGCTTCCGCCCGACTCCGTGGATCCCGAGGACGATTCAGGGAGCGCCGATGCACCATCGGGGCGAGCATCTGGGTCACTTCTTCCTCGGGGAGAAGAGAAACGGCGAGGAGTTCACAGCCGAAGACGAGGAGATCCTGACCCTCTTCGCCTCGCAGGCGGCCACGGCGATCGCGAACGCCCGCACGCACCGCGACGTCGACCGGGCCCGCGCCGACCTGGAGGCCCTGGTCGAAACCACGCCCGTGGGCGTGGCGGTGTTCGACGCCGCAACCGGTCGTCCCGTGTCGTTCAATCGCGAGGCGCAGCGCATCGTCGAGGAGATCCGCACCCCCGGCTGTCCGCCGGAGCAGCTTCTGGAAGTGCTGACGTGCCGGCATGCGGATGGGCGGGAATACTCGCTCGCGGAGATCCCGCTGGCCCGCCAGCTCGAGGGCGCCACGACGACGCGTGCCGAGGAGATCGAGCTCTCGGTGCCCGATGGCCGGAGCGTGCGGACGCTCATCAACGCGACGCCGATCCATTCCGAGTCGGGGGAGGTCGTCTCGGTCGTGGTCACGATGCAGGATCTGGCGCCGCTCGACGACCTCGAGCGGCAGCGGGCGGACTTCCTCAGCATGGTAAGCCACGAACTCCGCGCCCCGCTCACTTCCATCAAGGGTTCGGCCGCAACCGTGCTCGAGGCCTCTCCGGTTCCGTCCCGGGCCGAAATGCTGCAGTTCTTTCGCCTCATCAACGGCCAGGCCAACCACATGCGGGGCCTCATCGCGAACCTGCTGGACGCGGGGAGCATCGAGGCGGGCACACTCACCGTCGCACCCGAGCCCTCCAACGTGGCCTCGCTGGTGGACCAGGCCCGGACCACGTTCCTTAGCGGCGGCGGCCGGCACCCCGTCCTCATCGACCTCCCGCCGGACCTTCCGCGGGCGATGGCCGATCCGGAGCGCATCGTGCAGGTGCTCATCAATCTCTTCGCCAACGCGGGGCGGCACGCGCCCGAGTCGACTCCGATCCAGGTGGCGGCCGAGCGCGACGGCACGCACCTCGCAATCTCGGTCTCGGACCAGGGACGGGGGATTGCACCCGAGCGGCTCCCGCGCCTCTTCCAGAAGCGCGTCGGCCTTGCGGGAGGCACCGGGCTGGGCCTGGCGATCTGCAAGGGGCTCGTGGAAGCGCACGGCGGCCGCATACGGGCCGAGAGCGCGGGGCCGGGCCGGGGCGCGCGCTTCACGTTCACGCTTCCGGTGGCCGGGGAGGCGACGGCCGATTCCCCAGGCGGCTACGGGCGGCTTACCGCCGAGGGGCGCGAGCGCAGGCGCGTTCTCGTGGTCGACGACGACCCCTTGATGCTGCGCTTCGTTCGCGACGCCCTCGCGACGGCGGGCTACGCTGCGGTGATGACGGGCGACCCACAGGAGTTGTCGCACCTGATCCGGATCGAGCAGCCCGAGCTGGTCGTTCTCGACCTGATGCTGCCCGGCACGGACGGCATCGAGTTGATGGAGCGGACCCCGGAGCTCGCCGACCTGCCAGTCATCTTCATCTCCGGCTACCGCCGGGACGAGACCATCGCGAAGGCACTCGAACGCGGGGCGGCCGACTACATCGTCAAGCCCTTTTCACCCACGGAACTCGTGGCCAGGGTCCGGGCGGCGCTGCGCCGGCAGGCCCAGCCCAGGCCCTTCGTGCTGGACGAACTCGACATCGACTACGACCAGCGCCGGGTCACCATGGCAGGCCGCGAGATCAAGTTGACCGCGACGGAGTACGAGCTGCTGCGCGTGCTCTCGCGCAATGCCGGGCGGGTGGTCACCTACAACCGGCTGCTGCGCCAGGTCTGGGGCCGGCGCGGCGGAGGCAACGCGGGCCCGGTGCGCACCTTCGCCAAGAAGCTCCGCCAGAAGCTCGGCGACGACGCGGCCGACCCGGCCTACATCCTGACCGAGCGCGGGGTTGGCTACCGCATGCCCATGCCGGACACCCGGGAAAGTCCCTGACGCGCTGCCCACCGTCCCGGGATCGAGCTACCGCAACTTGATCCTCCCCCGGATGCCCACCGAGTGCCGCGCTCCGCTGAGCCCGCTCTCGCGCCGCGTGCCCTCGAGCCGCAGCCCGACGCCCGCGCCCAGCTCGTAGCGCACGCCGCTCGAGAAGGCGCGCATGCCGCTCTCTGCGAGGTAGAAGCCGCTGTACGGCGTGCCGTGGAAGCCGGCGATGCCGTAGGCCACCTCGCCGTCCACGTTGGGACTCATGCCCAGGTCGTGGCCGCCCACCGCGTCGTACACCCCGCGCTCCCAGAGCTGGTTCACCCCGCTCCGGTGGTCGCCGTACGACGGCGCGACCCGGATGGAGAGCCCCTCGCCCCGGGTCGCCGGGTCGAACATGAGCATGCCGCCCAGGCCCCATTCCTCGTAGCCGTCGCGCGCCGAGATCACGAACCGGCCGCGGCCCTCCGCGGTCAGGCCCAGACCTGAGTTGGTGTAGCGAAGCCCGCCGCCGACTTCCGCGCTCGCGCCGGTCACGCCATCGCCGTTGTCGTAGCGCATCCCGCCCTCGAGCACGAGCGCCATCTGCTGGCCCTCACTGGCGCGCAAGGCCTGCGTCAGCTCCAGCGCGAGCTTGCCGCGCTGCATGTTCAGCGTGACCTCCTCGATCTGCTGGCTGCCATCGACCGTTACCTGGCCGGCCCAGCCCTCGGCCTTGAGGCGGACGCCCCCCGAGCCGCGCGTGAGCAGTTGGTAGCTGGCGCCTCCGGCCCCGGTCAACATGCTGGCGGGGCTGGTGCGGAGCCCTTCACGCACGTCATCGACCTCGATGTCGCCCCGGCCGAACCCCGCCGAACCCCACAGCGAGGTGCCGGGTGCCCCGGAGAACCACGCCACGTAGGGATGCACGCTGGCCATGGTGGTGCCGTAGGTGCCGGTCACCGCGCTGGCGCCCGTCCTGTCGGTGAAGTCGAAGGAGCCCGAAGAATACGAGCCCGCGACACCCGCCAGGATGTCCGGCCCCACGCGCAGGTCCACGCCCGCGTGGGCGCTCACCATGTTGCCCTTCCAGTCGACGCCCGTCGCGCCTGGCTCGCCCAGGTGGTGGTATTCGCCCGCACCCCAACTCGCCAACTGCGTGCCCGTGGCGGACTGCTGCTGCGCGTCGGAGGCCGCCCCGAAGGGCATCGTAAACGAGGTGCCGCCGAATAGGGCCGCGAGGCCGGCCTGGTCGCCCTGCGCGAGGCCGAGGCTGGTCCCGCCGACACCCGGCGCGGACAGGCTCGCCGCCATGGATGACAGCCCGTTCGTCTCCACGCGGCGCTCCATGCCCATGCCGCTGGCCACCGCGTCGACGCGGCGGGCGATTGCCGAGACCGTGCTCGATGTCATCGTGGCGGCCACGTGTGGCAGGACACGGGTGTTGAGCCGTCCCGCGCGCTGCACCGGGTCGTCGGTGGCCGCCGAAGCGCTCGCCGAGGCCGCGCCGGTGCCCGCCCGGTTGATGGCCGAGACGCGGTAGTGGCGCGTGCTGCCCGGCAGCAGGCCGGTGTGCGAGAAGGCAGTCACCGTGGACTCGGTGTTGGTCACCAGGTCTGACCAGATGGCGGCGTCTTCCGAGACCTCGATGCGATAGCCGGTGATGCGCGCGCCGCCGTTGTAGTCGGGCGCGAGCCAGAACAGGTCGATCTGCGTGGGCGTGACGTCATTGGCGGCCAGGCCGGTGGGCGCGTCGGGCACGGTGGCGTCGGTGGTGGAGCCCGCGACCCGCGACGCGTTGCCCACGCCGACCCGGTTGACCGCGGAGACGCGGTAGTGGCGCGTCGAGGCCGGCGCGAGCCCGGTGTGCGGGTAGACGGTGGCCGTGGTGCGCGTGTTCCCCACCAGGTCCTCCCAGCTCCCGCCCCCGTCGGCCGAGACCTCGATGCGGTAGCCGGTGATGCGCGCGCCGCCGTTGTCCGAGGGCGCCTGCCACGAGAGGGTGATCTGCGAGGTGCCGACGGCCTCGGCGCTCAGACGCCGCGGCACCCCCGGCACGGTCGCGTCGGTGGTCGCCCGCGCCGTGTTCGACCATGCGCCGTCCCCCGCGAGGTTTCTCGCCGCGACCCGGTAGTGCCGCGTGGTGGCGGGCCGGAGGTTCACGTCGGAGAACGTCGTCGTCGTGGAGTTGGTGTTGCGGCGGAGGATGGTCCAGGTCGCGCCCCCGTCGTCGGAGGTCTCGATGCGGTAACCGATGATCGAGACGCCGCCGGTGTAGCGGGGCGCGTTCCACGACAGGTCGATGC
>VXNP01000078.1 GCA_009840525.1 Gammaproteobacteria bacterium
CCCCCCCCCCCCCCCCCCCCCCCCCCCCCCCCCCCCCCCCCCCCCACCCCCCCCGGGGGGGGGGGGCGTGACTCGTCGCGTTCTGTCCCTGGCGACGATCATCAACAGGAAGGGCTGGGCCTTCGACGGGGTCCACAACTCCTACACGGTGGCCCTAGTCGTGTGGCGGTCGCCTCCGTGCTCACCTGCCTCAACACCCGCCAGTGGGCCTTCGACGGAGTCGACGGACGCTACACGATCACCCTCGTCGCCGTCCGCAACCCCAACCCCCGTCACGACACCAGGGGGCATCTTTGACGACACGCACACCCAGGAGCCAGTTGTAGCGATCTACCCAGGTCCTGCGCAGTCGCTGGAGGACTTCGAAGCCAGGACAACCGACGGACCCGAGAAGGTGCCGGTGAGAGAGTTCCTGGGCTGGTCCAACACGGCGGCGTTTCCCCAGATCCCGACCAAGGCCGCTTTCAAAGTCTGGCGAAAGATCAAGTCACACCCCCGCTTCGACGGCAAAGACCTCCGGACGGAGAGGACTTCCGAGAGAGAGAGAGAGAGAGAGAGAGAGAGAGAGAGAGAGAGAGAGAGAGACGATTTCCGGCGGTGGCGGTTCCGGGCGGTCCAGGGGGATCTCAACGCCAGCACGGACCGCCACCGATTCCTCAGAGACGATGGGCGTTCCGCCCAGTCGCGGAGCTCCACACGACCCACGACAGAGACAGGTACATGAAGGACGACGGCGCAGCCGCCAGAGCAGCTACAGGGGTCGCCGGTTCCGCATCGTCGTCGCAGAGACCACCACAACTGCCTACCGGCAGCACTGGACCGGCGATGACGGAGCAGCCGCCGCCAATGGCGACGAGGGCGTCTGGCCCGTCTACCACGGCAAGTCCTTCGACCTCTGGACCCCCGACACAGGCGACTACTACGACTCCTGCAAAGCAGAAACCATGATCGAACTGCTCCACCAACGACGCCAGAACCCCAGCCCGGGATCGCCGCACCACGGGCTCAGCGATGAGCACCTCGCGGATCCTCAGACGCTCGCATGCCGTCGTCCTCGCATCGCCGTTCGAGATGTCGCCAGATCGAACGACACCCGCACCCTGATCGCTGCGCTGATTCCGCCGGGGTGCATCCTGCCCCAGCACGTCGCGTACGCCCTTGCCAGCGAGGGCACGACCGCATCAGAGGAGGCGTTCACGCTAGGTGTCTTGTGCTCGATGCCTTGCGACTGGCAGGCCCGCCGTCGTGCTGAACTGCACATGGGGAACAGCGAGATACTCGGGGGTCTGTCCATCCCCGAACCCGGAGACGACCCCGTCTCCCTGCGTCTCACCAAGATTGCGGCACGGTTGGCAGCTACGGACGAACGCTTCGACAGTTGGGCCGGCAACGCCGGCGTCACCGTCAACTCTGTGGATCCCGACGAACGCGAGGAACTGTTAGCAGAACTAGACGCCTGTGCCGCTGCGCTCTACGGACTCGACGAAGACGACATCGCGGTGCTCTATGACACATTCGGAAGGCCCGGCCAGTGGGACGATCACCGCGACGCGGTCATCGGGCACTGGCGTCGCATCACGACATGACCAATCCGACCGACGCCGCAGCCAACGACCCACAGCGTGCCGCCGAGGAGGTGTGGCCGGTCTGCTCGGGCAGCTCGTTCGACTTGTGGGAGCCAGACACCGGCGACTACTACGACAGCGTCCGCGCCGACAGCATCCAGCAGCACCTGCACGCGAAGCGGCTGTCGCAGCGTGAGACCGCTTCCTCGGCATTCTCTGAGCTGCCTGAGGAGGTGACCAAGGATCCCGTCACGCTGCCGTGCCTGCGTCCGCGCGTCGCGTTCAGAGACGTCACCAGAGCCAACGACAGCCGCACATTCCGTTGCGCGTTGATCCCACCGGATCGGGTGCTGACCCACAAGGCTCCGTACCTGCTGCAGACCTGGGGCACCCCCGTTGATGAGGCATACGTGCTTGGGGTGCTCTCCAGCATGATCTTCGACTGGCAGGTGCGACGCACGACCGAACTGAACATGACTTTCGAGCAGCTCAACCAGGCGTCGGTGCCCGACCCGGGGGAGGGACATCCCGTCAGGGATCGTGTCACAGAGATCGCTGGACGGCTAGCCGCCGCCGACGATCGGTTCGACGTCTGGACGAAGCAGATCGGCGCAGAGGCAGGCACTGTCGGAGACGGTGAACGCGAGGACATGCTGGTTGAGTTGGATGCGTGCGTGGCTTTGCTCTATGGGCTCGACACCGACGACGTGACGGTGCTCTACGACACCTTCGGGCTACTCGACCAGTGGAACGACCGCCGCGACGCCGTGCTGTCGACGATGCGCCAAATGAGCGAAGGACCAAGGGACGACTGATGGACAGCGAGCCCGCGCAGGCAGAGTTGGAGCGGTACTTCCGCGGCGCTTACCCGGTGTTCGCAACCAACCGCCCCGGTCAGGGGCTTCGTGTTGCCGATGCCGTCAACAAGATGTTCGCCACGGCATCCGAGGCGCTCAAGACCCCGCCGTCGGCGGCCATCGCGGCGCCCTACATCAACCCGGCCGGGTTCGCCATGATCGCGGCGAGCATCAGCGGCTATGACAAGGTCAGGCTCCTGATCGGGGCGCAGCCCGAGCCGTCGGACCACGGGTTGTTCGACCCAGGCCGTGTCAACGACGCGCTTGCAGGTCTCGATCGCTGGATCGCCGCGGAACGGGACCTGACCGGCTTCACCTACAACGACGATCAGACCACGCGCCAGATGGTTACCTGGCTTCGTTCCGAGACCACAGACGGAAATCCGCGGGTCGAGGTACGGCGTCTCACCAACAGGTTCCTGCACGGCAAGGCGTTCATCGTCGAGCACGTCGTGAGCCCCGCTGTGCTGGCAGGCTCGTCCAATCTGACCGCCGCCGGCCTCGCAGCCAACGCGGAACTCAACATCGGATACCCCGCCTCTGAGAACTGCGAACTTGTGCAGGAGTGGTTCGACGAACTCTGGGACCAGGCCGAGCCGTATCCGCTCGCAGACATCTACGGCGCCCGCTTCGAGGAGCACGATCCCCAGACGATCTTCGAGCGGATGCTGCTAGCCGTCTACGGCAGCGTAGACGCCGCCGCGGAAGACCTTGACGACGAGTTGGGGCTCACGGTGTTCCAGGCCGAGGGCGTCTCGCGGCTGCTGCGGTTCATTGACGACCTCGGCGGAGCGCTGCTCGCGGATGAGCCCGGCCTCGGCAAGACCTACATGGCAGGCGAGATCGCCCGCCGCTACGCCCGCACGGGTCGCAAAGTCCTGATCATCGCGCCGGCCGCGGTGCGCGACAGCGTCTGGGAGCCGTGGCTGAAACGCCAGGGAATCTCCCGCCGCGTCGGTGTCATGTCCTACACCGAAGCCCGCATCGCCTACGAGGAAATGTTGCCCGACGACGGCGAACCATCTCCAGAACAGCTCGACCTGGCCTTCGGCGACTATCAGCTCGTCATCGCTGATGAGGCGCACCACCTTCGCAACGCCGGCACCCGTCAACACGACGCCGTCACCGAGATCACGACAGCAGGCGCTCGCAAAGACATGCTGCTGGTCACCGCCACCCCGGTCAACAACAGTCTGCGAGACCTCGAACACCTGCTCGGACTGTTCCTCGTGAGCGACGACGCTCTGGCCGCCAAAGGCATCTCCTCATGGAGCCGCAAGGTGCGCGAGGCCATCCGCATGGAAGAACGCGACGACGCCGTGCCCGAGGGATTCCTCTATGACCTGCTCGACCAGGTGACAGTACGCCGATCGAGGCAGTTCATACTCGACAACCCCGCCGCGGAGGGCGACACGATCCGAGGCGCAGACGGCTACGAGCAACGGGTTCGGTTCCCCAGCGTCGACCTACGACCACGCATCCAATGGGATCTCGGCAAACGCACCAAGCTCGTCGACGACCTCATGGCGCACCTAGACGAGGATCTCGCTGACCAAGCCGACGACGAGGCTCCTGCTCTCAGCTTCTCCCGCTATGACCTGCCCGGGTTCAGCCTCGACGAGAACGAACGCTCCGCACTGGGACGGGACCGGGTCGCTCTGATGCGATGCGCCATCCTCAAACGGCTCGAGTCGTCCCCGTGGGCCATCACGCAGACCCTCAGACGCCTTGTCGACAACTACGAGTGGTTCATCTCCGAGCTCGAACGCGGCAGGGTCTACACCGTCAAGGAGATGCGCTTGATCCTCCGTTCGGCTGAGACGGCTGAAGACGGCGACCCCGCCGATGTCGAAGACCCCGATGAACCTGCCGATGTCGCTGCGGGCCCTGAGGAACAGATGGGCCGGCCCTCATCGGACTTCGACGCCGAGCGACTCAACGTCGCGGCCCGCGACGACCTGTTCGTGCTACGGCAGCTGTTGGCTGAAGCCGAGAAGGCCACCGGCCCCGCTGCCAGCGCCTACACCGGCGATGGCGTAGGGGACGACAAGGTTCGCCGCCTGATCGAGCGTCTGCGCGGCGTAGCACGTGCTGGGGCCAATCGGCGAGATAAGCGCAAGGCGATCATCTTCACCGAGTTCGCTGATACCGCCGCGTACATACACACGGCGCTGCTCGCCGAGCTCGAAGCCGTTGACGACCAAGACCCCCTCAACTACTACCGCAACCGCGTAGCTGACCCCATCCACTCCACGGAAGGCGGAAGCGACAAGCGCGATCACAGCATCGCCTCCTTTGCCCCCAAGACCGCCGGCACAGCCACCAGCAGTGACCTCTACGACATCCTCATCACGACAGACGTTCTCGCCGAAGGCGTCAACCTGCACCAAGCGGGCAAAGTCATCAACTACGACCTGCCGTGGAACCCCATGCGGCTTGTCCAACGCCACGGACGCGTCGACAGGATCGGCTCAACGCACGCCAGCGTCGAGATAGACGTCTTCGCTCCCGCCGAACGTCTCGATTCGATGCTCAAACTGATGGCGAAGATCGAAAAGAAGCTCGGTTTGGCGCACGCGACCCTTGGTGTGCCGGAGACCATCCCAGACATGCCCGGCGGCGGGCAGGGTCAACTCTTCAAGGACGGACCCGAAGGTCTCGAAGTCGCGGCGGGCATCCTTGACGGCGACGACCGATGGCTGGCCCGCCGTGGCAGCGACACCACCTCGCTGGGCGAGCGATGGCGCATGGCCCTCACCCGCATGCAAGATCCGGCGGCAGTCACCAGCTTGCCCGCGGCGGCTGGGTCCGGGTTCGTCTCACGCGAGGTCCGCGTCCCTGCGTTCGTGTTCTGTGCCCAGATCACGGCCGGCGACGAGACCCACACACGGATGGTCTCCGTGACCGCCGATCCCCAGACCTGGCAACCCACGAGCCTGTTCGACACCTCCACCCTCAACTGCCTGCGCGCCGCCGATCCTCAAGGCGGAGCCCGCCTTCTCGACTCGAACGTCTATCCGGCTGTGTACACAGCCTGGGAGCAATGCCGGAAACACATCGTTGAACAGAACGCCCAAGCGCTCCGAGAAGCCGCAGCTGTGCGTCTACCCAAGCCGATGCGCGACGCCATGGCGATCATCCGGCGATCGTCTGTGCTCGGTGCCCATCAGCGGGACCGGCTGCTTCGCGCTTACAACACAATGCCCTCGCGCATGGTGCAGAACAGGGTTCGGGCTTCGCTCAGACGGGCTGATGATGAACCGTCTGATCGCACCGCTGAACGGCTCGCGGTGCTCGCAGAACGCCTCGGGCTAAGCGCCCAAGCCTCCCGGTCGACCGTGGCGCGGCCCATCACCGACGAAGATGTGCGCCCAATTGCCTGGCTGGCGATCAGGCCAGAGGTTCCTCATTCCGGCCATTGAGCCTCACCGCGTATTGCGCAGGCTTCGTACACGCCGCGCAGCGTGGCCGCTGAACGAGCGGATGCGCTCAACGTCGGTGACCACGCCGATCGAGTCTGAGAGCGATCCCATCCGGATGCACCTCGAGTAGCCGACAAGCGCCGGGGAGCCGTCCGGTGTTTCGCAGATGGTGAGCGTCACCGACCACACCGCGACTACCGCCTCTCAGCGTTAGAGTGCATCTGCGATCTGATCGCTCGAATCACCTCACGAACCAATCGAAACTGTCATGAGTTCACCCCATTCTGCCGTACACGCCTGCTGTGCTGGCGCACTTGGGATGACGATGTCTCGCGGCAGACAACCGTTTGGCCGATGTATGAGAGAATTGAGGTAAGAGATGCCAGTGGATTTCAGGAGGTTCCGATCCGGAGGCGATAAGCCTCCGATTGTTCCACGAGACGTCTTCAACTCATTGAGTGGTCGCGCGCCCGGCTTCGGATACCTACGAGACGTTCAGGGTCAGGTCCTTGAAGCTTGGTACGCGCGGCGAGACGAGCGAGATCTTGCCATCAAGATGAATACCGGTACGGGCAAGACTGTCGTAGGCCTCCTAGCGCTGCGGAGCAGCCTGAATGAAAATGTTGGGCCGGCCCTCTATGTCGCGCCTGACAAATTTCTTGCTGAACAGGCCGCCAGCCAAGCGGCCATCCTCGGAATCAGAACAACCGACGATCCGGAGTCCATTTCCTACCAGGCTGGTAGCGAGATCTGTATTACGAACATCTACGCGCTTGTCAATGGTCTGTCAAAGTTTGGCGGGCCTGGTAACTACCGGGTGGATCCCTTAGCTATCGGGTCTGTCGTAATCGATGATGCCCACGCATGCGTTAGGACAGTCGAGGAGCAGACGGCTGTCCGGATACCTAGTGACCATGACGCCTACAGTAGGATGATGAGGATCTTCAGATCCGACCTTCACGCTCAGTCCATTTCACAACTGTCTGATCTGGAAGCGTCAGTTCCTCAAGCCTTGATGAGAGTTCCGATATCAGCCTGGGTAGACAAGATCGAAGATGTAATCGGATGTCTTCAAGAATACCGCGAGGATGATTGTCTCAAGTTCAGCCCTCCATTCGTGAAGGATATTATGCCTGCATGCCAAGCAATATTCTCACCCCAGTCCCTTGAAATCCGTCCTTTCTGTCCACCAACAAATAGAGTCGCTAGTCTAGAGCAGGCCAAGCGACGCCTTTATCTGACGGCGACACTGGCGGATGACAGTGTGCTGGTGACACACTTCGGGGTATCAGAGGATGCGGCGAAGTCACCGATTACGCCCAGTAGTGCGGCTGATGTTGGTGACCGATTGATCCTCTCTCCTCGTGAACTGGATCCAAGAGTTAGTGATGAGACTATCCGACAAGTCGTGAAGAAGCTGTCTGTCAATCACAATGTCGTGGTTCTAGTCCCCAGTTGGAGACGGTCGGCTTTGTGGCAGGACTATGCGGACCAAGTCGTCGGTGCTGAGCAGATAGCCGTCGCCGTCAATGCGTTGAAGTCTGGGCATGTTGGTATAGTCGTGTTTGTCAACAAGTATGACGGAGTTGACCTACCGGATGACGCGTGCCGTGTCCTGGTCATTGACGGAGTGCCAGAGGCGATCAACAATACAGAACGTCGTGAAGCAGAGATTCTAGGCGGTAGTGATGTCCTTGCATATCGGAAGTTGCAGCGTATCGAGCAAGGAATGGGCAGGGGTGTTAGGAGTGCGGAGGACTACTGTGTTGTTCTGCTGTTAGGAGCAAGCCTCGCTACAGTGCTTTCCAAGTCCCGAATACGTGATCGACTTGGCCCAGCGACTAAGGCGCAACTTGAACTGTCTATGGATGTGTCACGTGAACTCGGGCTTGCAGATTTGACCGGGGTCGTGGAGCAGTGCCTCGACCGAGATGAGGGATGGCTGGAGGTGAGTCGCGAATGCTTAGCAGGCATTTCGTATGCAGGTGGCTCAACGGAACCATTCCAGCGCTTCTACCGTGAAGCATTCGAGGCAGCAACCACAGAGCAGTTTGAGTTGGCCTGTGACAATCTGCGTAATGGGATCGATTCAGTCGAGGACGATACAACCAAAGGCTGGTTACAAGAACATCTAGCAACCTACATGTACCCCATCAATCCCACTCAGGCACAACAGACGCTCGCAGGAGCGGTTCGACTCAACCCCCGGGTAATGAAGCCATTGGGCGGCATTGCGTATCGGCGAGCTTCATCGACGATTCCTCAAGCCCGGCAATGCCATTCAACTCTAAGGCGTCGCTATAAGGACGGTAACGACTTGGTGCTCGGAGTAGCATCACTAGCCGACCGCCTTGTATTCAACTCGGGTGATGCGCGAGATTTCGAGTGTGCTATCGAAGAATTGGGAGGCATGTTGGGCTTTGAAGCTCAGCGTCCAGAACTCGAGAATGGAGGAGGACCGGATGTGCTTTGGGCAATGGGTGAACTCAAGTTTTTGGTGATCGAGTGCAAGAGCGAAGCTGCCGATGTCGTGTGGAAAAGGAACGCTGCGCAAATCTCACACTCAATGAACTGGTTCGGCGATAAGTACGACACGATGTGCGAAGCTACGCCTATATTGATTCATCATAGTGGTATACACGCCGACGACGCTATTTCTCCACCGGGCACGCGAGTGATCGACGACGAGCACTTGGCAGCGTTGCGCTCCTCCCTGATGCAATTCGCGACGTCCTTGGCTGATCGAGCGCAGTTCGGTGATGAGAACGGAGTGGCGGAGATCCTGGCATTTCACGACCTGACAGCCCGCAGCTTCGTTGACCGCTATAGCGCAAGACCTAGGTGAGTAAGCGCTACGGCCGAGCTGTGGGGTCTCACGCGCGTGGGTCTTCGCGGTCCTGATCCCGCTCGGCAACGGCGTGCGCTCGTACCTGAGCGTCCGCTGATGGAGCCGCCGTCGGCACGGAGGCAAGCAGCCGCGGCGCTCCGACCCTTCGTCTGCGAGTGCGTCTGTAGGGTTTGGAGCGATGGTGATCCCTGTGTCGCGCTTCCCGGCACTGAAGGCTCGTGAAGTGCTCAGGCTTCTCGCCAGGGTCGGATACGAGCAGGAACGCCAGCGCGGTTCGCACCGCAAGCTGGTCGCTGATGGCCGTCTCCCAATCGGCTTTGCGTTCCACGACAAGGACGAGGTGCCGCCCAAGGCGTTGCGCCGGATGTTGATTGAACGGGCTGGATTGACCGATGAGGAGGTAGAGGACTTACTATGAACTGCGGTTCATCCGATAGGGAGGCGCTCGATGCATGAAGTTCGCGTGTACCAGAACCACGACGAGGGCACGCTCTGGTGGGCGGAGGACGACCTCGGGTTCACCGGCGGCGCAGACCGGTTGGCCGACCTGGTGGCCTCCATTCACGAGTGGGCCGACGCTGAAGGTGTTCTTGACGCCCTGCAGATCAGGCTCGTTGCAGCTGAGGCGGAGACTCCTGCCTGGGAACCTGACAGGTTCCCCGCTCCCGTTGAGCCCCCGACCCACGGCACGGAGGCGGTTCGAGTCGAGTTTGCGCTCTCAGGGGTGTAGCAAGCCCTCATGAAGGTATGCGTCGCCGCGATCTGTGACTTTGCACAGGTCAGAGAGGGTCTGCTGTCGGTCATCTCAGCGGGGATCAATCGCGTCTGGCGGCCGCAGTATCCCGCCCCGATGGGTGCGATGCTCGCCCTCATCATCGAGGTCACCCCGGGGGAAGCCAAGATCCCGCGGGAGATACGGTTCAGGGTTGAGGCTGCCGACGGGGCTCGGCTGGCGGAAGCCTCCGCCGGGTTTCAGATTGGCACCCCTCCCTCTCAGAATGACCCAGGTGAAGTGATGATGGTGCCGTTCGCCGTTGACTTCCGCACTGTTCAGCTTCCGGCAGCGGGCCGCTATCAGATTGTGGTGGACCTGATGACTGAGGGCGTGGAGGAAACTGTGCTCGCGTTCCGTGCCGCCTTTCCCAGCGAGGCCGCCAACTAGCGCCTATCGGGTTGTCGTTTGGGTGTTCGGAGTTAGTATCAAAAGTAGTATCTAAACCACGTTATCTCAGTGTTTATAGAGGTTAGAAGCCCTTTTTCTACCGAGTATTGGCGGAGGTGGACGGGAATCGAACCCGCCGGACGGGGATCGCCCGTCCCACCCGCTTTGAAGGCGGGGGAGCCCACCAGGCGCTCAGACACCTCCGCCCGGCAGGGTAACCGGCTCGGCCGGCCAGGCCCCGTCGCAACCCGCGGAGCCTCGTTGCGGTCACGCGCCTGCCCATTACCCTTCGGCGAGTGAAGACCTTCAAGCGGCTCGTAATCCTCGGCGCAATCGTGGCTCTGGCCGTCGTGCTGGCCCGCAAGATCCGGGAGATCTGACCGACCGGCTGATCCGTGCGCGCCACCGACCTGGCCGGCGCCGCTGAGGCTCTGGAACTGGGGCGCCGCTCGCTGGTGTCCCTGGTCGGCGGCGGCGGCAAGACAACCCTGCTGTTCGCGCTGGGGCGGCAGCTACCGGCCCCCACGCTGCTCACCACCACCACCCGCATGGGACGCGACCGCACCGGCGGCTTCCCGTGCCTGATCGGCCCCACCGACGCCGAACTGGCCGCGGCGTTCGCCCAGCACGACGCCGTCCTGGCCTGGAGGACCACCGACGACCGCAAGGCACTCGGCTACAGCCCCGAAGACGTGGACCGCTGGTTTGCCGCTGGGGCTGCTGATCACATAATTGTGGAGGCCGATGGAGCCCGCCGCCGCCCCTTCACCGCCCCCGCACCGTGGGAGCCCCCCATCCCGGCCTCCTCCACCCATGTGGTGGCCTGCATCGGCGCCGACGCGCTCGGGTACGTGATCGCCGACCGGGTCCACCGTCCGCTGCGGGTGGCCGCCGCCGCGGGCTGCTCGCCGTACCGGCGGCTCACGCCGGCCCGTGCCGCCGCCGCGCTCACCAGTCCCGTCGGCATGACCAAGAACGTCCCGACGGCAGCCCGGTTCACGGTGGCCGTCGCCGGGGCCGAGCCCGACGACCCCCAGGTCACCGAACTGGTCG
>VXNP01000090.1 GCA_009840525.1 Gammaproteobacteria bacterium
CTCTCCCACACCCCTGCCCCGCGGGCTACCATTTTTCTGGGCCTCTTGGCTGGATCGGGGGGTGCTGGGGGATGTGTGGGCGGGCCGGTCGGGTTCCCGTGCGGGGTGGGTGGATTCCCGTGCGGGGGTCGTGGGCTCCTGTGAGGGAGTCATGGACTCCGGTGCGGGGCGGTCGGATACGAGATTGGGAATGGCGGATTCGTGTTCCCGGTCCGCTGATGGGGCCGCCATATCCGCGGTTTCGGACACGGAGGGACTCGATTCAAATGCGGGGCGGTCGGATGCGGGATTGGGAATTGCCGCAGTTGAATGGCCGCTTCTGCGCATCAGCAGGTGGCCGCCGGGGAGCACGACCGCCCCCCAACCCCGCGGGACGACCGTGGTGGTCTGGGGCTCCACGACCAGGGCCGGTCCCTCGACCCGCATCCCCTCCGCGAGCCGGCGGCGGAGGTGAACGGCCGCCGCGACCGGCCCGCCTGCCACCCCGTCGACCATTTCGGCCTGGCGGACGGCTGGGGGTGTGTCGGGGATGAGCGGGCCGCCGGACTGACTCCCTTCGGGCGAGCCTCCGGACGGACTTGCCTCGACCGGACCTCCAGACGGGGTTCCCTCGGGTGGGCCGCCAGACAGGTGCGACCCGGGGGGACGGCTTCCAGCGCCCGCGTCCCGACTCGCTAGCGAAGTCGGCCCGGAAGGCGAGCAATCGGGTTCCCGTATTCGCATCCCGTCGCCCGCGACCGATCCGGCGGAGGCCGTGTCCGTAGCCGATCCCAACCGTCCCCGCACTCCCTCCGCCGTCACCACCAGCGTCCAGCTCAGCACCTCCACGTCCAACCCCGGAATGACGCGGCCGTAGACGGCGCGGTACGCCTCGTCGAACGCTCCCCGCAACGCTGCCACCGAACCGGTGCCCGCCACCACCTCCGCCGGTACCTCCACCCCGATTTCGTGGCCCTGGCCCACATACCGCATGTAGGCGCGCACCTGTTCGCTGGTCGGCGACCCTGGCGCACCGCTGGCCACCACGGCGGTCGCCTCGGCCCGCATCTCCGCGATGACCTCGCCAACCACCCCCGCATCGAACGCCGACAGGCGCATGTAGCGGCTGCGCACCACCTCGTAGGAAATCGGCGCCAGCAGGAACCCGACCGCCGACCCCACCCCCGCGTCGGCGGGAACCAGGAAGCGGTCCAACGCGAGCTTGTCCGCCAGGCGGGCGGCGTGGATGGGGGCCGAGCCCCCGAACGCCACCAGGGTCCGGCCAGCCAGACCCTTTCCCCACTCGACAGCGTGCGTGCGCGCCGCGTTGGACATGTTCTCGTCCACCATCTCGCCGATCCCGAGTGCGGCATGCGTCTCATCCAGCCCAAGTTTCGCCCCTGGCCCGTTGCGAACGGCCGCCGCAGCCCGGTCGCGGTCGAGCGGGATCGTGCCACCCGCGAAGAACCCCGGATCGATGCGTCCCAGCACCACGTCCGCGTCGGTGACGGTGGGGTCGGTCCCGCCCCGGCAGTAGGCCGCCGGGCCCGGCTCCGCTCCGGCGCTGGCCGGTCCCACCTGGATGCGGCCGAGGTCGTCCACCGTCGCGATGGACCCGCCCCCGGCGCCGATCTCGACCATCTCGATCACCGGAATGCGGACCGGCAGCCCGCTCCCCTTCTTGAAGCGGTAGCTGCGGGCCACTTCGAAGGCGCGCGACTGCAGGGGCCGGCCCCCGTCGATCACGCACAGTTTTGCCGTCGTGCCCCCCATGTCGAACGAGAGCACGTCGCCCAGCTCCAGCCGTCGCGCGAGGTGGCTTGCCAGAATCGCACCTCCCGCGGGACCGGATTCCACCAGCCGCACGGGCGCCGCCATTGCGGTTTCGAGCGTGGTGAGCCCGCCCCCGGAGGTCATGAGCAGGAAGGGACAGTCGAGCCCCGAGGCCACGAGCGACTCCGCCAGCCCCTTCAGGTATCGGGACATCAGCGGCTGGACATAGGCGTTGGCGCACGCGGTCGAAAGGCGTTCGTACTCGCGCACCTCCGGGCAGACATCCGAGGCCAGCGTCACCGCAAGCTCCGGGCATTCATCCGCGAGAATCGCGCCGATGCGCCGCTCATGGTCCGGGTTGGCGTACCCGTGAATGAGCCCCACGGCGACGGACTCGACGCCGTGCTCATCGAGAATCGGCAGCAGCGCGCGCACCGAATCCTCGTCGAGCGGCACCAGCACGCGCCCGTGCCGGTCCACGCGCTCGGTGACGGGCAGGCGCAGGCGGCGCGGCACCAGGGGCTCGGGCCGGTCGATGCCGATGTCGTACTGCTCGAAGCGGTTCTCGCGCGCCATCTCCAGGGCGTCGCGATGTCCCAATGTGACGATCAGGGCCGTGCGCGCTCCTCTGCGCTCGATGATCGCGTTGGTCGCCAGCGTGGTCCCGTGAATGACCAGCCGCACCTCCGAGGGCGCCACGCCCGCGATCTCCAGCACCTTGTGCACACCCGACAGGACCCCCTGTTCGGGGGCCGCGGGCGTAGTGAGCACCTTGGTGGTGACCGGGGGCCCGCCGGCCTCCAGGGCCACATCGGTAAAGGTGCCTCCGATGTCGATGGCCAGGCGCACGCCGCCCGAGCCAGAACGATCAGGCATCGCTCCGTCCCCCGCCTTCATCGATCCGCCCACAGACGCGTTTCATCTGAAACCCGCGGCCCTGCGCTCCGCCGCGGCGCCACGCTGCCCCGCGGGAACCTTCAGCCATCGCCGCGCAGCGGAACCGTGTAGTTCAGCGCCAGCCGGCCACCGTCCGGGTAGATGGTCTCACCGGTGAGGTAGGACGCGTAGTCGCTGGCCAGGAAGACGGCCACGCTCGCCACCTCCTCGGGCTCCCCGACCCGCCCCATCGGCGTGCGCGACAGGATCGTCCGCCGGGCCTCCTCGTCCGCCATCACCTCGTCCAGCATCCTCGTGGCAATGGACCCCGGCCCGATGGCGTTGACCCGGATGTCGTGCGGCGCGAGCCCCATCGCCATGACCTTGGTGAGCTGCGCCACCCCGCCCTTGGAGACGGCGTACGCGAGCTGGTTCGGGATGGTCACCACCGCGTTGGTGGAAGACATGTTCACGATGGCTCCCTTTACGCCCCGCTCGACCATGTGGCGGGCCGCGAGCCGCGACATCAGCCAAGTCCCTCGAAGGTTCACCGAGAGCACGCGATCGAAGTCCTCCACGGTGCCGTCCAGAATCGAGCCCGGCAAGATGATTCCGGCGTTGTTCAGGAGGATGTCGCAGTCCCCGAACCGCTCCGAGCAGGCGTCGAGCAATCCGGCGCAATCCTCTTCCTGGCTCACGTCCGCCCGAATCGCCACGGCGGATGCCCGCGTCTCGTCGCGAATGTGGCGCGCGGTTTCCGCGCAGTCTTCCTCCAGCACGTCCCCGAGCACGACGTTGGCTCCGTGGCGGGCGAACGCCAGCGCGCACGCGGCCCCGATGCCTCTCGCCGCGCCCGTGACGATTGCATTCCTGCCCTCGAGTGAGATCACTTCGCCGGCTCCTCTGAAGATGCACGTCCGATCGGCGCCACCGGCGTTGCCGCGCCGTGGCCCGCCCCAAGCTCACATCTTTCGCGGTTCGTGGCGAGCGACGGCATTCACGGAACCGCGGATGGGAGGCCGGGGCACTCGGCGAACCGCTGATGGCCTGGCGCTTGCTCCGGCATGGCTCGCACGGCGTGAGCCAGCGGCGGGTCATCGGCTGACCACCGGGGCCGCAAACTGCGGGCCGACGCCGGCGAGTTCCCGCCAAACCCTTGACCCTCCTTTCTCCGTACACGTCCTTATCGTTGATGCCGGCATCCGGCAGCCGATGCTCGAAAAACCGAACAAGGACGGCTCCGCCATGATGCGAATTCTCAGGTACGCCTTGCGCCTCGTCCTGGACTGGCTGCGCAAGAAGATCTAGCTCGCGCGCGAGCCGGAGACACAACCCATGCCCTTCCTCCCCGACAACTGGCTCAGTCTGGTCGCCGGTCTCGTGATCCTCGTCGCCGCGGCGTGGATCGCGGACTGGGTGACCACCCGAATCGTCCACGGCGTAATCCGGCGGGTTGCGGCGCGGACCCGCTCCTCCTGGGACGACCGCGTCATCGAGCGCAAGGTCTTCGCGCGCCTCGCCCACATCGTGCCCGCCGCCATCGTCTACTACGGCATCGGGCCGGTGCTGGGTGTGACGCCCCTCGAGGCGGCCACCGGAACCGCATCCGCCGGGCTCATTCTGGCCTGGACGTTCGCGCGCCGACTCTCGGCCGCCGTGATCGTGATGGCCGCGGCGGCGGCGTTCAGCGCCTTCCTCGACGCGGTCAACGACATCTACGTGGAGGCCTTCGAGCAGTCTCGCTCGCGGCCGATCAAGGGCTACCTCCAGGGCGTGAGCCTGCTGGCCTACCTGGGGGCGGGCGTCGTCGCCATCGCGATCCTGGCGAACCAGAGCCCCCTGGTCTTCCTCTCCGGGATCGGCGCGCTCACCGCCGTCCTCATGCTCATCTTCCGCGACACCATCCTGTCGCTGGTGGCGAGCATCCAGATCATGTCCAACGACATGATCCGCATCGGCGACTGGGTTTCGATGCCCCAGGCCAACACCGACGGGGACGTCATCGAGATCGCTTTGCACACGGTCAAGATCCAGAATTGGGACAAGACCATCTCCACCATCCCGACCCACAAGTTCATCAGCGAGTCCTTCAAGAACTGGCGCGGGATGACGGAGTCCGGGGGACGGCGCATCAAGCGGTCGCTGCGCATCGACATGAATTCGGTGCGCTTCCTGAGCGACGATGAAATCGAGCGGCTGTCGCGCTACGAGACGCTGAAGGACTACATGGCCGAGGCGCGGCGCAAGATCGAGAGCTACAACGCCGCCAAGGCGACGGGCGAGTCCGGCATCATCCCGGAGATCCGGCGGCTGACCAACCTCGGAACGTTCCGCTTCTACGTCCTCAACTACCTGAAGGCCAACCCCCGCGTCAGCCAGCAGATGACGGTGCTGGCGCGGCAGCTCGAGCCCGGACCGAAGGGCGTGCCCATCGAGATCTACTGTTTCTCGAGCGACACGGCGTGGGCGAACTACGAGGGACTTCAGGCCGACCTCTTCGATCACCTGATCGCGATTCTGCCGGAGTTCGGGCTGAGAGCGTTCCAGGAACCCAGCGGATCGGACTTCGCGGAGGCAATCGCGGATCGCGCCTGACGTGCGCTCGATCGCGTTACCTTTCATCTTGGGGATGACGGGGATGGGGACGGCGGGGCAACCAGGAACCGGCGGGGCCAGAGGCGCCGCACCACGGAGAAGATCGACAACATGGTGAACACCGTTGAATTGCTCGGCGACCTGCAGCGCCTGAGAGAGCAGGGGTATCTGTCGGATGCCCTCCTGCGTCACGCGGTTCGGGGACTGTCCGGGACCGATAACTTCGACTGGGTCGGCGTCTATCTGCTGGGCAAGGACGAGGATGAACTCTGGCTCCACAACTACATCGGAGCCAGCACCGAACACGCGAAGATCCCCGTGGGCACTGGTGTGTGCGGCACCGCCGTGGCGACCGGCAAGAACCAGAACGTCCCCGACGTGGGCGCGGTCGACAACTACCTCTCGTGCAACCCCGGCGTGAAGTCCGAGCTCGTGGTCCTGATCCGGGCGGGCAAGGAGATCTTCGGGCAGATCGACATCGACAGCCGCACGCCGGCGGCCTTCAGCGACGACGACGAGCTGGCCGTGCAGATGATCGCCGACAAGCTCGCCGAGCAGTTCGTCCACGAGCGACGCTAGCGGACTCAGGCCTTCGAGTTGTCCCGGGCATGACCGTGGGAGGGACCGGTCCGCGCGCGCTATGATCCGCCCCCGCGCCGTCACGGCAGCCAATCCGGGGCCCTTCACCCTCGACGGCACCTGTACGCACATCGTCGGGCGCGAAATGGCGGCGGTAATCGATCCGGGCCCTGACGATGCGGATCACCTGCGTGCGCTCCGGGCCGCGGTGGCGGATGCGCGCCGGGTCGTCGTGCTGGTGACCCACGACCATGCCGACCACTCCGGCTGCGCCCGCGCCCTGGCGGACGCGCTGCGAGCCCCCTTGCTCGGGCCTTGTCGCGATGCGGATGGCCCGCTCGCCGACGGAGGCGCGGTGGAGACCGACGAGGGTGGGCTGCTGGCCGTGGACACGCCGGGGCACTGCGCCGAGCACCTGTGTTTCTGGTGGCCGCGCGCCGGGGCCCTCTTCGCGGGCGACCTGATGCTCGGCGAGGGCAGCACCACCTGGGTGGGGGAGTATCCGGGGTGCGTGCGCGACTACCTGGCTTCGCTGGCGCGGGTCGAGGCCCTGGCGCCCAGGGTGATCTACCCGGCGCACGGGCCTCCGATCGAAGATGTGCCGGGGACGCTCGCCGCCTACCGCGAACATCGCCTCGCCCGCATCGAACAGGCGGAGCAGGCGCAGCGCGATCACCCCGGCGCCACGCCGGCGCAACTGGTGACGACAATCTACGGAGACGACCTGCCGCCCAGGCTGCGCGACGCCGCCGAGGCGAGCATCGTGGCCATGCTCGACTATCTGGCCGGCGGGGGGTAGTATTCCCCTGACGCGGCGCGCGTTACCGGCGGCGGCCCGTTCCCGCCGGACGCGCGCTTCTCTTTCACCGGGAGCCGTGCCGTGATCGCCAAAGCACCGCGCCTGACGACCGGGCTGGCCGAGGAACTCGTCCGCATCGTGGGCGACGACGCGGTCATCACCGATCCCGCCCGGTTGATGGTGTACGAGTCCGACGGGCTCACCGCCTACCGCTATCCGCCGCGGGCGGTCGTGCTCCCCCGGGACGGAGACGAAACGGCCCGGGTGGTCCGGGCGATCACGGCCGAGCGCGTGCCCTTCGTGGCGCGCGGATCGGGGACGGGCCTCTCCGGGGGCGCGCTCGCGGTCGACGGGGCGGTGGTGGTGTGCACGGCGCGCATGAACCGCATCCTCGAACTCGACCTGCACAACCGGCGTGCGCGCATCCAGCCCGGAGTCGTGAACGCCCACCTGACGGCGGCCACTCGGCCGCACGGGCTCTATTACGCCCCGGACCCCTCGTCGCAGAGCGCCTGCTCGGTCGGCGGCAACGTCGCCGAGAACTCGGGCGGGCCCCACTGCCTCAAGTACGGGGTCACCTCCCGCTACATCCGGGGACTGGACGTGGTGCTGGCGGACGGCAGCCGCGTGTACCTCGGAGACCGCGGGCTGGACACCGGGGAACTCGACCTCGCGGGGCTCTTCGTGGGATCGGAGGGCTGCTTCGGCATCGCGGTGGAGATCGATGTCGAACTGCTGCCGCTGCCGCAGGCGACGCACACGCTGCTTGGCATCTTCGAGCGGCTGGAGGACGCGGGGCGGGCGGTGACCGCGATCATCGCGGACGGTCTGCTCCCGGCGGCGCTCGAGATCATCGACCAGGCCACCATTCGGGCCGTGGAGGAGAGCATCTTCGCCGCCGGCTACCCGACCGACGCGGCGGCCGCGCTGGTGGTGGAGTTCGACGGCATCGAGGCGGGGCTCGAGGCCGAGGCCGCGCGGGCGGAGGCGGCGTGCCTGGAGTGCGGGGCGCGCGAGGTGCGGAGGGCCACGTCCGCGGATGCGCGCGCGGCGCTCTGGAAGGGAAGGAAGAAGGCGTTCGGCGCCATGGGGAGGATCGCCCCCGACCTGCTGGTGCAGGACGCGACCGTCCCGCGCACGCGGCTTCCCGACGTCCTGGCCGAGATCGCGCAGATCGGCGTGCGCTACGACCTCAAGGTGGCCAACGTCTTCCACGCCGGAGACGGCAACCTGCACCCCAACATCCTCTTCGACCGGCGCGACGCCGCCGAGATGGAGCGGGTGGAGCGGGCCTCCAAGGAGATCATGCGCATCTGCGTCGAGGCCGGGGGAACGATCACCGGTGAACACGGCGTGGGGCTCGACAAGCGCGACTACATGTCGCTGATCCACTCCGATGACACGCTGTGGGCGATGGAGTCGGTGCGCCGCGTCTTCGATCCCGCGGGCCTGTGCAACCCGGGCAAAGTGCTCCCGGACCGGATCCGCAACGCGCACCTGGCGGGCGTAGGCGAGGCTGGCAGTGAGAGCGCGCGTGCGACCGTGCCCGCGGGTGCGACGGCATGAGCCTGGAAGCGCTGGAAGACGCGTCGGCGGTGCGCGATGACGAAGGCGGGAAGGAGCCCGCAGGCGGCGAAGCGAACCCCGGCGATGCGCCGGCAATGAACGGCGGAGCTGCGGCGGTCGCCCGGGCGACGGAGGCTGGCGGCGCCCCCGTGGTGGCGCCGCGGACGGTCGGAGAACTGAGCAACCTGATAGCGCGCGCGTCCCGCGACGGACGGCAGGTTCGCTTCATCGGCAATGCCACCTCCCTCCCCGCCGGCTATCTGGACCGACCGGTGGACCTGGTGGTAAGCACGCGCGCGCTGGACACGGTTCACGCGTACGACCCAGCCGACCTGACCCTCACTGCGGACGCCGGGGTCTCCCTCGGCCAACTGGAACGGGTCACCGCCGACCAGGGCCAGTGGCTCCCCCTCGACCCGCCCGGGCGGGCCCGGCGCAGCCTTGGAGGCGTGCTGGCGAGTGGGGCGTACGGACCGCTGCAAGGGAAGTTCGGCACCCCCCGCGACCACGTCCTCGGCCTGACGCTGGTGACCGGGGACGGGCGCGTGCTCGAGCTGGGCGGCCGCGTGGTCAAGAACGTCGCCGGCTACGACCTGGTGAAGCTCGCGGTGGGGAGCAGCGGACGGCTCGGGATCGTGACCTCCGCCACCGTGCTCCTGCACCCGTTGCCGGTCCGGGACGTGACCCTCCTCTACCAGACCCCCCGGCTGGCGCTGGCCGTGGTGCTGGCCCGCTCACTCGCCACGGCACCGCTGCGCATCCCGGCGCTGGAGCTGCTCGCCGGCCACGGCGAGGAGCCGACCGTGGCCGTGCGCCTGCTCGGCTCGCCCGAGGCCGCAGCGGAATCGGAGCGAATCCTCAACGCGCGCGTGGGACGGAAGGCCAGCCGACGCCTGGAGGGCGAGGCTTCAGCCCGGTGGTTCGCGGCGCTGGAGCGCTTCGAGGACGACGCGGCCGCCGTGGCGCGCGTCAGCCACCTGCCCTCGCGCCTGGGCGACCTGGTGGAACCGGCCGTGGAGTGCGGCACGGTGGCCGCGCACGTCTCGCTGGGCGTGCTGCGGGTGGCGGTGCGCGGGCCCGGCGCCTCCGCGGCGGCCGTCTTCGACGCGCTCACCCGCCTGCGTGACAACGTCGCGCAGGCCGGCGCGACCTTCCGGGTCTCGCGCGCGAACATCCCCCGTTGGCCCGCCCCCGAGCCGGCTGCCGCGCCGGGCGTCCTCGCGCTCACGCGCGGCATCGTGGACAGCTTCGACCCCGCCGGGGTGCTCTCCCGGCCGGCCTCGTAGACCGCCGCACCCCGGGAGCCGGGCCATGTCAGCCGTCTGGACCGCCGCCGCACAGATCGGAGGCATCTCCGAGAGCCTGAGCGCGAGCCCCCTGCTGGCCATGGGGCTGCTCTTCTGGGCCGGCGTCCTGACCAGCCTGACCCCGTGCGTCTACCCGATGATCCCCATCACCGCGTCGGTCATCGCCGGGGCTTCCAGGGACAAGGCGCCGCGGACGCGCATCGTGGGGCTGACCCTCACCTATGTCACCGGGCTTGCGATGTTCTACGCCCTGCTCGGCCTGGTGGCGGGGCTGAGCGGCACCCTCTTCGGCACGGTGAGTGCAAACCCGTGGGTACGGTTCGCCACCGCCAACCTGCTCATCATCTTCGCGCTGGCCATGCTGGACGTGATCCCGGTGAGCGCGCCCAAGCGGCTGCTGCATTGGGCGGGCGGGCTGGGCGGCGGGTCCTACCCGGCGGTCTTCCTGCTGGGCGCCACCTCCGGCATCGTGGCCGCACCGTGCGGCGCCCCCGCCTTCGCCGTGGTCCTCACCTGGGTGGCGGCGACCCAGGCCGGCGCCATGGGGTTCATCTACCTCTTCGTGTTCTCGCTGGGGATGACCTCGCTGCTGGTCGCGGTCGGGCTCTTCTCGGGCACCGCCGCCTGGCTGCCGAAGTCCGGAGCATGGATGGTATGGATCAAGAAGGCGGCGGGTATCATTATGCTGGGTGTGGCGGAGTACTACCTGATTCAAACGGGACTGGTGATGTGAATACGGTCAGACGGAATCTTCTGGCGGCAGTGACGGTGCTCAGCGCCGTCGTGATGCTCTTCAGCGGCGCAGGCGCGCAGGAACGGGGCGAGATCGGCATCGCCGTGGGCGAGACGCCGGCCCCCCCCACCATCGAGAACCTCGACGGAGAACCTGTCGACCTCGAGGACTACGTCGGCGAGCGGCCCCTCCTGCTCGAGTTCTGGGCCAGTTGGTGCGAGCAGTGCGAGGCGCTGCAGCCCAGCATGGACGCCGCCTTCGAACGCTACGGCGACGAGGTCGGCTTCCTCGCGGTCGCGGTGGCCGTGGCCCAGACCCAGCGCGCCGTGCGCCGGCACCTCGAGCGGCACGCCATCCCCTTCCCGATGCTGTGGGACACGCGAGGCGCCGCCACGCGCGCCTTCCTGGCGCCGGCGACCGCCTACGTGGTCATCCTGGACGCGGAGGGCAAGGTCGCCTACACCGGCATCGGCCCGCAGCAGGACATCGTCCAGGCCGTGGGGGACGTGCTGGCGGCGGAGGCATCGGCCGACAGGTAGCCAGACTCGGTACGGGATTCAGACGCCGAACTGGCGGAGATGGTAGTCGAGGTGCTTCCAGCACAGAAAACTCCACTCCCGGCCTGAAATCCGACCGAACAGCGGATGTGGCGCCCACGTCTCCGCGACGTCTTTCCGACCCACGCGGTCGACCAGGGAGTGGAGCACCGCGACATCTCCATGCCACTCGACCGGGGCCGTTGTAAACATCTCGGGCGCGGCCCCAAGGCGTGCCCTGGGCCATGGCAGCCAGCCCACCGCAATCCGTCGGTAGAACTCGAATCGGAGCGGTCCCAGCGGCGCCTTCAGCTCGCGACTGCCGAATCTGAACCGGAGCGGTCCAGGCTGGGTCTCGATATCGCCCATGGCGATCCGCAGCTGGTCGGCGGCATGGCAGATCATCTCATGCGCAGACATGGTCCCCCACTGCCGGCCGCTCTCCGGCGAGAGCCGGTCGATGCGCGCGTGCATCGCGTCCCGCGCTTCGGCGCCAGCAAGTGTCGTGCTCATGCGGCTCGGTGTCTCGGGCCGGGGGGCGGCGGCCTGGCGAGTCTGCCAGGCCGTTCTCAGCGCCTCCTCACCCAACCGGTCTTCGAAGCTGCCCGAACTCGTAGTTCGCCGGAGGCTCAGCGCCCATGAGATGGCGCACGAAGTAGTCCCAGCGCTTGCGCATCATGTAGGGCTCGTTGCCGAAGCCGTGGCCTCGATTCGGAAACAGCACCAGGTCGAAGTCCTTGTTCGCGGCGATGAGCGCATCCACCACAAGCATGGTGTTCGAGTGCGGCACGTTGGTGTCCATCGTGCCGTGGGCGATGAGCAGCTTGCCTTGCAGATTCCCCGCCACCAACTGGTTCGCCTGGTTGTCGTAGTTGGTGGTGCCGTCGTCGTATTCCTCGAGCAGCCCCTGCCACTTCTCGCCCCAGTCGTCTTCGTAGTTGCGGTTGTCGTGGTTGCCGGCCTGTGACACCGCCACCTTGTAGAACTCCGGATAGCGCAGGATGCCGGCCGTCGACGCAAAACCGCCGCCCGAGTGCCCGAAGATGCCGACCCGGTCGATGTCCATCCACTCGTGCCGCTCGGCGAGCTGCTGGATTCCGGTGATCTGATCGGGCAGGCCGTTGTCGCCCATGTTGCCGTAATACGCCTCGTGGAAGCTCCGCGAGCGCATCGGCGTGCCCATGGCATCCAGCTCCACCACCACGAATCCCAGCTCCGCGATCGCCTGCAGATCCCGGTGCGCGGCGCGGAAGCTGCGGCTCCCGACGCTGCCGCTCTGAGGACCCGGATAGAGGTAGTTGACGATCGGGTATTGCAGCGACGGGTCGAAGTTGGACGGGCGGAACATCAGCCCGTAGAGATCCGTGACGCCGTCGCGTGCCTTCACTTCGAAGGGGATGGGGGGCTGCCAGCCGGCTGCCTGCAGAGCGGAAACGTCGGCCCGCTCCAGCTCCACCACGACCTCCCCGCTCATGTCGCGGACAACGCTCGCGGGCGGGGTCACGGGCGTGGACCAGTTGTCGACGAAGTACTCGCCGTCGGGGGAGCGCGAGATGGTGTGGTCGGCGCTGTCGGGGGTGAGCAGCCGCACGTCGCCGCCGTCCAGTCCGATCTGGTAGAGGTAGCGGAAGTAGGGATCCCCGTCCTCGCGCTCGTTGCCGATGAAGAGCACGGTGCGCGCGTCGGTGTCGACCTCCAGCACCTCCAGCACATTCCACTCCCCGGAGGTGATCTGCCGCTTAAGGTCGCCCGACTCCAGGTCGTAGAGATAGAGATGGCTCCAGTTGTCGCGCCGGGAGAACCAGATCACCTCGTTGCTCTCCTCGAGGACACGCCAGTTGTGGGATCCGTCACCGGACTCGAAGAAGGTCTCCACCCGCTCTTCGAGAACGTCGCGTACGGCGCCGGTGCGGGCGTCGGCAACCCGCAGGATGGCCTCCTTGTGGTCGCGGGAACTCGACACGAAGGCCACCTGGCTGGCGTCGTCGCTCCATTCCACGTCCGCGAAGGTGCCTCCGCAGGCGACGTGGTCGCACACCGTCGAGCGGTGCTGGTCCGGAGGCATGTCGAAGCGCACCAGGCGTGAGTCGGCGGACGCGTCCAGGTCCAGCACCACCCGGTGGATGCGGAAGATCACAGAGTCCTCGGGCAGGGGATAGCGCCAGGCGTCCAGCTCGGGATGGCCGACCTGGGTGTTAACCATGTACATCATCCCCACGCCGCGCGCGTCGTGCTGGAAGGTGGCGATCCTGCGGCTGTCCGGAGACCAGCGCAGGACCGGACGGGGGCTCCGCACCCAGCCGGCATTGTTGGTCGCGTAGCCGAAGTCCTCTTCGCCGTCGAAGGTCAGCTGCGTCTCCTCCCCGGTATCCGTCTCGCGCACCCAGAGGTTGTGGTCGCGGATGAACGCCTCGCGCCCCTGATCCGGCGAGACGACGCCGGCCGAGCGGCGGAAGGCCGCCTCGAAGCCCATGGATATCGCCATGTAGTTGGCCCGGCGCTGTTCCGGAGAGCCCTCCAGCTCCTCGCAGCGGTAGGCGATCGTGCTACAGCGGAAGGCGCGCCCCTCGTCGCTGAAATCGTCTCCTTCGGGGGCGAAGAGAACCACCGCGGCCCCGGGGATGAACTGCCCCCCCGGCAGGCCCGCCGCCGTCGCGCCCGCGCCCGCCACTCCCGACAGCGCGTTCGCCATCCGCTCGTGGTCGAAAGCAGGTTGACGGCTGCCCGCACCGGGGTCGACCATCACGTACTCGCTGCCCTGCGGCGTCTGGTTGCGGTACCAGAAGCGTCCGTCCGGCATCCAGTCGGGATCGACCGCGCCGTTGAACACCAGCGGGTTCATGTTCGCTCCGAGGTGGCGCTCGGCCCGGGCATAGTCCTCGGCCGTCAGCGCGCGCGGCGCGTCCTGCGCGGTAACGGCGGTGGGAGCCAGAGTGACAAGGAAAGGGACCAGGATCAGGAACAGACTCGACATCCCGAGTTGTGTCGGATGCACTCTTGGCGGCCGCATGGCCTTCCTCCGATGCGGGGAAATGGTTTGCTTGAGGAAGATGGCCCGACGGCGTCCGCCGGGGCAACGACATTCCCGGTGCGAAAGGGCTGGGATTGACAAGGTTGCGGCGCGTCCGATCCCTTGACCAGGAAGGGCGCTGATGGGACACTTCAGAGCCATCCTTGGACCCTGGGTTGAGAGCGATTCTTCGGCCTGAGGTTGCCGCCCTGCCCCTCCCTGCCGCCATCTGCGGGAGTTGACGCCATGTCCGCCGATACCGCCACCATCGACGCCTCCCCCCGGCCCATCTCCAACTATGTCGCGGGCCGCTGGACGGCGCCGTCGGGCACCGGGTCGCTGCCGGTAACCAATCCCACCACCGGTGAGCCGCTGGGACGGGTGCCGCTTTCCACGGGCGCGGATGTGGACACCGCCGTCGCCGCGGCCACCGCTGCGTTCCCGGCATGGCGCCGCACCCCTCCGGTCGAGCGGGCGCGAGTGTTCTTCCGCCTGAAGCATCTGCTCGAAGAGCACAAGGAGTCGCTGGCCCGCTCCCTGGTCATCGAACACGGGAAAAACCTGGACGAGTGCAGGGGCGAGCTGCAGCGGGGCATCGAGAACGTCGAGCACGCCTGCGGCATCCCCACGCTGATGATGGGCGATGTGCTCGAGGACGTGGCCCCGGGCATCGACTGCGAGGCCATCCGGCAGCCGCTGGGGGTGTTCGCGGTGGTTTCCCCGTACAACTTCCCCGTGATGATCCCGCTCTGGTTCTGGCCGTACGCCGTGGCCGCGGGCAACACGGTGGTGCTCAAGCCCAGCGAGCAGGATCCGATCACCCACCAGCGCGTGGTCGACCTCGCCGAGCAGGCCGGGCTGCCCCCGGGCGTGCTCAACGTGGTGCACGGAGACCGGGAGGCGGTGACCGCGCTGCTCGAGCATCCCGGCATCGCCGGGGTCTCCTTCGTGGGATCGAGCCAGGTGGCGCGCATCCTCTACAGGAAGGCGGGCGCGTCCGGCAAGCGCGTGCAGGCGCTCGGCGGGGCCAAGAACCACATGATCGTGCTCCCGGACGCGGACTACGACCTGGTGGCCGACGCGGTGGTGTCGTCGATCTTCGGCTCGGCCGGACAGCGGTGCCTGGCGGGCAGCGTCGTGGTGGGGGTGGCCGACGCCTACGCGAACATCCGCGAGCGGATTCTCGACCGCTCGGCCTCGCTGTGCGTGGGCAACGGCCTCGAGGACGGGGTGGACATGGGGCCGGTGATCTCCGCCCGCCACCGCGACCGGGTGATGGGCTACATCGACAGCGGCGTGAAGGACGGCGCCTCGCTGGTGATGGACGGCCGGGGCGCCACGGTGCCCGGGTACCCCGACGGCAACTGGGTCGGCCCGACCATCTTCGAGGACGTGCACCCCGACATGGCTATCGGCAAGGACGAGATCTTCGGGCCGGTGATGGGGATGTCGAAGGCCGATACCGTGGAGGACGCAATCGAGCTGATGCACCAGAGCGAGTACGGCAACGCCACCTCGATCTTCACGACGAGCGGGCGGGCGGCGCGCGAGTTCCGCTACCACGCCGGCATCAGCATGATCGGCATCAACATCGGCGTGGCGGCGCCGATGGCCTTCTTCCCGTTCGGGGGGTCGCGCGGCTCCTTCTTCGGCGACCTCAAGGCCCAGGGCCGCGACTCCGTCGAGTTCTTCACCGACAAGCGCGTGGTGATCACGCGGTGGTAACGCGGGAACTGATCGAGCGCCAGCGCGCCTCCATCTTCCCCTGCGTAAAGCCGTTGTACGACGAGCCCCTTGTGCTCGTGGAGGCGGAGGGCGTGCGGGCCAGGGGCGCCGACGGGCGGGAATACCTCGACCTGTTCGCCGGCATCCTCACCACCTCGATCGGGCACTGCCATCCGCGGGTCGTCGCGGCGGTGCAGGACCAGGTCGCGCGCCTGGGCCACACCTCGAACCTCTATGTGACGGAGCCCTACGTGGCCGCGGCCGAGCGGCTTACCGGTCTCGCACCCGCCGGTCTCGACCAGGTCATGTTCACCAACAGCGGCACCGAGGCCATCGAGACCGCGGTCATGCTGGCCCAGATGCATACCCGGCGCAGCGAGATCATCGGACTGCGGCTCGGCTACTCGGGGCGCAGCACGCTGGCGACCAGCCTGACCGGACAGGCCCAGTGGAAACCGCTGCCGGCGACGGCCCCGATCCGGCACGCCATCGCGCCCTACCCCTACCGGCATGCCGATGGCGACAATGTAGACCGCTACATCGACGAGCTGGTCGAGGTCATCGAGACCACGACCACGGGGCGCCCCGCCGCCCTGCTCGCCGAGACCATCCAGGGGGTGGGAGGCTACATCGTTCCGCCGCCGGGATACCACAAGCGCGCGGCCGAGGTGATCCGCGCGTACGGGGGCGTGTTCATCTGCGACGAGGTGCAGGCCGGGCTCGGGCGCACGGGCGACCGCTGGTTCGGCATCGAGCACTGGGAGGTCGAGCCGGACATCATGGTGGTCGCCAAGGGGGTGGCGAACGGCTTCCCGGTGGGCGGCACGCTGGCCCGCGAGGAGATCGCCGCGGCCTGGACGGGCCTTACCTTCTCCACCTACGGGGGCAGCCCTGTGTCCATGGTGGCCGCGCGCGCGACCATGGACGTCATGGTCGAGGAAAACACCCCCGCCCGCTCCGCCGCGCGGGGGCGCCAGATGCGCGAAGGGCTGGAAGCGCTCCAGCGCGACTACCCGTGGATCGGCGACGTGCGCGGCATGGGGTTGATGATCGCTCTGGAGCTGGTGGAAGACCCCGTCACCAAAGAGCCCGGCGCCCAACTCGGCAAGGCGCTCCTGGAGGCCGCCCGCCAGGAAGGCGTGCTTATCGGCCTCGGCGGCATGGGCGGCCACGTCATCCGCATCGGCCCCTCCATGCTGATCACCCGGCAGGAGGTGGCCGAAGGGCTGGGGCGGCTGGGCCGGGCCTGTGCGCGGGTGGAGGCGGTGAGACAGGCCGCCTGATCAGCCCGCTCACGCGCCGCTCCCCGCATCGACGCGGACCACTCCTTCCTCCACCACGAGTTCCTGAACGCGCTCCGCCTCGTCGAACAGGAAGGGCCAGCGGCCCGACGCCCCGTCCGCCAGCCGCACGCGCCGTATGCCGTCCAGCGAGAGGGGCCTGCCCGACTGAACGACGGCCGGACCCGTCGCCTCGTACATCCAGACCGCGCCGCCTCGCACCGAGGACACCCGGTAGCTGTCGTCCTCGATCTCCAGGGCCGCCCCCTCATCGATCCCGATCCCGACGAAGGAGCCCGAGCGGTCCTCAGCCAGCAGGCGCCCGAGGAACGCGAGCAACCGCCCCTCGCGGGAGCGTTCCGTGAAGTGGGAGTCCACGATCATGTTGCGAAGCTCGGGCTGGGGCATGCCGGATGGCCCGACGCTGACCGAGACACCCGCCGGGTCCGCGAGGGCTTCGGCCGATGTGACCGTACCGTGCCGGGCATCGAATGCGGCCTCGCCCATCGAAACCGCCCCCGCGCTGGTTCCGCCCATGGCCGCGCCGCGCTGCCCTGCCTCCCTGATGGCAACGTGGACCGATTGCGGCCATCGCCCCAGATAGTCCCACTGGCTTCCACCCGCGAGCCAGATCGCTTCCGCTCTGTCGAGGCGGCAGAGGACGCTGGGATGGTCCGCCAGCGGAGGGGTGTCGGTGCGGATCGTGGTCACCGAGGCCGGGTGCGGGCTGGGACTCAACTCGGCCGAGAAGTAGTCCGGATAGCTGGTCAGCGATCCCGTCGCGCGCAACACAACGATGTCGCCTCCGGCAGCCGCTTCCGCGAAGCGCCGGGCGGCGCCGTCCTCCTCCGGACCGCCTCCCATGAGCACCAGCCGCCGCACGGGAGACGGGGTAGCGTCGGCCCCGCTGCCCGTAAGGCCTCCGATCGTGGTGCCCGCGCCCGGTTCGGGGCAGCCCTCGCGCGGACCTTCCAGCGAGGTGATCAAGCCGGACTCGGCGCACGTTGCGAGGGCTGGCACGGCGGCCAGACTGACGAGCGCCATCGCGATTCTCACGACGTATGAAGCTGCCAGAAGGAGCCTTCGAGGCCCGCCTCCCGCAGGAGAGCCTGCTTCGACTCCGCCGAAGAGGGGCGCCAGTGGTCGTGGAGCCTGCCGGCATACCACCCCCGGCTCAGCTCTCCCAGCGTCTCGAGCGGCACCGTCGCGCCAAGGTCGACGCCCCGTGTAACCGCCCACCGGGCCGCATCCGCTTCCGACCGGAAGGCCACGATGTTGCGTCAGGTGAAGCCGATGTCGTCCCAGAAGTGCCGGGCCGGTACGGGGAAGCGGACTACGGCGCCATCTGCGGGTTCAACACGCCCGTCGGCAACCGACAGGTCGATGGGAGCACCGGACTGGGGACAGGTAGTCGGTGTCCGCCCGTCCACATCGAGGAGCAGCGGGATCGCGAGCGCGTCCCAGGCGCAGTTGGCCCAGTAGTCCGTCCGGGGGGTACGCACGCGGAAGGGCGTTTCCACGGCGGAAAAGGGATGGGCCATCCACACCTCGCCCGCCTCGTCCAGAACCAGAACGTGCGCGTCTGCCAGGAACGCGAGAGCTTGATCCACTTCGCCCGCCGCCGCGCCCAGTCCCTCCCCCAGTTCCGCACGACCGGGGACGAGCCCCGAATCGCGGATGCGCCGGTACAGATGGCCGCGCAAGCGCCACGCGAGGGCATCATCCCGGCTTTTCTTCACGCGCCACCCCCTCGGATTGCCGAGCTGCCCGCCTCTGCCGTCACCCGGGCACCATGGCGAGCCGCCACTGGAACGTCCAGCCCGGTCAGAACCCGTTGCAGCCCGCCCATCCTGCGGCTAGGCTTTTCCGAGCAGGCAACCTGGCGCACACCCGGCGGACGTGAGAGGAGGTCGCACACGATCATGACGCAGCCATGGCGACGATGCCTTGCGGCAGCGGTACTCATGCTGTCCGGCGCTGCATGCGGCGACGATGAGCCGACCGGACCCATTCCCGATGTCGCGGGCACCTACACCGGATCGTTTATCGTCCAGTTCCTGCTGAACCAGCAGGGTATACAGGGGTCGATGCAGGTCGTCGTCGCACAGGCCGGGGAGAGCGTGACGATTACCGGCGAGATCCAGGCTGCCGGCGGCGCGGCCGAGATTCCGTCCGTCACAGGAACACTGGACGCCACCGGATTCCTCGAGTTGACCGGTGGAGGCTTCTCCGCCTCGGTCAACGAGGAGTTCTGCGGTCCCACCAGAACGCTCAGTTCGACCGTGAGATTCTTCGGCAGAAGCGCGGAGGTTTCCGAGCATGCCGACACCGACTTCTGCGGGCGCGTAATCCTCTCGGGCTCGCTGGCCCGTCAATAACCAGGGAGAACACACCATGAACCCGACGCGACGGGACTTCCTGCGCGCAGCCGGAATCGCCGGGGTAGGGCTGGGACTCGGGCTGGGCGCCCCCGGAATCGGCCTCGCCTCCACCAACGGTACCCCCAGGCGTCGAGCCGGCGACGACTCCGGCCGGCAGCCCCAGCAGGCCCCCACGCCCAGGAGGCTCCTCATCCTGGGCGGCACCGGCTTCATCGGGCCGCACATGGTTCGCTACGCGGTGGAGCGCGGACACGAGGTGACCATCTTCACGCGAGGCCGCGCGCAGGCTGACCTTCCCGACGTGGAGCATCTCATCGGCGACCGCGCCGGGGACCTCGCCGCCCTCGAGGGGCGCAACTGGGATGTCGTGCTCGACAACAACACGCAGAACTATCGCTGGGCGCAGTTGAGCACGGAACTGCTGCGGGACGCCGCCGAGCAGTACATCTTCGTCTCCTCGATTTCGGCCTATATCAGCCCCGGGCTCGCTTACGAGCACAAGGACCGCGTCCTCTACGAGCATCTCATCAACGAGGACTCGGAGCGCTTCACACCCCCCGACGGCTGGCAGGACGGGGATGAAGCCCACTACGGCCTCATGAAGGCGCTGAGCGAGGACATCGCCCACGCCGCCTTCCCGGGGCGCGCCACCATCGTGCGCCCGGGCCTGATCGTGGGACCCGGCGACCGGACCGACCGCTTCACCTACTGGCCGCTGCGCATCTTCGACGGCGGCGAGGTGCTCGCCCCCGGCAACCCGGAGCACGCCAACCAGATCATCGACCAGCGCGACATCACCGAATGGATCGTGCGCCTGGCCGAGGACGGCGTCGCCGGCGACTTCAACGCCACCGGTCCCGCCTCCCGCATGTCGATGGCCGAGATGCTCTACGGCATTCGCGCGGCCACCTCGATCCCGGTCGAGTTCACCTGGGTCCCGGAGGACTTCCTGGAGGCGCAGGGCGTGAGGCCCTTCGGCCAATTGCCCGCATGGGCGCCCGGAAGCGATCTGATGTTCGTGGACATCGACCGCGCGCTCGCGGCCGGCCTCACCTTCCGCCCGCTGGCGGTGACCAGCCGCGACACGGTGGACTGGGACGGGACGCGTCCCGAGGACGAGCGCCTCAACCGGCGCGCCGGGATAAGCCGAGAGCGGGAGCGGGAGGTTCTGGATGCGTGGAGGGCGGCCGGCGCTTAGGCGGGACCGCTAACAGAGCGCCCGCTCGTCGCTGGCCACCTGATCCAGCCGTTGGGCGCGCGCGCTATCGCCGAGAGCCAGAGCCGCGATGATCCCTCGCCTCGCCAGGGCCGGCCCGAAGCACCTGGCTTCCAGCTGATCCACGAAGGCGTCCACCTGCGCCCGGTATTCGCCGGAGCGCCAGGCCTCAGCCCAGATCCCGAGCGGCTCCATGAGCTCGGCCACCCTTGGCGCATAGAGGTCCGCGAGCTCCTGCGACTCGTGCGAGAGCAACTCGATGGCCCAGGTGGCGTCGTAGTGATTCGACAGGAGAAGCGCCACGGAGTAGAACTCGGCGCTCGCGCAGTCCTGCGGCACGCAGGTCGCAACCACCACCACCGACAGCGCATCCGGCTGCGCGGTGGCGAGCAGGTTGAGGCCCATCCGGCGTCCGAGCGACTCCTGAAACGCCGCTTCCAGCACGCGATTGGCGGTGGGATCGTCGAAGGCGAGGACGACGTCGATGCCCGCCAGATGCTCGAAGCCCATTCCCGGCTCCTGGGCCAGGGCAACGCGCGGCACGCCCAGGGCGAAGCCGCACAGGAGAAGGAACCCTGACGTGGACAAAGACGAAGTGCACGTCATCGACCTGGAATCGCAGTTCATCGATTGTTCCTGTTTGCGTGGACCCGGTTCCGTCCCGAAGCTAGTACCCTGCGCGAGTTCCGGCACCGCGTCCAGCCGCAACACTTCCCCTGGAGAACCCCATGCGCCCCATCCGTATCTCCGGATTCGCCCGGCACCCGGGCATTGCCGCCGCCTCACTCGGCTTCCTGGCCTTCATCTGCGCGTGCGCGGATGGGCCCACCGCGAGCTTCGAAGAGCTGGCCCGCGCGCAGCTGCCACAGATCGACGGACGTATCGAAGTTCCGGGACTCGAGGCCGAAGTCGAGGTGCTGCGCGATCCCTGGGGCATCCCCCACATCTACGCCTCGGGCCTCGACGACCTCTTCTTCGCGCAGGGCTTCGTCCAGGCGCAGGATCGCCTCTGGCAGATGGAGATGTACCGGAGGGCCGGCGAGGGGCGGCTGAGCGAGGTGCTGGGCGAGGAGGCGCTGCAGCACGACCGCGTCGCGCGCCTGCTCATGTTCCGGGGCCCGTTCGATGACGCCGAGTTCACCACCTACCACCCGGAGGGTCGGCGCATCCTGGAGGCCTTCGCGTCGGGCATCAATGCCTATATCGATCATGCGACGGCGGCCGGGGAGCTGCCCGCGGAGTTTCTGCTCACGGGTCTCGAGCCCGAATACTGGAGCGCCGAGACGCCTCTGCTGCGCATGCAGACGGCGATGCCGGTGGCGGATGTGCGGCGGGAGCTGCAGCTGGCGCTGCGCGTCGCCGAGTTGGGCGCGGAGGAGGCCAACCGCCAGGCGAATCCGACCCCGTGGCGGGAGCTGGCCGTTCCGGGCGGCGTCGACATGTCGCTGATCTCGGGCGAGGTGCTGGGGGGCGTGACGGGGTTCCGCAACGCGATGAGCAGCCCGCCCCTGGTCGCGCCCTACGACGGCTGGACCGGGTCGGAGATGGCGCTCAACCTTGGCGCCCGCGAGACCTCCCCGGGGAGCAACAACTGGGCGATCCACGGGAGCCGCACCGCGAGCGGCCACGCGATCGTCGCCAACGACCCCCATCGCGGCGTAACCAACCCGTCGCTCCGCTACGTCGTTCACCTGGACGCACCCGGCTGGACCACCATCGGCTCGACCGAGCCGGTGCTTCCCGGGGTGGCCATCGGGCACAACGGGCGCATCGCGTGGGGGCTCACCATCGTCGGCACCGACCAGTCCGACGTGTACGTCGAACAGGTGAACCCGGACAACCCGAAGGAGGTGCGCTGGGGCGACGGCTGGGAGGAGCTGCGCACCATCACCGAAACCGTCCAGGTCAGGGACGGCGAGCCCGTGACCCTGGAACTCGAGTTCTCCCGGCACGGCCCGATCTTCCACCGGGATCCCGGGAACCACCTCGCCTACGCCATGCGCTCGACGATGCACGAACCGGGAACCACGGGATACCTGGCCGGTCTGCGGCTCAACGTGGTCTCCGACTGCAGCGCGTTCCTCGAGGAAATGCGCTACTGGCTGGCTCCGACGGAGAACATGATCTGCGGCGACGCGGACGGGAACATCGCCTGGCAGGCCGCCGCGCTCTCGCCGAGCCGCCCCAACTGGCACGGGCGCCTTCCGGTGCCCGGGACCGGGGAATACGAATGGGACGGATTCCGCGATGATCTGCCCACCGAATACAACCCGGAGCGCGGCTGGGTGGGGACCGCCAACCACGACATCCATCCCCCGGGCTATGACCCTCCGCTCTTCTTCAAGACGGCCGGCCCCTTCGCCCGCTTCGCGCGCGTGCAGGAGGTGTTGAACGCGGGCAGCGACTTCACGCCCGAGGACTCGCGGGCGCTTCAGCAGGACGCCTATTCGGCGTCGGGCGCCGCCCACGCGGCCCTCTTCGGCGGGTGGATGGCAGGCGACGCGGCAGTGGAGCCCTACCGGGCCGAACTCGCGGCCTGGAACGGGGTGTTCTACCGGGACAGCCGGGCGGCTGCGATCTACCGCCGTATCGACGGGGACGTGCTCGACCAGGCGGGGGGCGACGGGGGCGGGGACTCAGCAGCCGCACTGGAGGCGGCTCTCGCCGCAGCCCTGGACCAGATCGCGCGCGACCAGGGCGACGATCCCGCAGGGTGGCGCTGGGGACGCGACCACACGAACGAGTTCCCGCACGCGCTGGTGACCGCCTACGACCTGCCGTCGGCGGAGCGCTCCGGGGGCGCGGGCACGGTGGCGGCTACGGGGGCCACCTACCGCCACATCGTCGACTTCGCCGACCTGGACGGGTCGCTGTTCACCAACGCGCCCGGGCAGTCGGGCCGGCCGGGAAGCCCCTATTACGGCAACCTCACCGAGGACTGGGCCAATCAGGACTACTTCCCGATGCTGTTCTCACGCGAAGCCGTGGAGGCGCAGGCCGAGAACCGGCTGGTGCTCGCGCCGGGAGGGTCGTAGACCAGATAGTTTCCAGCAGATGTCAGTGTAGTTGTCAGTAGATGTCAGGACCGGGCAAAGCGCGTCAGTCCCGCCCCATCCAGTCGATGTCGGACAGATGAGCCAGCGCGAGTTGGAGCGCGTGGGTTCCCCTGTGTCCCTTACCCTGCGCGCGAAGGGCGTTATACAGCTGGTGCGCCAGCGCCAGTCCCGGAAGCGCCAGCTTCATGCGGCCCGCCTCGGCGAGGGCAATCTCCATGTCCTTGACGAAGTGCTCGACGAAGAACCCGGGATCGAAGTCGTTGGCGATCACGCGCGGACCGTAGTTGGAGAGCGACCAGCTGCCTGCGGCCCCGGGAGCCACCGACTTCATCACCGTCTCCAGATCGAGCCCTGACCTGTAGGCGTAGAGCAGTCCCTCGCACATCCCGATCATCAGCGGGCCGATCAGAACCTGGTTGACCATCTTGGTGTGCTGTCCCGCCCCGGGCCCTCCCTGACGCACGATGGCCTTCCCCATCGCCCGCCAGCACGGATCCAGTGCCTCCACCACGTCCTCGTCGCCCCCGATCATGATCGACAGGCGGCCCTCGCGGGCCCCGATGTCGCCACCCGACACGGGGGCGTCGACGCTGGCCACCCCCTTCGCGCGGGCGGCCTCGTAGATCTCGACCGCGAGCGAAGGCTCGCTGGTGGTCATGTCCACGAGGACGTTTCCGGGCTCGCATCCCGCCAGGGCGCCGTCCTTGCCCAGGATCACCTCGCGCACGTCGCGCGGGAAGCCGACGATGCTGAAGATCACGTCGCTCTGCTCGGCCACGGCCCGGGGGCTGTCCGCCCACACCGCGCCCTTCTCGAGCACCGAGGCCGCCGTGGAGCGCGTGCGTGTGAAGACCGTCGCTTCGAACCCGTGGTCCATGACGTGCGCGCACATGCTGCGGCCCATGACGCCCAGCCCGATCCAGCCGATGCGGGTCCTGCCCGGTTGAATGTCGAGATCAGCCATGTTTCCGTCTCTGCCATGTTGTGGAGGATGCGTGATGGACACGATAGTGTTGGAGCCGGATGCCCGGGGCAATCACAAGCGCCTCGCGGAACCGGCAATCTCCGCTTCCACCCCCTTCTTCCACCGACGCGAACCCGCCGGAGAACGCTGATGAATCGCAGATGGCTTCCCTCGTCCCGGACGACGCGCTCCCGCACCCGCACCTTCCGCCCGATCAGGCTCCTGCTGACCGTCAGCCTGCTCCTGGCCGCCCCGGGCGCCGCGTTCGCCCAGGATTTCGAGCTCGAGGAGGCGACCATCGCCGAGGTGCACGCCGCCTTCCTCTCCGGTGACCTGACCTGCGTGGACTTGGTGCAGGGCTACCTGGACCGCATCGAGGCCTACGACCAGCAGGGACCGCAGCTCAACACCATCGCCAACCTGAACCCGGCCGCCCTCGACGAGGCCGCCCGCCTCGACCAGAGTCTAGCCCGCGGCGGACTCAGCGGGCCGCTGCACTGCATCCCGGTCCTCCTCAAGGACCAGGTCGAGACCCGCGACATGCCCACCACCTACGGATCGGCGCTCTTCGCGGATTTCGTGTCCTCCCGGGACGCCACCATCGTCACCCGCATGGAGGACGCGGGCGCACTCATCATCGCCAAGACCAACATGGGCGAGTTCGCATCGCGCTACGTGGGCTCGGGGTTCGGCTTCATCCGCAATCCGTACGACCCGCGGCGCAACCCGAGCGGCTCTTCCGGGGGAACGGGGGCGGGCGTGGCCGCAAACCTGGGGATGATCGGCATCGGGGAGGACACCGGCGGCTCCATCCGCGGCCCGTCGGCGGTGCACGCGCTGGTCGGGCTCAGGCCCACCCTCCAACTGGTCAGCCGTTACGGCATGATGCCCGCCAACCCCACCACCGACACCATGGGGCCGATGACCCGGACAGTGATGGACGCGGCGATCCTGCTGGACGCCATCGCCGGGTACGACCCCAACGATCCGGTGACCGCGATGTCGGCGGGCCAGCTCCCCGATTCCTACAGCGACGGGCTCTCCGAGGATGGGCTCGATGGGGCCCGCATCGGCATCATCCGCGACCCCATGGACCAGGCGCTGGACACGGACTCGGAGGGATACCGGCAAGCTCGCGCGATCGTCGATGCGGCCGTCGAACAGTTGCGCGCGCTGGGAGCGGAAGTAGTGGACAACGTCGCCATCCCCGGGGTCGACGGGGTTAACGCCATCTACTCCATGAACCCCCACGAGACCGAGACCGCCACCAACGACTACCTGGCGGAACTCGACGATCCCCCTTACACGACCCTGCGCTCCATCCTGCTCAGCGGCCGGGTGACGCCCTGGCGGGCAACCGGGCTGGCGAACTCACTCGGAAAGACGACCCGCGACCCCGGCTACCTGGCCTACCTGCTGGCCCGCGACCAGCTCCGCCAGGACGTCTATCAGGTCATGGCCGACCACAACCTGGACGCGCTGGTGCACACCACCTTCGACCACCCGCCGTCCCTGATCGCCCCGGATGTCGAGACCAATCCCTCACCGGCCGACAACTACGGCCTCGGCGACAACCGCCTGCTCAGCCCGCTGACGGGCTGGCCCGCGCTCACGGTACCTGCCGGCTTCACTCCGGACGGCCTGCCCATCGGCATCGAGTTCCTGGGCCGTCCCTTTACTGAAGGGATGCTGATTCGCTTCGGTTATGCTTTCGAGCAGGCAACGGGGCACCGGCGCCCGCCGGAGAGCGCGCCACCGCTGCGCTAGCAGAACAAAGCACACTCGAGGCGGCGACCCCGCCGCAGATCCTGTTATCGAAAACACCCGAGTGTCGGGGCAAACCCAACACCGGGAGATCCGTCATGCGACGACAGGCGTTCAACAGCCACCAAGCCCTCGAGCTTCTCAGGAAGGGTACCGGCCTTCCTGTTGCCAGATTCCGGCCGGGACAGGAAGAAGCCATCCGCCATGTAGTCAGGGGCGAGGGGCGACTCCTCGTTGTTCAGAAGACGGGCTGGGGAAAGAGTTTCGTCTACTTCATCGCGACCAAGCTGCTCCGGGACGCAGGCGCCGGACCGACCCTGTTGGTGTCCCCATTACTCTCCTTGATGCGCAATCAGATCGCCGCCGCCACGCTAATGGGCGTGCGTGCCGCGCGCATCACGTCGGACAACGTCGACGATTGGTCGAGGGTGGAGGAACTGCTGGACCGCGACGAAGTGGACATCCTGCTGATCGCCCCCGAGCGGCTGGCCAACGAACGCTTCCGTGACGAAGTCCTCTCCCGCATCGCCGGGTCTATCTCCATGCTCGTCATCGACGAAGCCCATTGCATCTCGGATTGGGGACACGATTTCCGGCCCGACTACCGGCTCATCGAACGCATCGCCCGCACGCTGCCGCCCAACCTGAGGCTTCTCGCGACCACGGCCACGGCGAACGACCGCGTGATGAGCGATCTGCGCGAGATCCTGGGACCTGATCTGAAAGTCCAACGGGGTGACCTCGCGCGTCCATCCCTCCTCCTGCAGACCATTCGGCTACCCCGTCAGGAGGAGCGACTGGCATGGCTCGCCGGGACGGTCCCGCAACTTGCAGGTCACGGAATCATCTACACGCTGACCATCCGTGATGCGGATCTGGTGGCGGAATGGCTCCAATCACAGGGTCTGGACGTCCAAGCCTATACAGCGAAGAAGGAAACAGAGGAAAAGGAGGAGTTGGAACGGGCGTTGCTCAAAAACCAAGTCAAGGCCCTGGTTGCGACCGTCGCACTGGGCATGGGATTCGATAAGCCCGACCTCGGTTTCGTGATCCACTACCAGACGCCGGGGTCCGTGGTGTTCTACTACCAGCAGGTAGGCCGCGCTGGGCGGGCTCTGGAGGCCGCCTACGGAGTGCTGCTGAGCGGAGAGGAGGAGACCGACATCACGGACTACTTCATCGACACCGCATTCCCTAACCGCAATCAGGTACAACGAGTGATCGACACGCTGGAAGAGTCACCGCAGGGGGCAACGCTAACAGACCTTCGGCGTAGCCTGAACATCAGCGGCGGCCGTATCAAGCAGACGATGAAACTGCTGTCTCTTGAGTCGCCACCGCCCGTCGTCAAGCAGGGTTCGAAGTGGCAGCTTACGGCGGCAACCCTGGGACAGGCCTTCTGGGGCCGCGCCGAGCGGTTGACCGAGTTGCGACGAGAGGAGCAGCGTGAAATGCAGGAGTACGTCGCACTTCGGTCGGGGCACATGGAATCCCTGGTTCGGGCACTCGACGGTGACCTTGAAGCGTTTGAACCGCCGGATCTGCCGTCACTGTCTACGAGCGTGGCCCCTGTTCTCGTGCGAGAGGCCGTGGCATTCCTGCGCCGCCGGGCTTTGGTGATCGAGCCGCGCAAGATGTGGCCAGCTGGCGGATTGCCCCAATACAAGATCAAGGGGAAGATTCCCGATGAGCTTCGTGCGAACGACGGGAGGTCGCTCTCCGTGTGGCGCGATCGGGGATGGGGCGAGTTGGTCCGGCAGGGAAAACACGGAGGAAGATTCGGCGATGAACTTGTTGACGCCTGCGTCCGGCTGCTGCAACGATGGAACCCGGAACCCACTCCGTCGTGGGTAACCTGCATACCCTCGCGCCGGAACCCGGATCTGGTTCCAGACTTCGCCCGAAGGCTGGCACGTGCCCTGCGCTTGCCATTTCGCGCAGTTCTCCAACCGACCAGGAAGCCTAGAGAGCAAAAGTCGATGGCCAACAGCCTGCAACAGGCACTAAACCTGGATGGCGTGCTGGAGGTGCACGAGGAGCCACTGCCTGGGCCCCTTCTTCTGGTGGACGATATCGTCGGTTCGCGCTGGACCTTCACGGTGGCCGCGTGGCTCTTGCGCCACCATGGAAGCGGCGAGGTGTGGCCGTGCGCTCTCTCGTCCCTGCGTGGAAGCTGATGGCCACCGATCTAAGCCCAAACGCGCAGGCGATTCTGCTGTTGACCGCGCCGTTGCTCACGGGCCGGCGGAGGCGCCCTCCGAGGCCGCGGACCCAGAGAAGTAGCGTACGTGCGGCCAAGCTGCGGCCACTGAGCACCGCCGAGTATCGCGATTTCGCCAAGCGGCTTCGGGCCATCCGCCGCGAGCCAGCCGATTTGCTCGGTAGTGACGCTCGGGAAACGGTGCGGGAATCCCTCGCCAGCCTGGACGCCGAGCGAATTCACCGGCTTCTCGGCCGCGGGTTTCTCTTGGCGCAAGCGATCGAGCGATGGGGCGCGCGCGCCCTATGGGTGATTACCCGGGCCGATCCAGACTATCCGCGAAAGCTGAAGGCCCGGATGCGAGGAAACGCTCCGCCGGTCCTATACGGGTGCGGGGATAGCACGATTCTGGACGGTGGTGGACTGGCGGTTGTGGGTTCCAGGAAGGTCAAGGAAGATCTCATCGAGTACACGGAAGGCGTTGGCAAGCTCAGCGCTGAAGCGAACACGACGATCATCTCCGGCGGCGCGCGCGGAGTCGACCAGGCCGCGATGAGGGGCGCATTGGAGGCCGGAGGCCGGTCGGTCGGTGTCCTGGCCAACGGCCTTGAACGCGCGGCTCTGAACCGGGAAAACCGCAGTGCCCTGATGGACGGACAACTCGTTCTTGTTTGTCCCTACGATCCCGCAGCCCGCTTCGTGGTGGGCCACGCCATGCAGCGCAACAAGCTCATCTACGCGCTGTCCGACGCCGCCCTTGTGGTCAACTCGGACCATGGGCATGGGGGTACCTGGGCAGGGGCAACCGAGCAACTGGCCAAGTTTAGATTCGTGTCGGTTTACGTTCGCGCCAGCGGCAGCCGCTCCAAAGGCCTCGAGGGCCTGCTTGACCATGGTGCCAGGTCATGGCCGAACCCTAGGACACCAGAGGAATTGGCACAAGTGCTCCGCCGTGAGCCCCTCGAAGATCAGTCCCTCCCGCCGGTTCCGCCTACCGCATCCGGGCAGTACGACCTTTCCCTTGCCGAGTCCTCGGAAGTACGGGAGGATAGGCCGGATCAGCCGGCCAGAGCACAACGGGAGGACGCGACCAGCGCTCGACCCGACGACCGTACAGCCGCTGCCATCGAGCACCTACCGGAGGTGGCTGAGACTGCTTCCCTGACCACACCCCAAGAGAAACTGCTGCTCGCCATCTCGGGCGACATGAGCCGCCAGGACATCTTGACCGCGTTGGGACTCCGGAATCTCGGCCATGTGCGTAAGCGGTATCTCAAGCCCTGTCTTGAGCAGGGCTGGATCGAGATGACGATTCCCGAGAAGCCAAGCAGCGTCAACCAGCGGTTTCGGCTAACCCCAGTGGGCCGCGATCACCTCAAGGAACTCGGCCTGACACCAACCGGCAGCTAACCCCCGCCGATCCCCGTCGCGGTCGGCCGGCAGTTCCTCATCGTGGCCAGCGTGGAATCGATGCTCAGGAAGAGGGCTTCGCCGGGATCGACGATCAGCTCCTCCGTCGTGCAGGTGCCGCCCGCGAGCAGCGAAATCTCGATCGAGAGCGTCTGCGACATGTCCCAGTCCAGGGTGTAGTTGGCCTCGGTCTTCCCCGTGAGCATGCCGATGTACTCGCGCCCGCGCGGGTGCACCGCGTACATCCGCGCGTCGCTGAAGTTGTTGTTGATGATCCGGATCTCGATCTGATCCTCGAGCCCGGGCGTGATGGCGGGGTTCCCCTCTCCGGCACGCGCGGCGCAGGCGGTGGCGAGCGCCGTCACCGCAGCTACCAGCATCGCCCGCATGAGGAAAAGTGCCACTCCGCCGACTCTCCCCGTTGCCGCACTGTCCACCACGGTGGACACTCCCGATCTCCCCATCATCATCGCTGCCTCCATGCGCTTCGGGCGCGCGGCCGATTCGGGTCGCGCCCTCCGTTGACTCGCTGTTATTCTTGCGTGCGCCCGGATTCCCCCGGCTCCATCACTCATCTTCGCCTCCCTCTCGGTCAGTCTCATTACTCAATCTGTACAGGAGTTCATCATGAAGGCTCTCGCAACGGCAGCCCTCGGGTTCGCGCTATTCGCGGCGGCGCTCGCGCCTCCAGCCGCAGTCGCGCAGGAGCGGCGCAACATCACGGTCGACGACCTGTTCGAGCTCGAGAACGTCGGCTCGCCGGTGGTCAGCCCGGAGGGCGACTGGGTCGCGTACACGGTCTCTCGCACCTCCCTGGAGGATGAACGCTCCTATACGCGCGTCTACATGGCGCCGGTCGCGGGCGGCGACCCCGTCCCGCTCACGCGCGACAAGCAGTCTGCCGGCTCTCCCGCCTGGAGTCCGGACGGTCGATACCTCACCTTCACGGCGGCGCGCGACGGCGACCCGACCCAGGTGTGGGCGCTCGACCGGCGCGGCGGCGAAGCCTTCCCCCTGACCGACGTCGAGCAGGGTGTCGGCGGATACCGCTGGTCGCCCGACGGCACGCGCCTCCTCCTCACCATCCGCGATGCCGAGGAAGAGGACGAGGATGCGAAGCCCAACGCTCCGCAGGATCCGTGGGTCATCGACCGCATCCAGTTCAAGCGGGACGGAGCCGGATACCTGACCGGCTCACGCATGACGCACCTGTATGTCTACAAGATCGATGCCAAGGAGTTGCAGCAGCTCACTACGGGGCGCTGGAACGAATCGCTGGGCGTCTGGAGCCCCGACGGAACGCAGATCGCGTTCGTCTCCAACCGCACGGAAGACCCCGATCTCAACGCCAACAACGACATCTGGGTTGTCTCGGCGGACCTCGAGGAACCCACCGACTCGCCCCGGCAGATCACCACCAACCCCGGTTCCGACGGCTCACCGCAGTGGAGCCCGGACGGCCGCTGGATCGCCTACAGCACCGGCATCCGCCCCGACCTGATCTGGTACGCCACCACCCACCTCGCAGTCGTCTCCGCGGACGGAGGCGAGCCCCGCCTGCTCACCACGGAGCTGGACCGCAACGTGCGCTCGCCCCGCTTCTCACCGGACGGCGAGTGGATCTGGTTCGGCCTCGAGGACTCGTCCGAGAACCACATCGCCCGCATCCGCCCGGATGGCTCGGACCTGGAGCGGCCGGTGTCCGGCGGGCTGTCGGCTTCGGGCTTCGACCGGCGCGGCGGCACCTTTGCGGCCCTGGTCAACCACCTGGACCGCCCCGGCGAGATCTACGCCGTCGAGGACTTCGATGACGGAGAAGCCTCGCTCCGCCGCATCACGGGTCACAACGACGACTTCCTCGAAACCGTCAACATCGCCGAGACCCGCAACATCCAGTTCCCCTCGGAGGGGGGGATCGAAGTCGAAGGGTTCGTCACATTCCCGCCGGACTACGAGGAGGGCCGTGCCTATCCCACGATCCTGCGCATCCACGGGGGCCCGGTTTCCCAGTACAGCCACTCCTTCCAGTTCGAGTCGCAGCTCTTCGCGGCCCACGGCTACGTGGTCGTGCGCACCAACCCGCGCGGCTCGTCCGGCTACGGCCAGGACTTCTCGGCGGCGCTGTGGGCGGACTGGGGCAACCCCGACTTCAAGGACGTGATGGCCGGCATCGACTACGCCATCGAGCAGGGCTGGACCGATCCCGACCGGCTGGGCGTGGGCGGCTGGTCGTACGGCGGCATCCTCACCAACTACGTCATCACCCAGACCGACCGCTTCGAGGGCGCCATCACCGGGGCCAGCGAAGTGCTCTACATCGCCAACTACGGCCACGACCACTACCAGCGCCAGTGGGAGGCCGAGCTGGGGCTCCCCTGGGAGGGCGACAACCGCGACAACTGGGAGCGCATCAGCCCCTTCAACAAGGTGCACGAGGTCACCACCCCGACCCTCATCATGGGCGGCGAGGACGACTGGAACGTGCCCATCCTCAACTCCGAGCAGCTCTATCAGGCGCTGCGCCGGCGGGGCGTGCCCACCCAGCTCGTGGTCTACCCGGGCCAGAGCCACGGCCTGCGCATCCCCAGCTACCAGAAGGATCGCTACGAGCGCTACCTCGCCTGGTACGACCGCTGGGTCATGAACGCCAACCGCCCGGTGAGCTGAAGGATGAGAATCATCGTCAACGGCCAGCAGGCCTTCGGCGCGGCCGTCCTCAAGGCGCTGGTGGAGCGCGGCGAGGACATCGTCGGCGTCTACACCCGTCCCGAAAAGCCCGGTCAGCGACCCGACCCGCTCGCGGACGCGGCCCGTGAACACGGCCTGCCCCTCTTCCAACCATCCTCCTTCAAGAACGAGGACACCTGGGCGCAGATGAAGTCGCTCCGCCCCGACCTGGGCGTGATGGCCTACGTGACCCTCTTCGTGCCCGAGCAGGCGCTCGACATCCCGACCCACGGGACCATCCAGTATCATCCCTCGCTGCTCCCGCTGCATCGCGGCCCCAGCTCCATCAACTGGCCCATCATCTGGGGCAGGGAGAAGACCGGGCTCTCGATCTTCTGGCCCGACGACGGGCTCGACGAAGGGCCGATTCTCCTCCAAAAGGAGGTCGATATCGGGGATCACACCCTGGGCAGCCTCTACTTCAACCACCTCTTCCCCATGGGCGTCGACGCCATGCTCGAAGGCGTGGACCTGGTGCGCGCGGGCGAGGCGCCGAAGACCCCGCAGGATCATTCCGCGGCCACCTACGAGGGGTGGTGCAAACACGAGCACGTGCGCTTGTCCTGGAATCTGCCGCTGCGCCGGACGTGGAACCTCGTGCGCGGCGCGGACCCCCAGCCGGGGGCGTGGAGTACGTTCAACGGCGCGTGGGTCAAGCTCTACGGCGCTTCGCGGATCGACGAGGCGCTTTCGATGCGCCCCGGGCAGGTGACCGGCGTCGGTCCGGAGGGCGTTCGCGTCGCCGCTCCGGACGGCCAGTTGCTGATCGCCAAGGTGCGGCCCGAAGGGGGGAAGAAGATGGCCGCGGGCGAGTGGGCGGAGTCGGTCGGGTTGGCAAAAGGCATGTTCTTTATTTGATGGACGGAACGTATTCGAGAGACGGCTGCATGCACCTGGGACCAGGGGACACGGCGTGAAGAACGCGGCTTCGCAGGAAGACAGACGGCGGGCGCTGGAGGGGATGATTTCGCAGGTCGGCCGTCGCTTTCCGGATGTGAAGACCATCAGCGCGGCGGCGCTCCGCGAGCGCTTGCCCGCCGACGATACCGTGCTCGTCGACGTACGCTCTCCGGCGGAACGAGCGGTGTCCACCCTGCCCGGAGCGATCACCCCCGAGGAGTTCGAGGGCCAGCTCGAGGACCTGGGGGACTGTACCGTGGTCGCCTACTGCACGGTGGGTGCGCGGAGCTCGAAGTACGCACGCCGCATGAGCAGGAAAGGCGTGCCGGTGCTGAATCTGGAGGGCAGCCTGCTCGCCTGGACGCACGCGGCCGGCGAACTCACCGACGGCTCGTCGACGACGACGAAGCTTCACGTGTTCGGGCCCAGGTGGAACCTCGCCGCGGACGGATACGAGGGCGTTTGGTAGCACGAGGGCGTTTGTCGATTGGGCGCCCGCCGGGGGTGGGCGGCTGCGTGCCTTTCTCCCTGGTGCTCGCGCTTCTGCTGGGTACCGGCACCAACGCCAGCGCGCAGATCCCCCGGATTCCTCTCCCGCCGGAGTGGTCCAACTCCAGCGAGTTCAGCTTCATCCAGACCCGCGGCAACACCGAATCGACCACGTTCGGGCTCGCCAACGAGCTGATCACGGAATGGGAGAGGACCGAGACCAAACTGGAGTTCGGAGCGCTGCGCACCAACACCAGCCGCTTCAAGCGCTCCGCCATCGGCACCGCCGACGACTATCGGGTCGAAGAGGAGAGCGAGACCCGGGTATCCGCGGAGAACTACCACATCCGCTTCCGCGGCGACCGCGAGTTCTCGGAGCGGTCGTCGGTGTTCGGCCAGTTGGGATGGACCCGCAACACCTTCACGGGCATCGATGGCCGCTACGTGCTGGTCGCCGGCATGTCGACACGCTGGTTGGAGGATGAAGTGCACCAGTTGCGCAGCTCCTACGGGCTCACCGTGACCAGGCAGGACGACGTGGTGCCCGATCCCGACGCGGCCAACACCTTCATCGGACTCCAGGTCTCCGGCGAATACGAGATCCAGCTGACCGACAACACGGAGTTGAAGAGCACCCTGGTGGTGGACGAGAACGGCTTCAATCCGGCGGACCTGCGCGCGGACTGGGTGACCTCGCTGGGCGTTTCGATGAGCGAGCACTTCGGCCTGCAGGCCAAGTTCCAGTACCAGTTCGACAACCGGCCGTCGCTGGTCGACGTTCCGCTCACCAGCATGCAGGGGGAGTCCGCGGGCAAGGTGCCCATCCCGCTGGACAAGTCGGATCGGGTGCTGACCATGGCTCTGGTGGTGAATTTCTAGGACTGTTGCATTTGCGCAAACCTACGGGTTTTTCGACTTTTTCAGGCCCGACAGTCGATCCGTTACATGGAGTAACCGAGATGAAGATCCGTCCTGCCAGCGTCCTCTGCTTCCTCGCCCTTCTCGCGCTCGGCGCGCCGTCCCTCACCGCCCAGGAACCTGCGCGCATCGTCGTGGAGGAAGGGGTGCTCACCCTCGAGCCCGGTGAGAGCGGGCAGATCACGGCCAGCGTTGTCGATGCCGACGGGAACGCCGTCGATGCCCCGATCATGTACATGGCCCGGGGCGCGCGCGGGCGTCTGGACGTGAACAGAACCACCGGCGCCGTCGAGGCGGTGTACGGGGGTGACTACCTGGTGACGCTGATGGTCGCCACCGACCGCAACATCCGCGCGGAGATGACGGTCTCGGTGCCGTACCCGGCCCTCGACCGGGTCGAGATCTCGCCGGGCGGGAGCGGGCGCTTCTACGTGGGCACGGTGATGCGCCACCGGGCCACCGTGTACGACGCGGTCGACGATGTTCGCGGCGACGTGGAGCTGGGCTGGAGCACCAGCGACGAGTCGGTGGCCAGCGTCGACCGCTTCGGCGTGTTCAGCGCGCACGCGCCCGGCAGGGTCACCCTGACCGCGGCGGTCGAGGGCGTCGCCGGAGAAGTGGTCTACGACGTGGTCGCGAGCCCGGTCACCTCGATTTCGCTGTCGGGGAGCCAGGAGGTGGGCCGCACCGGCGACGTGATCCGCTTCGAGGCCGCGCCCATGGCGGGCAACGAGGCCAGCGACGTGCCCGTGACCTATTCGGTCGTGCCCTACGCGGACATCGAGGCCACCGCGGACTTCGCGCCGGCCGAAATCGACCAGCAGGGCCGCTTCGTCGCGTACCGGCCGGGCGTGTACACGGTCATGGCCACCGTTCCGGGCCACTCTGCCAACCAGACGATCCGCATCGAGCCGCGCAACGTGAGCGAGACCGTTGAGTTCATCGGCCAGGGCGCCGTGCGCGACGTTCCCACCTCCGACCTGTGGGTGTGGGAGGGCGTCGACGGCCGCGACTACGCGATCACCGGCACATGGGGCGCCTATGGCGCGACCTACTGGTGGGACGTGACCGATCCGGCGGCTCCGGTCATGACCGATTCGCTGGTGGTGGACGCGCGCACCACCAACGACGTGAAGGTCTCCGAGGACGGCCGCGTCTGCGTGATCTCGCGCGAGGGCGCCTCCAACCGGCGCAACGGCATCGTCATCGTCGACTGCTCGGACCCGCGCAACGTGGAAATCCTCTCCACCTTCGACGACGAGTTGACCGGCGGGGTCCACAACGTCTTCGTCTACGACAACCACGTGTACGCGGTGAACAACGGCGTCCGCTTCGACGTGATCAACATCGAGGACCCGACCAGCCCGCACCGGGTGGGCCGCTTCGAGCTGGACACCCCCGGCCACGGCATTCACGACATCTGGATCGTCGACGGGATCGCCTACACCTCCAACTGGGCCGACGGGGTGGCGGTCATCGACGTGGGCGGCGGCGACCGGGGCGGCAGCCCTGCCAACCCCGTGCTCATGACCCGTTTCGCCGACATCGGCGGGGCGACCCACGCAGCCTTCCCGTACTGGAGCCCGACCGGCCGCTTCTACATCTTCATGGGCGACGAGATCGGCCGCCCCGGCTTCAACGATCTGGACGCCGAGCGCACGCCCCCGCGCATGGCCGGCTACATCCACGTCGTCGACTTCACCGACCCCAACAACCCCGAAGAGGTCGCGCGTTACGAGATCCCGGAGGCCGGGTCGCACAACATGTGGATCGACGAAGACCGCCTTTACGCGGCCTACTACAACGGTGGCACCCGCGTCATCGACATCTCCGGGGAACTCAAGGGCAACCTGGGGCTGCAGGGCCGCGAGATCGCGCACTACGCCGCCAACGACCCCGACGCCTTCGTGCCCAACGCGCCCTTCAGCTGGGGCCCGCAGATCCACAAGGGCCACCTGTTCATCGCCGAGCACCACTCCGGGCTCTGGTCGGTCAGGCTGCAGCCGAGGAGGACGCTGGTTCCGTGACGAAGGGCCTGTCGCGGCGCGGTCGCCGCGCCACGTCACACCGGCTCGCGGCCGCCGCGCTGCTGGCCGTGCTCGCCTTCGCGCCCGAACCAGCCCAGGCGCAGTCGTACCGGGCCTACGTCGCCGCGGAGTCCGAGGACGAGGTCGCGGTGCTCGAGTTCACGCCCGAAGCCGGGCTCTCGGTGGAGAAGGTAATCCGGGTGGGCCGCTGGCCCGCCGAGATCGAGGGGCCGCACGGGATGTTCTTCGATCCGTCCGGCGAATACTGGTACCTGACGCTCGGGCACGGCTTCCCGAACGGCTATCTGCTCAAGTACGAGACCGGCCCGGACACGGTGGTGGCGGCGACCGAACTCGGTTTCTTCCCCGCGACCGTGTCCCTCACCCCCGACGGCGTGCTGGCCTTCGCGGTCAACTCGAACTTCTACGGCGACCACGTCCCGAGCACGGTGTCGGTGGTGGACACCGAGGACATGTACGAGATCGAGCAGGTGACGACCTGCACCATGCCGCACGGATCGCGCATGTCGCCGGACGGCATGCACAATTACTCGGCCTGCATGATGGACGACCAGTTGGTGGAGATGTCCACCTTCTCGCTGGAGGTGACCCGGCGGCTGAACCTCGTAACGGGAGAGCCGGTCGCCGAACCGGTCGCCCATGGCGCGGGGATGGGCGCTGGCGGGATGGCCGGCGGGACCACCGGTGACATGGCCGGCACGATGGGCGGCTCCGGCATGGCCGCCTGCTCGCCGACCTGGACCACCCTCTCCGGCGACGGGCGCTTCGTGTACGTGGCCTGCAACCGCGGCAACGAGATCGTCCAGGTGGACATCGAGTCCTGGAGGGTCGCCCGGCGCATCCCCGCTGACGGCGCGCCCTACAACCTGGCCCTCACCCACGACGGATCCCGCCTGCTCGCGACCCTCAAGGGCAGCGGCCACCTGGCGGTGTGGGACCTCGACACCGGCGAGCCGCTGGCGAAGATCGAGAGCACCCAGGAGGTTACGCACGGGGTCGTCGTGACGTCGGACAACCGCTTCGCCTTCGTCACCGTCGAAGGAATCGGGGGACAGCCGGGCATCGTCGAGGTCATCGACCTCGCGACCTACGAGCGAGTGGGCATGGCGGAGACAGGCAAGCAGGCCGGAGGCATCACGCTGGTTCCCGGAGCCGGCTAGTGGCCTCGGGCAACACACCTCCCTACCGCTGGGCGGCCGGGGTGGCGGGCGCCGTGTTCGTCCTCTACGCGGCGACCGTGGCTCCCACCACGGCGTTCTGGGATACGAGCGAATACATCGCCACCGGGCACATGCTCGGCATCCCGCATCCCCCGGGGAACCCGCTCTTCGTCGTGCTCGCCCGCGCCTGGGACCTCCTGCTGGCTCCCCTGGGTATCTCGACCGCGGTCCGCATCAACCTGCTTTCGGCGGCAGTGAGCGCGGCCGCCCACGGGTTCTGGTTCCTCGTCGTCCATCATATCCTGCGCTTCTTTTCCTCCGACCGGCGCTTCCGGCTGGTGGGGGCGTGCGCGGCGGTCCTGATCAGCGCGACGGCGTTCACGGTCTGGAACCAGTCCAACGTGAACGAGAAGGTCTACACGGTCTCCCTCCTGACTATCGCTCTCCTGACCTGGCTCACCTTCCGCTGGCAGGAAAACCTCGGAAAGGGAAGGGAAGACAACCTCCTGGTATTGATGGCGTTCATCATGGCGCTCTCGGTGGGCAACCACCTCATGGCGCTGCTGGTGCTGCCGTCCCTCTTCCTTTTCATTCTCGCGGTGCGCGCGCGCACGCTCCTCAGCCCGCGCCTTTACGCGAGTTCGCTCGTGGCGGTCCTCCTCGGGCTTAGCATCCACCTCTTCCTCCCCATCCGCTCCGGCCTCGATCCGGTCATCAACGAGGCGCAGCCGACCTGCGAAGGGGTCTCCGACGCGCTGGTGAGCATCGCCACCTACGGCAACGCGGGATGCGAGGAGCTGTCGTCGGCGCTCAAGCGGGAGCAGTACGCCAAGCCGCCGCTGGTGCCGCGGCAGGCGCCGCTCCTCGCCCAGTACGGGAACTGGATGCAGTATTTCGACTGGCAGTGGGCCCGGGGCGTCGCCTTCGAGGACAACCGCTTTCCTCCAAGCCGGCTCCTCTTCACGCTGCTGTTCCTGGCGCTGGGCGCACTCGGCCTGCGCGAGCACTACCGGAAAGACCGTGCCAGCTGGCTCTATCTGGCCTCGCTTTTCGGCATCCTCTCCGTCGGGCTGGTCTACTACCTGAACTTCAAGCTCGGGTACTCCTTCCCCGACCAAGGGATCGAGAAGGAAGTGCGCGAGCGGGACTACTTCTTCGTCGTCGGCTTCTCGGTCTGGGGCCTCATCTCGGGGATCGGCCTGGCGGGGCTGTGGAAGTCGCTTTCGAGAAGCCTGGGCTCGCTGAAGGCGGCCTCGCCGGTGCTCGTGCTGGCGCTGGTGCCTCTGTTTCTCAACCTCGAACGGGCGAGCCGGGAAGGCGACTATTCCGCGCGCGACTGGGCGTACAATCTGCTCATGAGCGTGGAACCCTACGCGCTCATCTTCACCAACGGCGACAACGACACCTTTCCGCTCTGGTACCTGCAGGAGGTGGAGGGCATCCGGCGCGATGTCGTCGTGGCGGTCACGTCGTACCTGAACACCGACTGGTACGTGAAGCAGTTGCGGGGCCTGAGCCGTCCCTGCGGTCCCGGCGAGGACCCGGACGCGGACCCGACCCGCATCCTCTGCCAGCGCCCGTACACGCCGGTGGGCACGGCGGCGCTGTACACCGACAACCCGGCCTCGGCGCAGGCTGCGGGACTGGTGCCGCTGGTCCTGCGCGAACCGATCTCGCCCCCTGCGCGACCGGTGGTCAGCCCCGAGTTGACCGACGACATGATCGAACGGGTCGTCATGACCGGCGTCGCGCCGCTCGCCGAGGAGCGCCGTTTTCGCCTGGGCCCGGTCACCGCAACGGTCGCGCAGGGACGCCTGATGCAGCCGTGGATGCAGTTCGCGCTGTCCTTCATCGCCAACTCCATCGACGACCGGCCCATCTACTTCGCCTCCGCCGTCGGAGCCCCGGAGGACATGGGGCTGCGCAGGTACATCGTCCGCCAGGGGGTGGCCTATCGGCTGTGGCCCGGAGACCCGGCGCCGCTGCAGGCCCGCGGGATCGCCCAGGTGGGTGACCCGAACCGGGTGTCGGGGGTCGGAGTCTGGGTCGACACCGAGCGCACGCGCACACTGGTGGACGAGGTGTACGTGCACCGGAGCGGTCTCCCCGACGGGTGGGACTACTGGCGCGACCCCAGCAGCCTGGGGATTCCCACCTATTACGCCCTCGCCTACTTCGCCCTCTACCGCGAAGCCGGCCTGCGCGGCGATACGGCAACCGCCAACCGGATGCTTGAGCGGATGGAGGCCTGGAACGAACTCGGGCTGTGAGGTATCGGACTTAGTTCTATGGACTAAGTCTACTCCTTAAACCGTCCCCTCCCGCACACCCTTGTCGAGCAGCGCCACCAGCGCCTGGATCGCGTCGACGCTCGGCGTCGGCACGCCCACCAGCCGGCCGAGCTCGGAAACCACGCCGATAATGGCGTCGATCTCGAGCGAGCGGCCCGCCTCGACGTCCTGGAGCATCGAGGTCTTGTGCGCGCCCACTCGTTCGGCGCCCGCGATGCGCCGCTCGATCCCGACCCGGAATGTGATTCCCAGCTTGCCCGCCACCTCCTGGGCCTCCTCCATCAGCGTGCGCGCCAGTTGACGCGTGAGCGGATACTGGCAGATGTCCACCAGCGTGGCGCGGGTGAGGGCGCTGATCGGGTTGAACGAGAGGTTGCCCCAGAGCTTGAGCCACATCTCGGCGCGGATGTCCTCGATGACGAACGACTTGAAGCCGGCGCGCGTGAGCAAGTCCACGAGCTGCTGGGCGCGCTCCGTGCGCGAGCCGTCCAGCTCGCCGATGGGGAAGCGGTTGCCCTCGGTGTGGCGCACCACCCCGGGCGATGCAATCTCGCCCGCAGGGAAGGTCACGGTGCCCACGATGTTGTCGACGGGGATGCTGTCGGCCAGGACGCCGTCGGGATCCAGCGACTGCAGCCTGTGCCCGGCGAACGGGCCGCCGTGCTTCTCGAAGTACCACCAGGGAAGGCCGTTCTGAACCGGGACGACCATCGTCTCGGAGCCGAGCATGCCGCGGACCCCCGGGGCCACCACCGGCAGCACCTGCGCCTTCACCGCCAGAATGACGAGGTCCTGCTCGCCCACGCCGTCCATGTCGCCGCGGGCGTCGAGCACGGCATGATGCTCGGAGCCGTCGGCCATGATCAGGCTGAGCCCGCCCTGCCGGATGGCGTCCAGGTGCGGACCCTGGTCGATGACCGTCACATCCTCTCCCGCATTCGCCAATTTCACGGCGAGCAGTCCGCCGATGGCGCCCGCGCCCACCACGCAGATCTTCATTCGGTCGTTCCCATGTTGAGATGGTGCCGGCGCGTATTCCGCCGGCGCGCGTTCCTTTCGTCGCTCTTCAGCGCCCCGGTCCGAGCAGCACCGCGTTCATGAACAGAAGCTGGGTCGCCTCCGCGTACGCACGGTAGTTGGGATCCTCGGCGAAGGCCACGATCTGGCCGGATCCCACGGGCTGATGGATCAGGAACGCCTTGTTGGCCAACTGGGGCCGGGACTCCTCCCAGACGATTCCGCCCAGCAGCAGATCGTCCTCGTCCGCGTAGCGTCCGACGTTGGTTCCGTCGTCCAGCGTCACCGGGCGGAACACCCGCGACCCCTCCACCAGAACTCCGATCTCGCCGTCGGTCCCGGAGGCGAGCCAGTGCTCATCGTCGAGCAGCACCCTGAGGATGGCGCCGGGCACGGCCGCCGGAGCTTCGTCCGCCGGGACGATGGCATCCAGGTATTCGATGGGCTGGTCGGGCGTGCCGGGGTCCGGGGGATCGTCGGCCTCGGCACGGCCGCCGCGGCGCTCGGCGGTGCTGGCGAGCAGCCCCGCCCGCGTGGCCCAGCGGGTTGACTCGGCCATGGTGATCAGGGTGCCGCCGCCGCGCATCCACTCGCTCAGCCGATCCTGCAGGCCGCCGCCGACCGCGCCCGAGTAGTTGCCGCTGGGGAAGACGATCACGTCGTAGCGGTTGAGGTCGGCGCCTCCCAGGCTGGAGGCGCGCACGACCGTGGTGGCCTGGGCGTAGCGGCGCTCCAGGACATAGCGGGTCCAGCCCACCGAGTAGGTCTGGCCGGGCTCGTCGTAGACCAGCAGAACCCTCGGCTCGCGCAGCCCGCGAGTGGCGTTGCTGCCGAGCGACGTCCCCTCGGTCACGTAGGCGCCGTCGATGGGGACGACCTCCGCCCCGTGGGCTCCGGCGATGCGCCCCAGCGTCGCGCCGAGGTCGGGCCCGTTCTCGGTCGTGCGCACGATCGCGGTACCCATCGGGAATTCGCGCCCGTCCAGGGTGAAGCGGCCGCCGGCGGCCCGCACGCGTACGCCTTCGCTGAGGGCTTCCACGACCGCGCCGGCTGCGTTGGTGCCCCACGGCAGGAGGTAGCCTACCGTTGCCTCCGGGAGCGCGAGGGCCTCCGGCTCGCGGGTGGCCGTGACGGGAGCGCCGGCTGCCCCGGTTGGACGGTCGACGGTGATCGCCTCCACGTCCCAGAGCAGCGACTGGCTCCACGCGGTCAGGTCGTAGATCTGGTCGGGCTCGCGCCGGGAGCGCCGGTCGATCTGCTCCTGAAGGAAGTCCTCCGCCATGGGCACGTGCGCGTCGAGCAGGTTGCGCGCGAACCGGTGCGTCGGCTGGTCCATCGGGACGATGAAGGTCCCCTCGGCCGGGAGCTGGCGTCCGGCCACGCTTACCGGCCCGCTGGCCTCACGCACCTCGATGCCGTTGCGCACCAGCATGCGCGCCAGCCGCTCCGCCATCCCGGGGTCGTGTGCCGAGTGCAGCACGTACTCGGCCACACCCTGGCTTCCCAGTTCGATCCCCTCGCGGCGGAAGGCCAGGTAGTCGCGCAGGATGCGCTCCCGGTTGACGGCCGAGGTGTGCGCCGTGGCCATCGCCGCGGTGAACTGGTGCAGCACGCCGTCCCCGTAGGTAAGCACATCGCCGTCGGACTGCTCGAGCACCAGCGCGCGCGCCGACGCCTGCTCGTAGGTCATCCCGAGAGCGCCGTGGTTCATCGGCCACATGTCCACGTAGCCTGGATAGAAGAGGTCGTAGACTTCGCGGTTGAAGTAGGCGAAGCCGCGCGCGTCGAACGCGGCGGCGTTGGCGCGGCCGAACACGTCCATCAGCGCGATCTGGCGCTCGCCGTACCACGGGTTCTCCGGGGGTGCCGTGGGCGGAAAGAAATAGGTGGCGTCGCCACCCATCTCATGCAGATCGGCCACGATGTGCGGCCAGTACTCCAGGAAGATGCGCACCTTGCCCTGCGTCTCCACCTGGCTCTGGATGAAGAGGTCGCGGTTCAGGTCGAACAGGTAGTGGTTGACGCGCCCGCCCGGCCAGCGCTCGTCGTGCTCCGCCGAGTACGCCTCGACGTTGGGCCGGACCGCCGCCGCCATGGTGTTCTCCTGAACGAAGCGGTTGCGCCCGTCCGGGTTCTCGATCGGATCGATGAGCACCAGCGACTCGGCGAAGATGAGGTCGACATCGGGGTCGTTCTGTGCGGCCAGCAGGTGGTAGGCCTCCATCATGGCCGCCCCGGAAGGGCTGATCTCGTTCCCGTGGATGCTGTGCATGAGCGCGGTGACCACCGGCAGCCCGGCGATGAGCTCGTCGGCCTCGGCGTCCGAGAGCCCTTCGGGGTGGGCCAGCCGCGCCAGCCCGGCCTTGATCGCGTCAAGCGATGCGATCCTTTCCGGCGACCCGATCACCATGATCACCAGCGGCCGCCCTTCCCAGCTGTCGGCGTAGTGGACCAGGTGGGTGCGTGCCGGGGCCGCCCCGGCCAGCACCTCGAAGTAGCGCACGACCTGGTCGGGCGGCGTGACCACTTCCCAGACCTCGTGTCCCACCACGGACTGTATCGTGGGGATGGCGGGGTCGTACGTCGTACCGGGAACGAACTCGCCCGGCGAGGCGGGCGCCTGGGGACCGGGGAGCTGCAGCAGGGCGGCGAGGGCGATGGTGGCAAGCATGATTCTCGCGGAGGATGGGGGTCAGGCGTGCGTGGTCCGCGCAACGCGAGCGGAACCAGAAGGCACGGGGACGGAACCGGATGATTCTAAGGAGGCGGCGGGGTTACCGGAACCTGCAGAAGCCCGAGTGGGGGGTTGTGGGCCAACGCGTCGGCGGCAACTCGGGCACCCGCCGGTGATGCCGCCCATCTGCGCGCGAGGCCTCGACGTGTAGGTTGTTCGAGGGCCAGTCCCTCGACGATCTGTGAGGACGCAGGGCCGCTGCCCCCACCCAATCAACGGACTCCCGCCATTCCGCACATCTCCCAACATCTACCATGATTCCGAACCGCCTCAACATCTTCATCGCCAGCCCACTCGAGCCCGAGCAGGTGGACCGCATCCGAGCCGTCGACCGCGAGCGGCTCGAAGTCGTCCACGACCCGGATGTTCTTCCCCCAAAACGCTACGAGGCCGACCACACCGGTCCGGCCGACTTCCGCCGCACACCCGAACAGCAGGCGCGCTGGCGAGCGCACCTGGGGCGGGCCGACATCCTCTGGGACTTCCCGCCACGCAATCCGGACGGCAGCGGGGGGCTCGCATACGCCCCCAACGTGCGCTGGATCCAGGGCACCAGTTCAGGGGTTGGCCGCACGGTCGAAGCTTTGGGGCTCCTAAACTCGGACCTGCTCATCACTACCGCGCGCGGCGTGCACGGCGGCCCGCTGGCCGAGTTCGTCTTCCTGATCCTGCTCGCGCACGTGCGCAAGTTCGCGCATCTCGCCGACCTTCAGCGCCGGCACGTGTGGGAGCGTTTCTGCGGAGAGGAGCTGGAGGGAAGGACGCTCGCGATTATCGGGGCGGGGGAAGTCGGCCGCCAGGTGGCGCGGGTCGGCCGAAGCTTCGGGATGAGGGTCGTGGCGCTGGCCAGCCCGGGATCGCGTCGTTCTGCCGCGGAGCTTGGCGTGGACGCGCTCCATCCCAACGACGCCATGCACGAAATGCTCGCGGAAGCCGACGCGCTGGTCCTCAGCGTCCCCCACACGCCGGAGACGGACAGGCTCATCGACGCCTCCGCGTTGAGGGCCCTCAAGCCTGGCGCCGTCCTGGTCAACGTCGCGAGGGGTGGCGTAGTCGACGAACCCGCCCTCCTCGAGGCCCTGCGCGACGGACGCATCGCGCTCGCGGGCCTCGACGTGTTCGCGGACGAGCCACTCCCTCCCGAAAGCCCCTTCTGGGACATGCCCAACGTGATCGTCAGCCCCCACTCCTCGGCGAACGCCGCAAGCGAGAACCGGAAGATCACCGACATCTTCCGATACAACCTTCGCTGCTACCTGGACGGTCGCCTGGGCGACATGCGCAACGTCTTCCGGAGCGAGCGGATGTACTAGCGGGCCACGGCGCCTGCTTTCCGCAACCTCAGGCCCCCGGCAACCGGTACGACACGGACTTGCCTACCGCTTTGTCTACGGTCTCCGGGGTTAGCAGAACGGTCACGGACACCGTGAGCGCACCCGCGGCGGCGATGTTGAGCGAGAGCGCCGTCGCTGCAGCCTCGTCGGGAAGGTCGACGATCAGAATGAGGTCCGTGTCGCCGAAGGCGTAGTAGAACCCCTCCAGACTTCCGCCCACGCTCTCGACGGTCTGACGCAGGGCAGCTTCACGGCCGCTGCCCCCCTCGGCGAGCAGCCCCTTCAGGCCGGATCGCGTGTAGCTGGTTCGAAACATGTACTTGGCCATGCTGTTCTCCTTGCCCAAGTGGTCGATGGCCATGGGGCTATCTACTCACGTGCAGGCTCATATCCGAAGTCCCTCTCGATCGCTCCGAAGTCGATCTGGACGGTGTACTCGCCCGACTCGGGCAGATGATCGAACACGATAAACCCCAATTCAGCCAACCGCGTAAGTTCCCGCCGGAACGTCCGGTTGGTTACGTCGCGATAGGTGCTTCTCACGTACGGCGAGTTCACCAGGTCATCCAGACGAATGCGTTCAGACGGAACCTCGGAGAACGGATCTTGCGGCTCGGTTTCTTCAAGAAGGAAACGAAGAAGCTGGTACTCCCGGGCATTGAGCAAGTGACGGCGCTTGCTCACTCGCTGACCGAGCGCGTTGGTGATCGTATCGCGGTACACCAGGCGGTTCATCTTCGTCTTGATGAAGTTGTTGATCCCTTCCAACTCGTCCTCGAAGCCATGCAGCCCGAAGACTACGAAGGGCACCATGTCGAACGGCTGGACTCGGCGGCATTCCTGCAGCCGCTTCTTGTAATCGTCCCCGTTTCGGTAGAAGTAGTTCGAGAGCCCGTAGAACCCGTGGATGTTGTAGCCTCCCTCATAGAGGATGGCCGCTTCGACGAGACGAGAGACCCGACCGTTTCCATCCCCGAACGGGTGGATCGTGACGAGGAAGAAGTGGGCGAGCAGGGCCCTGACCACAGGGTGTTCGCGCTTGAGTTGGGCCGAGTTCACGAAGTACACGAAATCTGTCATGAGCGAGGGAAGATCTTCGTAGGGTGCCCCCACATGGACACCCCCCATCTCCAGAGTGCCGACCTGAACGTCGTGCGTGCGCAGGTGGCCCGGAACGTTGTTGGTCTCGTCGGATAGCCTCGTCATCAACTCGTGCATCTGCAGAATGTCCTCAAGCCTGATCGGTGCTTTCCCAGGCCCGAACCGGCGCTTGACCCACTCCTGGGCCGCATCGGCGTTCTGAATCTGCCGCATGTCCCTGCTCAGGGGATCTAGCCCGATCCTGCCCTCAAGGAATTGGCCGACCTGGGTCTCCGAGAGAGGGTTACCCTCCAGGGCAGTCGATCCATGGATCGTTCTGATGCGGCCCGGGAGGTCGAGTCCTTCCTTCCACTCCGAGGGAAGGTACAGGTTCATTGCTGCCTCCTTGCGCCCTTCAATGCGGATGAGCAGGGGCAGAAAGCCCGCGAGATCGAGACGGTACTCGAAGCCGAACCGGGACCAATCCATTGTTTTGCACCTTGTCTGACACGTTCTGTGACAGATCAAGATAATATATTACAACGAGATACAAAAGGTCATCTCGTAATCTGACACGTTATTTGGCAGATACTACGACCGCTTATCTGCCCCGAGCCCGACGCCAGCTGCTACGTTCTCGTTCCGTTCATGCCCGCGCGCACATCTCCACGGCCTCTCTCAGCGAGCGCAAGGGGTCGCCGCTCCTGGGGATGAACTCGTGGGCCATGTAGCCGATGAAGCCCGTGTCCCGGATCGCGCGCACGATGGCCGGATAGTTGAGTTCCTGAGACTCGTCGATCTCCGCGCGCCCAGGGACGCCGCCGGTGTGGTAGTGGCCGATCCAGTCGCGGGCGTCGGTGAGGGTGCGGATGATGTCGCCTTCCATGATCTGCATGTGGTAGATGTCGTAGAGGATGCGCACCCGGGGGGAGTCGACGGCGCGGATGACTTCGAGGGCGTAGGACATGTGGTCGCCGATGTAGTCCACATGGCCGCCCGACTTGGAGTTGAGCGCTTCGACCAGGATCGTGACCCCTTCGGCTTCGGCGATGGGCGCGCATTCCCGGAGGCAGCGGATCGAGTTCTCGATGGCCGGCGCATCGGGCATGCCGCGGCGGTTGCCGAAGAAGCAGATCACGTTGGGTACGCCCTCGCGCGCGGCGCGCGGTATGTGCTGCTCGAAAGCGCGGATGATGGTGCTGTGATTGCGTGGCTCGTTGAGTCCGTCCTCGATCGTGCCGGCGCCGACATCGCCGCACGAGACCACCAGGCCGTGGTCGTGCGCGACTGCCCATTCGTCCACAAGCAGGAGGTCGATGGCGGGCAGCCCCATCTCCGCGACCGCCGCGCAGAAGGGCTGCAGGGGGATGTCCTCGAAGCACCAGCGGGCCACGGACTGGGCGATGCCGGTCTGGGGAACCACGCCACCTGCCTGCATCGGTCCCTCCTGCCCAGGCACCCCTCCGTCCGTGCGCAACTGATCGCCCGGTCGCGCACTTGCCCTCGCGGCCCCCGGAACCATCAGCCCCAGCGACGCGGCGCCGGTTGCTTTCAGGACTTCGCGACGTGTAAGGTTGGGCATCGTTCCAAAGCCTCCATTAGTTCGGAGAAACCTCGTCCCGACACGGCCGCGTCAGGCGGCGGAAACGGTAACCCATGAAGCGAAGGCGGGCCATCGGCGTGCTGGGCGGGATCGTGGGCGGTCCCCTGCTCGCGCCGGAAGGGGCCTTTGCGGAGCTGGTCGCCTGGGCCGACCGGGTGCGCGCCTCGGCCGGGACACCTGCGGGAGGGGGCCCGACGGGGCCACAAGTGGCCGCGAGCCTCCTCACCCCGCCCCGCGCGCGCGTCATGGCCGCCATGGCCGAGGCGATCATCCCCGTGACCGACACCCCGGGTGCATCGGAAGCCGGGGTGACGGAATTCGTGGCTGCACTGGTGGACGGTTGGCTGGACGACGACGACCGCGACCGCTTCCTCGCCGGCCTCGACACGGTGGATCCGGCAGCCCGCGACCGATTCGGCGCCGACTTCGCCGACTGCACCAGGGCCCAGCAGGCCGCCCTGGTGGGCAACCTCGACGCCGAGCTGACCCGCCTCCGCGACGACGCCGATACGGACGAGACGCAGCACTTCTTCCACGACGTGAAGCGGTTCACCCTGACCGCATACTTCACCTCGGAGGTCGGCCTGGAGGCCATCGGCTACCGCATCACCTTCCCGGCCTTCGAGGGGTGCGCCCCGCTGACCGACGCGGAAGCCGGCCGGTCTCCCGGTGCGGACACGCGGGGCTCCTCGCCGACCGCGGCGCCTGCGCACGGCGCGCACCCATGAACATCCGCCGCCGGCGCCAGGAATACGACGCCATCGTCGTCGGCTCGGGGATGTCCGGCGGATGGGCGGCCAAGGAGCTCACCGAACTGGGCGCGTCCGTCCTCGTCCTCGAAGCCGGCCCGATGATCGTGCCCGAACGGGACTACGCCGAGCACACCCGCCCGTCGGAAATGCCCTACCGGGGTTGGAACGACCGCAAGGCCCTGGCCGCCGACCAGCCCATCCAGAGCCAGTGCTACGCGTGCGACGAAGTGGCGCGCAAGTTCTTCGTCAACGACAACGAGCATCCCTACACGAGCGACTCGGAAGAGCCCTTCCTCTGGATCCGCGGACGCCAGGTGGGAGGCCGCTCGATCATGTGGGCGCGCCAGTGCTACCGGCTGAGCGACCTCGACTTCGAGGCCAACGCCCGCGACGGCCACGGCATCGACTGGCCCATCCGCTACGCCGACATCGCCCCCTGGTACGACCACGTCGAGGCCTTCGTGGGCATCAGCGGACAGGCCGAGGGGCTGCCGCAGGTGCCTGACGGTGTCTTCCTTCCGCCCATGCCGATGTCGTGTGTCGAAGAGCACATGCGCGACTCGATCGAGAGCGCGTTCGGCGGCACCCGGCGCATGACCATCGGGCGTACCGCGGTGCTCACACGCGACCACAAGGGCCGCCGCGCCTGCCACTACTGCGGCCCCTGCCATCGCGGCTGCCGCACCCGCAGCTACTTCAGCTCCATCAACGCGACCCTGCCCGCGGCGGAGGCGACCGGCCGCCTGACCCTCCGCGCCAACAGCGTTGTGCCCAGCGTCATCTGGGATCCGCAGCGCGGGCGCGTAACCGGCGTGCGTGTCATCGACCGCGAGAGCCACGAAGAGCTTGAGTTCCACGCGCGCACCGTCTTCCTCGGGGCTTCGGCCCTTGAATCGACACGCATCCTGCTCAACTCGATGTCGTCCGACTTCCCCGACGGCCTGGCCAACTCGAGCGGCGTGCTCGGCAAGTACCTCATGGACCACGCCATGTGCGACGATTCGGTGGCCACCTTCGACGGCTGGGAGGACCGGACCACGCGCGGGCGCCGTCCCAACGGCATCTACATCGCCCGCTTCGCCAACGTCACCGAGCCGTCCTCCGATTTCGTGCGCGGCTACGGGTTCCAGGGCGCCGCGGAGCGGCTGGGATGGGGACGCGGGGTCTCCATGCCGGGCTTCGGAGCCGACTTCAAGCGCGAGCTCATGCGCCCGGGACCGTGGCAGTTCCGGCTGCACGCCTTCGGCGAATGTCTTCCGCGGGAACGGAACCACGTGGCCCTCGACCCGGAGCAGGTCGACGCGTGGGGCATCCCCACGCTGCGCATTCGCTGCGACTGGAGCGAGAACGAGCGCGTGATGATGCGCGAGGCCGTCGAGCAGGCCGCCGAAATGCTGGAAGCCGCCGGCGGCCGGGACGTCCGGCCCCAGCCGGTCATCTCGCCCCCGGGGCTGGCCATCCACGAGATGGGAACCGCGCGCATGGGCCGCGATCCGGCCACCTCGGTGCTGAACGGCTTCAACCAGGCGTGGGACGTGCCCAATCTCTTCGTCATCGACGGCGCGGCCATGAGCTCGTCCGGATGCCAGAACCCGTCGCTCACCTACATGGCGCTCGCGGCCCGCACGAGCCACTACGCGGTGTGGGCGTCGCGCAGGGGCGAAATCTAGAAGCGAATCGCCCTTCGAAGATCCCCATGGAAGACACCACTCCTCACTTCTTTCCCACCCCCGAGGACCTGCGCGCCTGGTTCGAGGCCAACCACGACACGGTCGACGTGATGTGGGTCGGGTACTACAAGAAGGCCACCAAACTCCCCAGCGTCACCGTCGGTGAATCCGTTGATGCCGCCCTCTGTTTCGGCTGGATCGACGGCCTGAAGCGCACCGTCGACGACAAGGCCTACAAGGTCCGATTCACCCCGCGGCGACGCCGCAGCCATTGGAGCCCCCGCAACCTGGGCCGCATGAAGCAGTTGCTCGCGCAGGGAGTCGTGACCGAAGCGGGGCTGGCCGCATACGAGAGACGCGACAAGAGCAAGGATCGCGCTGCGTACGAACCGGATATCACCAAGCTGCCACCGAAGTACGAGAACCGGATCAGGGCCGATCCGGCAGCCTGGGACTACTTCCGCAACGCGCGCCCGTCGTACCGCAAGCAGGTGGCGCGCTGGGTGGTGAGCGGGAAAAAGGAGGAGACACGGCTGCGGCGTCTCGGCATCCTCATCGAGTCCAGTGCCAGCGGGAAGGTGATCCCGCTCATGCGCTGGCTAGAGAAGAGTTAGCGCCCTACCCCCGGCACCCCGTTCGGCTCGTCGTCCCACCACCAGAGCGGCGCCAGCGGCCGCTCGCGCGGATAGAGTTCGTCCAGCGTGTCGGCGTCGTACAGGCGGCCGTTGAGCATCACCCGGTCGATGGCGTTGGTGTTGCGCAGGTCGTCGAGCGGATTGGCCTCGAGGATGACCAGGTCCGCCAGCTTGCCCGCCTCGATGGTGCCCAGGTCCTGGTCGAGCCCGATCGCCTCGGCGCCGAAGATGGTGGCCATGCGCAGCGCGTCGTGCTCGTCCATGTCCGCCGCCGCCATGGCCCACAGCTCCCAGTGGTACCCGAGCCCCTGCAGCTGGCCGTGGCTGCCGACCCCCGCCTTGCCTCCACCCGCGACCAGGTCCTTCACGAACTCGCCGTGCCGCGAGAAGGTGTGCTGGTCGCTGTGGAACCACTGCGGGCGGCGCAGGGTGCGGCTGTCGATCTCGTCGTGGGGGGTGAAGCGACGCAGCTTGACGTCGTCGTGCGGGTTCTCGCGGCTGTAGAAGTAGTTCTCCGCCCAGGGGCCGCCGTACGTCACCAGAAGCGTCGGCGTGTACACGCGGCCGGTCTCGGCGAACAGCCGCACGTAGTCGTCATATACCGGGAAGATCGGAATGGAATGCTCCAGTCCCGGATATCCGTCGAGGGTCTCGGTCAGGTTCTGGCGGATGTTGAGCGAGCCCTCGGTGGTGGGCATGAGCCCCAGCTCGCGCGCCGCCATGATGATGTGCTGTCGGCCCTTGCGGGCGGCGGCCACGTACATCTTGATGGTCTTGGTGTCGAAATAGTCGGAGTAGCGCTTCAGGACGTCGTGCGCCTCTTCGGCGGTGTCGATCTGGTCCTGCCAGAAGACGCCCGGCCCGGTCGAGTAGACGCGCGGCCCGAGTATCGAGCCGGTGCGCACCATGTCCGCGTATGAGAGGACTTCCGTGTTGCCGGTCTGGGGATCGCGGGTGGTGGTCACGCCGTAGGCCAGGTTGGCCAGATAGGGCCACACGTCCGTCCGGTGCAGTTCGTCGCGCGCCCGCAGGTGGGCATGCGTGTCCACGAAGCCGGGCACGATGGTGCGCCCCCTGACATCGATCATGGTTGCGCCATCCGGAACCATCACCGACCCGCTCCGGCCCACCGCTTCGATCCGGTTGTTGCGAACCACGATGTCGGCGTTTTCGATGACTTCGTCGCCGTTCATGGTGATCGCGCGCCCGCCACGGAGCACCGCCAGGCCCTCGGGGATGTCGCGTGGCGCCTCGATGAGCACCCGGACCTCCGCGGCGCGGTACTCGTCGTCCTCTTCGTTCTCCGCCACCTCCTCGCCTTCCTGTTCCTCAGCCTCCGCCGCCTCAGCCTCCTCTTCCGCTTCTTCCCCTTCCTCCGCGGCCGCCACGCTGTCCTCGAAGGCCTCGGCGGCATCCAGGTCGTAGACGAAGTGCGCGTTGCCCAGTGACCAGTGCACCGAGCGGCCGTCGCCGCTCCAGGCCGGAAACTCGCCGCCGATGTCGGTCAGCTGCCGGGCCGGGAAGGCCGCGTTGTCCGGGTTTGTGACGTTGATGGTGGGCGTGATGCCGATGCGCGGGACGGTCACGCTGTAGATCTGGCGCTGCAATTCCACAAGCGCCTGGTCCCCGCGCGGCGCCATCTGCACGGTCGTCGGCGCGAGACCCTGGGTCGCGCCGGTGAGGGTTGCGCCCCGCACCTGCACGTGCTCCCTCTCGTCGCTTCCGTCCCAGCGGATCGACACCAGCAGGTCGGGCGGGCGGAACATGAAGATTCGGTCCTCGCCTTCGACGAAGTGCAGATCGCGCCGTCCATCGCTGGGCGCGATCACGGTCACGGCACCCCCGTCATCGTCGTCGGGTTCGGTGGACACCTGAACGATCTCGTTCCCCGGAGTGCCCGCCTCGCCCTGGCTCTCGTAGGCGCGGATGAACCCCCTTAGCGCAACCAGGCGGTTGCCCGGCCCCCACGCGGGGAAGAAGTAGGCTGCGGGCTCGGCGGTCAGCCGCTCCGGATCCCCGCTGCCATCGGCCCGCGACTTGTACATGTGCCCGGCCTCTCCGTCCCAGGTCGAGTACGCGATCCACTCCCCGTCCGGGGACCAGGCCGGGAAGTGCTCGGAGCGGTCGGCCTCGGTGATTCGTGTCGGGTTGGAGCCGTCGGCATCGGAGACCCACAGCCGGTCGAGCGCGGTGAAGGCGAGCATTTCGCCGTCGGGCGACGGCGCTGCATCCCGAATCTGACGCACCCTGAAGGTGGGCGTGTCCTCGATCGGGTAGTCGAAATCGACCCGCGGCCCGAGAGTCAACTCCATCTGCACCCGGAACGGGATCTCCTCCGCGGCCCCTCCCTCGACCGGCAGCTTCCACATCCTGCCGCCGTAGGAAACCACCAGGTAGCGCGAATCGGGAGTGAAGGACATCCCCGGCAGGACATCGAGCGTCGCGCGCGACTCCTGGTCGTCATGCTGCACCGGATACGCCAGCCAGCGCTCCTCGCTGTTCTCCAAGTCGCGGATCAGGAGCCCGGTGTGGTCGTCGTGGCGGGTTCCGAACACCAGCCAGCGGCCATCGGGCGAGAGCGTGGGGCGCACCGCAGAGCCGTAGCGCGACGACTTCGGATAGCGCTCGCCGTCCTCGCGGTCGTAGGCCTCGAGCTGGTACTGCGGGAACTGCGCGTTGTATTGCCAGTCGCCGGTGCGGCGCGCGTACCAGATGTGGCGGCCGTCGGGCGAGACCGCAGGCCCTGTCACCTTCATGTTGTCGGGCTCCGAGACGAGCTCGATGCCACCGCCCCCGTCCACGTGGAACATCTTCAGCTTCGGCAGATTCCCGCCCCGGAAGTTGCCGATGGCCGCGACGACGTAGTCCCCGTCGGGCATCCACTCGGGCGATTCGGTGCGATTCGATGCCCCGCGCGACACCTGCACCGTGTCGGAGCCGTCGAGCGACATGATCCAGACGTTCTGGCCGCCGTCGTAGTCCGAGGTGTAGACGATGCGCGTGCCGTCAGGCGAGAAACGAGGCTGGGCGTCAAAGGCCATCCCGGAGGTGAGCTGGGTCGCGGTGCCGCCCCCGATGGGGATGGTGAAGAGATCGCCCAGGAAGTCGAAGACGATGGTCTGCCCGTCGGGACTCACGTCCAGCGAGATCCAACTCCCCTCGGTCATGTCGATGGACACGGTCCGGTCGACGGGAAGGGGAAGATCCTCGTTCTCGGGGGCGTCGCCGTTTTCTTGCGCATCGGACGGCTCCTGCGCCAGCGCACCCTGCGGGGTGAGGGCCGAGACGACGAAGAAGGCGAGGGGCAGGAGAACTTCCCGAGCGAGCGGACGAAGGTGACAGCTGTCCATCTGATGTCCTTCCTGACGGGAGTCTGCGTGCGAGACACGGCTGGACGGTGCGGAACTCATGAAGTGAACGCGCATAGAGCGCGGATGCAACGCATGAATCGACGCGACTTTCTTATTCGCGCAGGCGGGCTGGCGGGACTCGGCCTGGTTTCCTGCAGCGATCTCGTCGGCCCGGAGGAATCTCCCGGAGTGCTGACTCCCGCTGCCCGGACGCGGCGCGTCGTCGTGGTCGGCGCCGGCATATCCGGCCTGGCGGCCGCCTACGAACTCGTCCGCGCCGGGCACGACGTGACCGTGCTGGAAGCCCGTGACCGAGTCGGCGGGCGGGTGCTCACGCTGCGCTCCCCTTTCGCGTCCGGGCACTCGGCCGAAGCGGGCGCCGCGCGCATTCCGCCGGAGCACGATCTGACGCTCGGATACGCCCGTCACTTCGGATTGGAACTCGACCGCCTCTACCCCGACAGCGGGCTCTATCTTCAAGTCCGAAGCGGAGATATCGAGTTCGTGCCAGCACCCTCCTTTCTCTCCGAACGCCCTGACTACGTAAAGATCCGCGGCGGAAGCGACCGTCTCCCCGCCGCCCTTCGGGCAGCGCTGGGCGAGCGGGTGGTCCTGGGATCGCCGGTGACCGACATCGCCGCCGGCACCCAGGTTCGCACCACGTCCATGGGCGGTCGATCGTGGGAATCGGACCGTGTGCTCGTGACCGTGCCCGTGCCGCTTCTGTCGCGCATCCGCTTCTCGCCGGCGCTTTCGTCTGCCAAGGCGGAGGCGATGGGCGGCGGCTTCAGTTACCAGAGCGCGACCCGCGTCTTCGTCCGCTTCCGGACGCGGTTCTGGGAAGCAGAGGGACTGAACGGCTGGGGAACGACCGACTGGCCGGAAGAACTCTGGCATCCCTCATGGGACGCTCCCGGTCCCGAAGGCGTGCTGCTCACCTACGTGCGCGGCGCGCGCGCCGAAGAACTGGATGTCCTCGACGACACTGCCCGCGTCGCCCGCGTGCTCTCCCATTGGGAAACGTTCCTCACGGGAGCCTCCAGCCAGGTCGTCAGCGGGACATCCCACTCATGGCAGCGGGACCGCTGGTCCCGGGCCGCCTGGGCCGAGCCAACGCCCGGGCAGGACCGTGAACTCGCCGGTGATCTCGCCAGACCCGAAGGACCAATCCATTTCGCCGGAGAGCACATCTCCGGAGCCCGCGGATGGATGAACGGCGCCCTCGAGTCGGGACTGCGCGCCGCAGCCGAGATTCACAGCGGTTGACTGCCGCGAACGTTACCGGATGGCCCCCTGTCCCTGCTTACGCGGGGGACTCGCACCGAAACCATTCATGAAGTACGATGTGCGTCTGCCCGTGCACACGGCTCGTTCAGGCTCGTGCACCTATCGGAACCAGGAGGAAGGATCATGAGGACCGCCCTGCTCGTCGGAGCCCTGCTCGTCACCTCGACCGCCGCCACGGCCCAGCAGCGCCCCGAGCGCGACCCGAACAGCATGGGGGGCGGCGATTGCGCCGCCAACGTCTACAACTGCCGGGCCACGCCCAACCCGCTGCCTGAAGCGAACACGGTCTGGATCGAGGAGATGACGTGGATGGACGTCCGCGACGCCCTCGCCGACGGCAAGACCACTGCCATCATCCCCACCGGCGGCGTCGAGCCCAACGGTCCCTGGCTGGCCACCGGCAAACACAACTTCGTGCTGCGCGCCAACTGCGACGCCATCGCCCGCGAGCTGGGCGACGCCCTGTGCGCTCCGGTCATCAAGCTGGTCCCCGAGGGCAGCATCGACCCGCCCAGCGGGCACATGACCAGCCCCGGAACCCTCAGCCTGCAGCAGGAGACCTTCGAGGCACTCCTGACGGATGTCGCCCACAGCCTGAAGATGCACGGCTTCCGCAACATCATCTTCATCGGCGACAGCGGCGGGAATCAGGGCGGCCAGCGCGCCGTCGCCGAGCGGCTGAACGAGCAGTTCGCCGGCGCCGCCGTCGTGGCGCACGTGCAGGAGTACTACGACTACAACTCCGTCACCGGCTACATGGCCTTCCGGGGGCTTGAGGACGGCGAGAGCGATAGCCTCCACGACGACCCGATCATCACGCTCAACATGTTCTATGACGACCCGTTCTCGGTGCGCTTCGACGAACGGGTCGCGGCGGGCAAGGCGACCATCAACGGCGTCTCCATCGAGGACCGCGTGCAGTCGCTGGAATGGGCCCGCGAGATCGTGGAGTTCCGCGCGGAGCATACCGCGGGCGCCATCCGCAACGCGATCGCCAACCGGGGCACCCTGCCCGCTCCCGACAGGTCCGCGATGCGCGCCCGCTTCGAGGCCATGCGGGCAGCGGGTGGTGGCGGTCCGCCGCAGCGCCCCGAACCCGATCCCCGCTCCATGGGCGGAGGGAACTGCAGCGCCAACGCCTACAACTGCGTGGACACCCCCAACCCGCTGCCCGAGGTGAGTACGCCCTGGATCGAGGAGATGACGTGGATGGACGTCCGCGATGCCCTCGCCAACGGCAAGACCACCGCCATCATCTCCACCGGCGGCGTCGAGCCCAACGGCCCCTGGCTGGTTACCGGAAAGCACAACTACGTGCTGCGCGCCAACTGCCCGGCTATCGCGAAGAAGCTCGGGAACGCGCTCTGCGCCCCCGTGATCGAGACCGTGCCGGAAGGCAACATCGATCCGCCCAGCGGCCACATGACCAGCCCGGGCACCATCAGCCTGCGCCAGGAGACCTTCGAGGCGGTGCTGACCGACGTCGCGCACAGCCTGAAGGTGCACGGCTTCGAGAACATCGTTCTCATCGGCGACAGCGGCGGGAACCAGCGCGGCATGGACAACGTGGCCAATGCCCTGAACGATGCCTGGGGCGACGAGGCCGCCGTGCACTTCATCCCGGAGTACTACCGCACCCCGCCGGGCACCCCGAACGTGCTGCGCGACCTCGGGATCGTCACCGACGACATGCCGCGCGACGGCCTGCACGACAGCCCCGGCATCACCTTCAACATGATGCTCGACGACCCGGCCTCGGTGCGCTGGGCGGAGCGCGTGCGGACGGGCCAGGCGGTCATCAACGGCGTCTCCATCGCCGACCTGGGCAAGTCGCTTGAGATCGCGCACCAGATCTCCGATGCCCGCGCCGAGCGCACCGCACGCCTCATCGAGGAGAGGATCAGGAACAGGTAGGACCATCGCGGGGCGACAGGTAAGGAGAGCGAGAATGGATCGAAGAACTTTCATAGGCACGACCGCGGCAGGCGGTGCGGGACTGGCGATGACCTCCGCGTGTTCCGCACCCGCTTCCGACTCGCCCGGCGGCGCACAGGCAGCGGGCGAGATCCCGCCCTTCGAGTTCGACGAAGTCACGGTCGATGATCTGCAGCGCATGATGGAGTCGGGCGAACACACGGCGCGCTCCATCACGCAGGCCTACATCGAGCGCATCGAGGCGATGGACCGGCAGGGCCCCGAGCTTCGCTCGATGATCGAGATCAACCCGGACGCGCTCGAGATCGCCGACGAGCTGGACGCCGAGCGCCGCGCCGGCGGGCCGCGCGGACCGCTGCACGGTATTCCGGTCGCCCTCAAGGACAACCTCGACACCCACGACCGCATGACCACCACGGCGGGGTCGCTCGCGCTCGAGGGCTCCATCCCGCCGCGCGACTCCTTCGTTGCCGAGCGCCTGCGTGCCGCCGGGGCCATCCTGCTGGGCAAGGCCAACATGAGCGAGTGGGCCTACTTCCGGGGCGAGCGGGCCACCAGCGGCTGGAGCGCGCGCGGGGGCCAGTGCGTGAACCCCTACGCCCTCAACCGCAACCCCTGCGGCTCCAGCTCCGGCTCCGGTGTGGCTGCCTCGGCCAACCTGTGTGCCCTCACCGTCGGCACCGAGACCGGCGGCTCCATCATGTGCCCCTCCTCCAGCAACGGCATCGTGGGCATCAAGCCCACGGTGGGCCTGTGGAGCCGCTCCGGCATCATCCCCATCTCACACTCGCAGGACACCGCCGGGCCCATGACCCGCACCGTGCGCGATGCGGCCATCCTCCTGGGCGGAGCCGTGGGCGTCGACCCGCGCGACGAAGCCACCTCCCGCAGCGACGGGAACTTCCACACCGACTACACCCAGTTCCTCGACTCCGCCGGCCTCCAGGGGGCGCGCATCGGCGTGGCGCGCTCCTTCACCGGCTTCGATCCGCGCGTCATGGCGCTCTTCGAGGACGCCATCCAGGCGATGCGCGACGCGGGCGCGGTGATCGTGGACCCCGCCAACCTGCCCGTGGCAAACTGGAGAGACGAACTCCCGCTCATCGTACTCGAATACGAGTTCAAGACGGACCTGAACGCCTACCTGGCGACGCTGGGACCGGACGCGCCGGTGCGCACCCTGGCGGAGATCGTCGAGTTCAACGAACAGAACGCCGAACTGGAGATGCCCTTCTTCGGCCAGCAGCGCATGATCGCGTCACAGGCGCGCGGACCCCTCACGGACGAGGTCTACCTGAACGCGGTGCGCACCATCCAGCGCGGCAACCGAGAAGAAGGCATCGATGCGCTCATGAACGAACACCAGTTGAACGCCATCGTGGCCCCCACCCGCGACCTCCCCTGGACCACCGACCACATCAAGGGCGACCGGCTGGACGGCGGGAGCAGCGCGGGACCAGCCGCGATCGCAGGCTACCCCGACATCAGCGTGCCCATGGGGTTCGTGTCGGGGCTGCCGGCGGGCATCTCCTTCTTTGGGCGTGCGTGGAGCGAGCCCGTGCTCATCCGCATTGCCTACGCCTTCGAGCAGGCCACGCAGCACCGCCGGGCGCCGACCTTCGCGACCACGCTGGGATAGGAGCCCCGGCCGGCGACCGTACCCCGTGCCGGACGCGGCAGGCTTGCGCCCGGGTTACCGCCCCATGCTCTCCCGGATCGCGCGCACCGTGATTTCGGTGCGGTAGGCGATCAACGCCTCGCCGATCTCGATGGTCCTCTCCACCGGCCCCAGCTCCACCTCGTTGATCGAGTAGAGCCCCGCCTCCATCCGCTGCCGCGCCCGGATGCGCTCCGTATCCGTGGTGGCCACGATCGACGAATAGTGCACGTCGTCGTGATAGATGTCGCGCGTGGCGGAACAGATATCGGGCTTCTGGAAGATCCCGAGTTCCTCCTCCAGGAACTCGCAACTCCAGATGTCCTCCCGGTAATACTCCTCGATGTAATGGGCCCGCGCGGTGCCGCCCCAGTACTCGTTGAGTTTCTCGGCCGTGTCCGACATGCCGTTCTGATTTCCGCCGCTGTCACCGATGAAGACGATATCCGTGAACCCCTGACTCTTCAGGCTGTTGGCCACATCCTCGAGCACCATGCGGAACGTCTCCTGGCGCACGCTCAGGGTGCCCGGATAGCGGATGTTCTCCGGATCCCCCTCGGGCACGTACTTCATCACCGGCGCGCACAGCGCGTTGCCGAGCTCGCGCGCGATCGCGTCGCACATCGCCTCGAGCACGTAGTTGTGCTTGCCGCCCGCCATGTAGGGGCCGTTCTGCTCGACGCCCCCGGTCGCGATGATGCCGATCGTCTTCCCGGACGCGATCTCGTCGCGCGCTTCCATCCAGGTCAGCTCGTCGATCCAGATCGAGTTGATGCCCTCGATGGGCCGCGCAGCGGTCCTCATTTCCTCCATGCGGCGCTGCCGGTCGGCCTGCTGCTCGGGAGTCAGGTTGCGGCGGGCCTGCGATTCGGCCGGGATGGCCGGGAGCAACGTGAGCACCAGTATTCCGAGGATCCACTTCGCCGGTTTCATTTCGTCCGCTCCTTTCAGATGACTCCGTCCTGACCATCCCCGCAGCCGGGGATCCGGGTATTGTGCGCCGGAAGTCGGCAGGGGTCAAACGGCGCGCTGTCGCCTTGACACCTTGCGCCACCGAAGGCAGCTTGCTGCATCAGATCGGAGTGCCCTCCGGCGGCATCCGGATGTACCCAGCCGGCATAGCTGTGAAGTCGATTTCTCCTCGATTGCTGGACCTTCGCCGCTTCGGCGTCCTCTCCCTCTCGGTATTTCAGTTCGCTCTGTTCGCTGGTCTTCCGGCGGCGGACGCGGTGCTCGAAATCAGAGGGCTGAGCACCGTTGTGCACATTGTAGGGGAGAACAGCGAGCACAGCGACACCGGGCACAGCCACCTGCTGTGCCAGTTGGCGCGCACGTTGTCGTCAGAGGTTGCTCCGCTGATTCTGGCCGACCTCCCGCTGGTAATCGAAACCAGCCTGGACACCCCGGCCGCGACCGCCTGGCAAAACCGCCCGACTCCGCCCGGCGGCAGCGGTCCGAGGGCGCCTCCGCCGGCCTGACCCTCTACAGGGTTGGCTGTCCCGGAAAACATCATCCGCTCGTTACGCGGCAACAGCCATTCCCGCAATTCGCGCTAACCGCTGATGCATTTCGGCGAGACACACCGCACAGCCTGGCGCAGGAACGAAGGCACGCCGGTGGGGCTCGACCAAGGCTGTCCATGACTTTGAAGCTGCTGGCCGGTGCCATTCCGGCAGTTCTGGCATTGGCTCTTGGAGCCGTCGGTTCGTCCGCACAGGTCGAGCACGAGGGCGAGATCGAGGGCGTTGTACGCGACGCGGACTCGAGCGAGCCTCTGGCCGGCGCCGTGGTGTCCATCCATGCGGCGGCGGGGATGGCGGTTTCGCATGGTGACGGCACGTTCCACGTCCCGGTGCCGGGTCCGCGCATATACACCGTGAGGGTCGAGCGTCTGGGCTATCGCACGATTTCGCTTGAAGTGGATGCGTCGAGCGCGGAGCTCGTGGTGGTGGAGATGGAGGCCAATCCCATCTCTCTGCCGCCGGTTGTGGTCACCGGATCCCTCGTGGCGCGCGCTGCCAACGAGGTGTTGCGCCCAACCAGCGTATTCGCGGGAGAGGATTTGCAGCGCCGCCTGGCCGGAACCCTGGCGGAGACGCTGTCCTCCGAGCCGGGACTTGCGGTGAGCACCATGGGTCCGGCATCCGCGCATCCGGTGATCCGGGGCCTGAGCGGAGACCGAATCCTCATGCTCGAGGATGGCGAGCGGGTGGGCGACGAGTTTGCGAGCGGTCCCGACCACGCCACGGCCATCGACCCTTCGTCCGCGCGCCGGATCGAGGTCATCCGCGGGCCGGGAGCCATCCTCTACGGAAGCAACGCCCTCGGGGGCATCATCAACGTCGTGCGTGACGACGTGCCTTCCTCCGTGCCCCACCATTTCACGGGCGCGTTCACCCTTCAGGGACAGAGCGTGAGCAACGCGGCCGGCGGAAGCCTGAACGCCACGTACGGCCTGGCCGACCACATCCCCGTGCGGCTGGAAGTGGCGCGGCGTACCAGCGGCGACCTGAAGACCCCGGTCGGAGTGCTCCAGAACACCAGCACCGATGTCTGGGAGCTCTCGGCCGGAACATCGTGGGTGGACGACTGGGGCCACGCCGGCGCCACCTTCCGCTACTACGGCAACGACTACGGCATTCCCGGAGGATTCGTCGGGGGTCACAAAGCCGGGGTTCGCATCGAGATGGAGCGGACCGCGACCCGGCTCAGGAGCCTTCTCAGGCCCCAGGGCGTCTTCGAGACCATCGAGATCGACGCAGGGTACACCTGGTATCGACACAAGGAGATCGAGCCCCCCGACATCCTGGGAACGCTCTTCGAGCGCCAGACGGTCAGCGCCGAACTCCTGGCCCGCCACGCGGACTGGGGAGCGTTCTCTTCGGGAGGAGTGGGCGCGAGGGCTTCCTGGGAAGACTTCGGGTTCGGAGGCGCGCTGTACACTCCGAACTCGACGCACACTTCCCTGGCGGTATTCGCGCTGGAAGAAATCGATCTGAGTCCGATACGCCTGGAAGCCGGCCTTCGCTACGACTGGGCGCGCGTACAGCCCGAACGGGAAGATCGCTCCTCCGATATCGGCCACATCCGTACGCGATCCTTCGGTGCGGCATCCGGATCGCTGGGGGCGCTTGCAAGGCTGACGCGGCACCTCACGGTGGGCGCCTCCTTCGCCCGGGCCTTTCGTACCCCGAGCGTCAACGAGCTCTTCTCGGAAGGGCCCCACCTGGCGGCCTATGCCTTCGAAGTGGGGAATCCGTCGCTCGATACCGAGCGCGGCGCCGGCGTCGACGCATTCGTACGCCTCACGGGAGACCGGCTCAACGCCGAGATGACGGTGTTCCGCAACGCCATCTCGGGGTACGTCTTCCCCCTCGAGACGGGAGAGCTGAGCCGGGTGCGGCTGCCCATCTTCCAGTTCCACGGGGAAGACGCCGTGCTCGCAGGCTTCGAGAGCGCGCTGGAATGGGCAGTGGTCGGTGATCTGACCGTGGAAGCGGTGGCATCGTATGTCCGCGGCAGGATTGAAGCAACCGACGAACCGCTTCCGCTGATCCCACCGCTGCAGGGACGTTTCGCGGTCGGGTATGCGCCGCGCGCCTGGTTCGTCGAGGCCGAGACCCGAGTTGCGGCACGCCAGGACCGGACGGGCCCCTTTGAGAGCGCAACCGATGGATATGCTATTTTCGATCTCTCCGCCGGAATCCGGATCACGGTCAGGGGGCGGCTGAACGTGATCACGGTACGGGGAGAGAATCTTGGCAACACCGAATACAGGAACCACCTGTCGCGCGTGAAGGAGATCATG
>VXNP01000127.1 GCA_009840525.1 Gammaproteobacteria bacterium
CGGCAGCGGCCTATGTGTAAAACCCCCCCCCGCCGCGCCCACCCCCCCCCCGCCCCCCTCGGCGCGGGCCAGTTCGGCGATCACGGCCGCGTAGTCCTCCGGGCGGTCGAGGTCGCGCAGCCGGGCGCCCGGCCAGTCGACCTGCACCGCCCGGTCGTAGTGGCGGCGCACCACCTCCCGGCCGCACCCCGCGCGCATGCGGGTCACCTCGGGGAAGAGCACCCGGTCGTAGAGCATCGGGGGGGCGTTCACCTCGCCGCCGTACCGGGACACCACCAGCGGCGGCCCCTCCGCGGTGTAGCGCTCCACCAGCGTGCGCAGCATGCGGGCGGTCACGAACGGCATGTCCGCGAGCATGATCACGGCGGCGTCGCACGCGCCCGCGACCCCGGCCACACCCGAAGCCGCCGAGGTCTGGATGCCCGCGCGGTGGTCGGCGTTGAAGACGGGCGTACAGTCCAGGTCCGCGATCTCGCGCTCGATCCGCTCGCGCGCGTGCCCCGTGACCACCACCACCGGGTCCAGACCGGCCTCCCTCGAGATCCGCACCGCACGCCGGACCAGCGTCTCGCCCGCTACCTCAAGCAGAAGCTTGTTCCGACCCATCCGGGTCGAAGAACCGGCTGCGAGAACGATGCCCGCTACACTATGTCCGTTGGCCACCTGAGTCCCGGTGTTCCGGCCCCTTGTGCTCTGTTGGAGGGACGGGGCCCCGACCAACTATGGCGACAAACTGAATCCGAAGACCAGAAACGCGCGGTCGGGATCCGGCCCGTGGTCGTGGTCGTGCTCGTGATCGTGACCCATGTGGTCGTCGTCGCCGGGGCGGTTCGCGTTGAGGATATACGAGACGGTCACCGGCACCGCAAAGTCGTCGGTGATGACCAGATCCTTGCTGACCGATACGCCCAGATTGACGAACGCGGTCCCTTCCGTCCCGTAGAACGCGCTCTCTCCGGCCACCATCCCCGCCGTCAGGCTCATGTCGACATCCTCGAAGGCCGACACGGGAACGCTGGCCTCCAGGTACAGGGAATTGTCCGGGTCGTTGCGCGACATCCTTCCTGCGAAAAGCGATATCGGGAAGCTCTCCGGCCCGGTGAAGGAAGCCGACAACTCGAGTATGTGGGCATCGCTGACGAAGAAGCCGTCGGCCCCGGGGGCCGGGAAGTAGTAATCCGTGAACCCGAACGAGAACGAGGAGCCGTTCGAGGCCGCGACGGTATACGTGGCCCAGAGGTCGACCTCGTTGGCGCCGGCTCCGGAGGCGGAGACGGAAGTGGAGCCCCAGACGCCGCCCTCCAGACCTCCGAATCCGAGCGTCAGCGCCGGCTGCACGGACATCGACTCCCCGAAGTCGGTGCCGCGCCAGACGTAGCGGCTGACGACATCGGCGCCGATGGAGGCGGACTGACCCTGAACCGGGCCTGCGAACGAGAGAACCAGGGCAATGGTGAACGTGGAGAACAGGACGCGTACACTACGGGTCGCAGACATACTTCCCCCCTTTATTGACAGTTGATCGCTGGTCGATATCGTCACGGATCGATCCCGTCCTGCCCGTCCCGGACCACCTCCACGCGCGCGGCGAGGGCTGAGTTGGCGGATCCGCGAAAGACGCCCCGCACCGGGGGTACGTCGGCGTAGTCCCTGCCAACCGCGGCGCGCACATGGCGCTCGTCGCAGTCGCAGTTGTTGGCGGGATCGAAACCGCGCCATCCCGACCCGGGCAACCAGCATTCCACCCAGGCATGGCTTTCGTTGGTTGAAGTCAGATCGCCGTGGGGCCCGAGATAGCCCGACACGTAGCGGGTGGGGACTCCCCAGCCGCGAAGGACGGAGATCATGACGTGGGCATAGTCCTGACACACGCCGCGGCCGGTCTCCAGGATGTGCTCGATGGGCGAGTCGGCCGCGGTGATGCCGGGTGAGAACTCGAAGGCCTCGTAGATTCGCGCCAGCAGGGCGCGAATGCTCCCCATGACATCGTCTCTCTTCTCGATGCCGCGCGCCGACACGAATTGTCCCAGGGCCGCGGACGACGGCTGCGCGAAGCGGCTCGGCTGCAGCATGAGCCAGAGCTCCGGCGCCCGGATCTCGGACGCGAGCGCCTCCCACGAGCCAGGTCCCGGGTCGCCGGGAACCGCTTCGGGGGGCGAGACTTCCACGCGGGAGCGGGCGACGATCCGGAGTGCGCGGTGGTGGCCCGGCCGGTCGAAGAAGTGGCCGCGGTTTCCGAAGGGCCCTCTGAACTCGAACACGGCTCCGCCGGGGTCGGTTTCGATGGAGAAGCTGCGCAGTTGCTGGCGGCGATCCCGAACCGGAGACAGGAAGAGGGTCATGACCGATCCGCGCACCGGAGCGTCGTAGCGGAACTCCAGCTCGTGCCGGATGCGGTAGCGCACGCTCACGACGGCAGCCCGGCTTCCACGGGGTAGTCGAAATACGTCGACACGGTGATGCCGTGCAACGCCCTGCTGTCCTTCAGCAGCGCCTCGAACGACCCTCCATCCCCTTCGGCGTCGTTCTGGTTTGCCGGGTCCGTTTCCACGGTTGCGGACAGGCGCAGCACCATGCGGTGGGGAGCCGCCAGCGGATAGCGCGCGCCCCTCGGGTCGATGCCCGCAAGGAGCTTCTCGATGCGATGCACCGCGAAGCACAGCGACTGGGGCAACTCGGGGTTGCGGGCCAGAAACGCCAGCGCCGGTCCCCGGCGGATCACCATGGAGTGGGTGCGGCAGTAGAACTCATGGGCCGCGCAGACCCGCAGGAGCCCCGCCCAGGACAGCGAGGGCGCGTCGCCGGGAGCCTGGCCGATCCGGTCCCAGGCGTCCAGCAGGGCCGCCTGGTGCTGAAGACGTTCGACGAATCGGCCGAGCTCGAGGAAGCGCCATGCGTCGTCGCGGGGCATCCGGGCCTCCACCACCCCCGCCAGCAGCCGCAGGCGGTCGGTCGCCTCGCCCGCAAGCCCCGCCGGTCCGGTTGCCCAGGCGGCGGGAAAGTCGCAGTCGCGAAGCCAGAAGAAGCCCTGGTTGAGACAGGTCCAGACCCGGACCGGGAGCCAGGGCCGGAGCTGCTTGGCGTTGTCCCGCGCCGTGGTCCAGCAGCGGATGATGGAGTCGGGGTTGGTGGTCTCCTCGACCAGGCTCGCGGCGAGCGTATAGGCGTCGGCGAGCAGGAACGATTCGGCTTCGTCGGTGACAGTGGGGGTGATGGGCGCCGACTGTCCGAGGGCACGGTAGATCACTCTCCAGCCCACCGCCAGCTCGCCGGCGGGAGTGTCGACGAGGCGCGCAAGCTGATACCGGAGCAGGCGGGCGGTGTGCTCGGCGCGCTCGAAGTAGCGCCCCATCCAGTAGAAGTCGGCTGCGGCCCGGGCGAGCATCAGTCGGGCACCTGGCCGTCACGCAGAACCCAGAGGTCCTTGCAGCCCCCGCCCTGGCTGGAGTTCACCACCAGCCCGCCCCTCCGGAGCGCCACCCGGCAGAGGCCGCCGGGAGCGATCCAGGTGTCGGAGCGGCCCCGCAGTACGAACGGGCGGACATCCACGTGGCGCGGTTCCAGATTGCCTTCCACGAAGCACATCGCCCTCGACAGATCGAGCACCGGCTGGGAGATGAAGTTGTCCGGGTGGCTGCGCAGGCGCGCCGCGTACCTGTCGCGCTCGGCGGCCGTGGAATGGGGTCCGACGAGCATTCCGTATCCGCCCGATCCGCCCACCTCCTTGACCACCAGCCGGTCGAGGTTGTCCAGGGTGTATGCGAGCCCCTCGCGCGTGCGGCACAGGTGGGTTTCGACGTTGGCCAGGATGGGCTCTTCGTCGAGGAAGTAGCGGATGAGATCCGGCACGTAGGCGTAGATCGCCTTGTCGTCGGCGACGCCGGTGCCCGGGGCGTTGGCGATCACCACGTTGCCCGCCCGGTACGCGTGGAAGAGGCCGGGGACCCCCAGCAGCGAGTCGGAGCGGAAGGTGACCGGGTCCAGGAAGTCGTCGTCCACGCGCCGGTAGATGACGTCTATGCGCCTGAGCCCCGTGACGGTGCGCGCGTATACGATGCCGTCGTGCACCACCAGGTCCCGCCCCTCCACGAGGTCGGCGCCCATCTCCCCGGCCAGGAAGGCGTGCTCGTAGTAGGCGGAGTTGTAGCGGCCCGGGGAGAGCACCGCCACCCGGGGCGTGCCCGCCCACGATCCCAGCGATGCGAGGGTGGCGTAGAGCTGTTCGGGATAGCGGGCGATCTCGCGCACGTTGTGCGCCCGGTACAGCCGCGGAAACGCCTGTTTCATGGCGACGCGGCAGGCCAGCATGTACGAGACCCCGGAGGGGACCCGCAGATTGTCCTCGAGCACGGCGAAGCCCGCATGGGTTCGCACCACGTCGGTGCCGCAGACCGAGACGTAGATGTCGTTGGGAACCTGCAGGCCGCGCATCTCGACCCGGTACTGTGGACATCCCAGCACCAGGTCGGGGGGCACGATCCCGTCGCGCAGCGACCTGCCTTCGTGGTAGATGTCCCTGAGGAACAGGTTGAGCGCGGTCAGCCGCTGCCTGAGGCCCCGGTCGATGTGGTCCCATTCGTCGGCCGTCAGCAGACGGGGAACGCAGTCGATGGGGATGATCTGCTCCGAGGCCTCGTCCGCCCCGATGACCGTAAAGGTGATCCCCTCGTGGATGAAGCGGCGCGCAACGCCTTCCTGAAGCTGCGCCAGATCCTCCGGCGACGCCCTCGAAAGCGCCGTGCCCAGACGCCGCGATACGCCGCGCAGGGTGCCGTCTTCGCGGAACATCTCGTCGTAGAAGCGTGCGTCGACCTCGTAGTGTGCGAACCCCCCCGACCCGGCCACGCCGGGCTGGGACACGTCAGGGTACGCGCGGTCGAAGGATGCGTGCCGGGACGCAGTCAAGGTTCCGTTGTGCTCCTGTTGGCCGTACGTGGGCTAGGGATCGCGGTAGTCCTGACCCTCGTCCGGATCCACCATCAGCACGAACTCGGGATAGGCTTCCAGCCCCAGCTCGGCGGCATCCTGCCCCAACTCCTCGACGGTGCGCGACACGCGGACGCCCATGGTCTTCTCCAGGACCGTCCACACCACGAAGGAGACGCCGAAGACGAACGCCCCCACGCTCACGACGCCGAGCAACTGAACGCCCAGGTTGGCTCCGGCGGCGATCGAGGTGGCCAGCGTGCCCCAGACGCCCGCGAAGAGGTGCGCGGGGACGGCCCCGACCACGTCGTCGATCCGGCGCTGCTCCAGGAACTTGAGCCCCAGGGTGCACACGACCGCGCCGACGGCGCCGATAAAGACGGCCCACCGGGCGTCGACGATGTCGGGCCCTGCGGTGATGGCGACCAGGCCCGCGAGGGCGCCGTTCAGCCCCGCGAACAGGTCGATCCGGCCGAGAATGGGCCGGGAGACCGCGAGCGCCGTGACCACGCCCGCGGCGGCCGCCAGGTTGGTGTTCACCAGGATGTTGCTCATGGCCAGGGCGTTGACCGCGCCGTCGAGGGCGAGTTGCGAACCGCCGTTGAAGCCGAACCAGCCCAGCCAGAGGATGAACACCCCCAGCGTGACTGCCGGGATGTTGGAGGGCGACATGACCTTGACGGTGCCGTCCTTGCGGAACCTGCCCCAGCGCGGCCCTACCACCAGCGCGCCGGCCAGCGCGGCCCAGCCCCCGGTGGAGTGCACCAGAGTTGACCCGGCGAAGTCCTGGAAGCCCCTCTCGGCGAGCCAGCCACCGCCCCAGTGCCAGGAGCCGATGACCGGGTAGATGAAGGCCGTCAGTATCGCGGTGAAGGCGAAGAAGGCCCACATGTTGACCCGCTCCGCGAGCGCCCCGGATACGATGGAGGCCGTGGTCGCCACGAAGACCATCTGGAAGAACCAGTCCGACGTGACCGCGTAGCCGTTTTCGACCACGGCGGGCAGCGCGCTCTCGTCGCCTCCGAGCAGCGCGATCTCGTCCGCCGACGGGCCGTAGAACAGGTCGATCGACCCGATGAAGCCGCTCACGTCGACATACATCAGGCCGTAGCCGACGAAGTAGTAGGTGAGCCCGGCGATCGCGTAGATGCCGATGTTCTTGAGACAGATCATCGATGCGTTCTTGGACCGCACGGTACCGGATTCCAGCATCGTGAAGCCGGCGCACATCCACATCACGAGCGCGCCCCAGATCAGGAACGAGAAGGTGTTGAGGACGTAGCTCATATCCGCTCCGGACTCCTGCGCGAAGGCGGGCGCGGGAGCGAGCAGGACGGCTGCCGCGGACAGGCCGGCGAGTGCCCCGATGCGACCGATCCGGGTTCGAAGGGTGCGGGTGGTCGTGCTGCGTGGACGAGAGTGCATGGTTTCTCCGGTGGTGATGTGGTTCCCCGTTTTTGTCGCTTCTATGATCGAAATTGTCGCATTTCCCGTCTGATATGCCAGCATCCATCGCTTCACGACCGATCCATGATGGAATGCGTCATTATCTGTGTCGGTTTCCCGTTCCGCAAGCTGCGCGCGGGATCATCCCGGCAGGTCCTTGAAGCCGCTGTGTGCACGGGTCACGCCGCGCTTCGGGCACGGGCCGCGTGTGCTTTGGGCACGGGTCGCGCCGCGGTTTGCACACGGGCCCTGCCGCGCTTTGCACACAGGTCACGCCGAAGTGATATCTTTGCATCCATGAGATTCCCCTACCTTCCCGAAGCCCCCCGCGGCTACGTGCCCCTGTTTCTCGCGCCCCAGGCCGGAGTGAGTGAGTCTCCCTTCCGCCGACTGTGCCGACGCTTCGGCGCGGACGTGGTGGTGACCGAGTTCGTGAGCGCCGAGGGCATCTGCCACGGGAACGAGCGCACGCGCGAGTATCTGCGCTTCGAGGAGGAGGAGCGGCCCATCGGCGTGCAGATCTTCGGCGCCCGCCCGGAGAGGATGGCGGAGGCTGCGGCGCTGGTGTCGGACGTCTACCGGCCCGACTTCGTCGACATCAATTTCGGCTGCCCGGTCAAGAAGGTGGTGAAGCGCAACGGCGGTTCGGGCTGCCTGCGGGATCTGGGGCTGGTCGAGCGCATCGTGCGCGCGGTGGTGCGCGCGACGCCGCTGCCGGTCACGACCAAGATCCGGAGCGGCTTCGATGAGAAGACGCGCGATCCGGTCACCATCGGCCTGCGCTGCCAGGACGCGGGCGCTGCCGTGGTCACGCTGCATCCGCGCACCCGGGCGGACATGTATTCAGGGCACGCGCGCTGGCACGAGATCGCGGCCCTGGTCGATGCGCTGGACATCCCCGTCGTGGGCAACGGCGACATCAAGACCGGCGAGGACGCGCGCCGCATGCAGGAGGAGACCGGGTGCGCCGGGGTGATGATCGCGCGTGCCTCGCACGGCAGCCCGTGGGTGTTCGCGGGAGCCCGCGCCGCCCTCGACGGCCAGCGCCTTCCCCCGCTTCCGGACCCGGCCGAGCGGCTGGCCATCTGCCTCGAGCACGCGCAAAACGCGGTGGACTTCGAGCGGAATCACAAGAAGGCGGTCATCGAATTCCGCAAGCACATGGGGTGGTACACGAAGGGGCTGCCCAACGGGCGCCAGCTCCGCACCCGGCTCTTCAGCCTGACCACCCTCGAGGAAACACGGGAAGTGCTTAAGTGCTATCTTGAACGGGAGCTGGCGAGCGCCGCCTGAGCGCGGCGGACGCGAGCGATCGGCGACCACCGCAAGAACAAAGGAGGACGTGCAACGGACACTGAGCCGTCTGCACCAGACCGTACGGGGGCGTAACGGCTTCGACGTGTTTGGTGAACGCGAGGTAGCGTGCCGAGGTCCGGGAAGCCTCGTAAAAAACCCGGAATCAACACAATTGCCAACAATCACATGGCACTGGCTGCCTGAGTTTTCTCACAGCCCGTCTCCTGGCCCGCCCGCCCAAGGCAGGCCTCCGAGGCGTCGACAAGTTGGGCTGGCCCGCGGCGATGCCGTCGCGACGCGGGCGAGACATTCGATGGCTAGTCGGGGAGCCGGCGGGTCGCTGGCCGCTCACCCGATGAAGCCCAACAGCGATCTACGCACGTAGAAGCTTCGCCGGACCCACTCGCGGACGCGGGTTCGACTCCCGCCGCCTCCACTGTCGCTATGAACTCGAAACGCCGTCCGGGGCTTCGGCTCCGGGCGGCGTTTCTCCCTACCTCTCGAACACCCCGAAGTACACCAGTTCGTGGTCGGGCAGGAGCTGGGGGTGGAAGATGTGCACCAGGTCGGCCAGCGCCAGATCCGCGCGAACCACGGCGCTCTCGTACCAGTCGTAGGCGTTCACGTCCCAATTGGAGCGGGCGTAGTTGTGATAGAGTCGGCCGTCGCGCCATGCCGCGAACTCCTGCAGGAAGCCGGCTGGGGGCAGTTCGGCTGCGTGAATGTCCCCGATGATCCAGTGCTCGGCTTCGGCACCCTCCAGAAGGAGACGCTCGTGGCTGAACTCGTCGCCCGCCCGGCGGACCGGGGCGTTCAGGTCGGCGAGGGGGTTGACGACCCCTGCGCTCGCCAACAACCGGGCCTCCAGGTTGTTTACGGCCATGAACCACCGTCCGTCTCCGGCGTGGTAGCCCCACAGCGCGGAGGGGCGGACTGTGGCGTCACTAGCCAGCGACTCGAGTTCCAGGAAGCGCGCCTCGACCTCGTCGAATATGCGCGTTGCCTCCGTCTCAAGGTCGAAGAAGGCAGCGAAGAACTTGATCCACTCGGCTCGAGCGAGAGCGTCACGCTCGGCCCACACGAAGGCGGGCGCTGTGACAAGGCCGAGGTCCCGCGTCCGACCCAGGGCCGGCACGTTGTGGGGTGAGTCCATGGCCATGAAGGTCACGTCCGGGCCCCGGTCGAGGAGCACCTCGATGTCCGGAGGGAGATGCCAGGAGTACTGGACCTGGCCGATCTCGCCCCTTCCGATCCTCGCCCTCACCGTGTCGTCGTAGGTGAAGAGGCCGCCCACGCCAACGAGTTGGTCCCGCACCCCGAGCTCCGTCACGAGTGCGAGGATGTCGTCGTTGTTCAAGGCGAACCGTCGAATCGGCGTTTCGACGGCGTACGCCCCGGAGAGGTGCGCCGGCAGATCGGGGGTCTGGCCGCGTGGGACGAGCACCACCACATCCTCGACCGGCTCCCCGTCCTCATTGCTCTGGAACGCAGCGACCTCGCCCCGGGTGCGGACCACCTTGAAGCCCTCGAAATACTCCACTTCGAAGTGGTCGGCGTGCCTCACCTCCATTTGGGCGGGGGCACGCGAGGCCGCCTTGGTGGCCACGGTGGCCCCATCGGCGCCCTGATCTTCGGCGCACCCCCAGGCGGCCGCCCCGACGGCGGCTGCCAGGAGCATGACCGGAACCGGAGTGTTCATCCGGCCATCTGCTCGACCATCTGCAGCTCGGGAAAGGGGTTGGGATGTCCCGCCCAGAGGCCTGTGTCGGCGGCGGCAAGGGAGTCGTCGAGCAGGCATGCGTCTAGTCGCGCGCGTAATGCCGCCTCGTCCACGTGCTGACCGATGAAGACGAGTGCCTGGTGACGATCGCCGTACCGGGGGTGCCAACTCGGCTGCTGGTCCGGTCGCTCTCCGTCCGCGTGCTCCCAGTCCTCCCTCGGCATCGCGGCGTACCACATGCCCATGGGGTTGACGGAGCTCACACCCCCGGCCTGCGCCCACTCGTATGCCACCCTGTGATCGGCGGCGACCCAGAAGAAGCCCTTCGACCGGAGCACGCCGCGCCAGTTCTCGTCGTCGTTCAGGAACGCCCACAGCTTTTCCGCGTCGAACGGTGCCGAAGTCCGATAGGTGAAGCTCGAGATCCCGTACTCCTCCGTCTCGGGCGTGTGGTCTCCCTCGAGTTCGCGGATCCATCCAGCGGAGCCTTCCGCCTTGTCGTAGTCGAACAAGCCCGTGTCGAGCACGCGCTCGAGGGGCACCTGCCCACGTGTCGCCTGGTGAATCTCCGCGCCGGGGTTGAGCGTGCGCAGAATGGCCTCGACCTCACGCGC
>VXNP01000134.1 GCA_009840525.1 Gammaproteobacteria bacterium
CGGAGCCGGCCCGGCCCGCCGCGCCGCCTCCGTCCACCCGCCGCGCCGTCCCCCCGCCTGAACCGCAACCGCCGACCCTCGAGGTCACCCGCCTCGGGCTGGTAGACTACGCGCGCGCTCTCGACCTGCAGGCCGGCCTGGTGCGCCGCCGCGCGGCCGGCGAGATCCCCGACCAGCTCCTCCTGCTCGAGCACCCGCACGTGGTGACGCTGGGGTCGAGCGCCCACCGCGACCACGTCCTGGCCAGCGACGCCCAATTGCGCGAGCGGGGCATCGAGCTCTTCGAGGCGGGCAGGGGAGGCGACGTGACCTATCATGGACCCGGACAGCTGGTCGGCTACCCGATCCTCCGGCTCCGCCCGGAGCGCCGCGATCTGCACCGCTACCTGAGGGAGCTGGAGGAGGTGCTCATCCGCGCGCTGGCGGCGTTTGGAGTGCCGGCCGCCCGGACGGAGGGCCTCACCGGCGTCTGGACCGGGGGACGGAAGATCGCCGCCATCGGCATCCGCGTCTCCTCGGGCTGGGTCACCTCGCACGGGTTCGCCCTGAACGTCGATCCCGACCTCGGCTATTTCACCAACATCGTCCCCTGCGGCATCCGCGGCCGCGAGGTCACCTCGCTCGCCGAATGCAACGGCGGTCCCGTACCGATGGCGGCGGTCGAGGACGCCGTCGTATCCGCGTTCGCGGAAGTGTTCGCGGCCTCTCCGGCGCAACGGCCCCGGCGAGAGGCTACCGATGGCGCGCGGCACCGGCGCGAGATCTCGGCGGAGCTGAGGTAGCGCCCGTGCCCCGCACCTGAGGCGCTGACCCCGTGGACCGGACCCCTCCCCGATACTCGCGCGGGCGCATCAACCGCGCCGGCAAGGCGCTCGCCACCGCCGACCGGGACCGCTCGTCTCCCGAGTTCCGCGAAGACATGCGCGTGCTCAACAACTGGAGGGCCGCGCACGGCTTCCCGCTGAGCGAGCTGCACGACCGTCTCCGCGCCGAGGCCACGAACATCGCGAGCGACGCCGTCGTCTCCCAGAGGCTCAAGACCACGCCGTCGACGCTGTCGAAGCTGCGCCGCTTCCCCCGCATGCAGCTCGCGCGGATGCAGGACCTGGGCGGGTGCAGGGCCGCGGTCCACACCATCGAGCAGGTGCGGAAACTGCGCGACGCCTACCTAGCGCTGGACCTGGGCCACAAGCTCATCCGCAACATCGACTACATCGACCGTCCCAAGCCCTCCGGCTACCGCGGTGTGCACCTCATCTACCGCTACCAGAGCGACGACGCCTTCAACGGGCTCGTCATCGAGGTCCAGATGCGCTCGCGGCTGCAGCACGCGTGGGCGACCGCCGTGGAAACCGCCGGAGCGTTCCTGCAGCACGCCCTCAAGTTCAGCGAGGGCGAACAGGAGTGGCTCCGCTTCTTCGCGCTCGCCAGTTCGGCGCTCGCCCTCAAGGAGGGGTCCGCCACGGTCCCGGACACCCCCTCCAGCGAGTCCACCCTTCACCGGGAGGTGCGGGAGTACGCCACGCGCCTGAACGTGGTGGCGCGCATGCGCGAGTACGGGCAGCTCATCCGCAACATGTCGACGTTCAAGCGCATCGGCGCCTACTACTTCCTGTTGGAGCGCAGGCCGGCCGAAGGGATGACCCTCATCATCCCCTACGAAAGAGACGAGCTCGAGGAGGCTTCCGCGGATTACCTCGCATTCGAGGAGGAGGGCCGCGACGTGGTGCTCGTTTCCACGGACTCGCTCGAGGATGTCAGGCGCGCGTACCCCAACTACTGGCTCGACGCACGCCTCTTCCTGCGCGAGATGGAAGGGATCATCTGAGGCGCCGGCCAGGCCTCGCCGCCCCGTCGAGACACGGACTCCGCCTCGCCACGACACGGTCTGCGAGCGGTCGAGAGCGGATTTGGGAATTCATCCGAAATTCGTCCCGAATACCCCTTGACACGGCCGAAACGGACCCCTATCATGGTAGTCCGCTTCGAGCGTAGCAGGCTCACAGTCGATGGCGATGGTCATCCTTGGAGAGCAGCTCGGAGAGGGAAGCTCGCTGAGGCGGGACGCCGAAGCAGCGGGCGCGAGCCGGGACTTGAGCCCCGGTGAGCCGGCGGAGGGGTCGCTGTCCTCCGCTAGTAGCCCCGAAAGCGAAGGGGCACCTGAGCCGCACGCTACGCGGCGAGGGGAAAAGGGACCAGGGCCGGTCGGCCGCACGCGGCCGGGATTCAAGCGAAGGAACTGGTGCCGGCAGCGAGAAGAGGGCCCCCGAGTTCGGTGTGCCGAACCGGGGGCCGCTTCGTTTAACCCTCCTCGTCCAACCCCTTCCCGCGTTTAACCCTCCCGCGCGGGTGACGCTCGGAAACTGCCGCTCCAGCCGAGTTGCGGCCCCCGCCGCTCAACGGCGAGCCCGTCAGTCCTCGGGCGGCGCTCCCTCGAAGAAATCGAAGTAGCGCTCCTTCGTCTCGCGCTGCTCCTCCAGCCACTCCTCGAAGCCCGAGTCCACGGCGCCCCCGGAGTTGAACTGTTCGGTCGCGGCGCGCACCGCGAGCGCGTGCACGTATTCGTTTCTGGGATTCCCCGAGTGGCCGCGGACCCACTCCCAGGTCACCTTGTGCGATTCGGCCAGGCCGAGCGCCCGTTGCCAGAGTTCGACGTTCTCGACCGCGCCCCGCTTGCGCTTCCATCCGCGGGCGCGCCAGCCGCGCACCCACTCGTTCATGCCGCGCACCAGGTACTGGCTGTCGGAGACGAAGCGGATTCTGCTGGGCCGCCGGACTGCGCCAAGCCCGGCGATGGCGCTCATCAGCGCCATGCGGTTGTTGGTCGTGTCGGCCTCGGAGAGCCAGAAATCCTTGCGAACCCATGCGTCGCCCCGCCAGAACTCGAGCAGTCCGGCGGCTCCCCCGGGCCGCTGCCGGTCCTTGAACTGGTTCCCGAGGCAGGATTCGTCGGCGTGGATATGGACCATGTCCGCAATCTAACGGAACGCCCCCGGGGTGGTGCGGTCCGCGGCTCCCCTGACGTGCGGTCCGCGGCCCGCTGGATGCCCGCCGTGGTCCTGCTCTTGGACGCCCGCCCGCTGTTTCCTAGATTCCTGCCGACGCACCTCCGCGCGAGCCGCGCAGCCGCCCCCTCACCCATCCGCCGCCCTTGATCCGGACCACGAAGCGCGCCGAAGCCTGCCTGCTCCTGGAAGATGGCCGGCGCTTCGACGGGTTCTTCCTGGGGAAGCGCGGCGAGGCCCTCGGCGAGGTCGTCTTCAACACGGCGATGACAGGCTATCAGGAAATCCTCACCGACCCCTCCTACACGGGGCAGTTGGTGACGATGACCTACCCGCTCATCGGCAACTACGGGGTCAACGACGCCGACCAGGAATCGGCGCGTCCGGCGGCCGCCGGCTTCGTGGTGCGCGAGGTCGCGCGCGCGCACAGTTCGTGGCGGGCGAGCGCCGGGCTGGAGGACTACCTGATCCGGCACGGCGTGGTCGGAATCCAGTCGGTGGACACGCGTGCGGTGACCCGCCACATCCGCGCGGCGGGGGCCATGCGGGCCGCCATCGCCGACGCCGACACCGACGAGAGGGCGCTGCTCGAGCGCATCCGCGCCCATCCGCGCATGGAAGGGCTCGACCTGGCCGGCGGGGTCTCGACGCCGGAGCGTTACGTGGTGGAGCCGGCGGGCACGACGGGCTTCCGGGTGTTCGCCTACGATCTGGGGGTGAAGGCCAACTCGCCGCGGCTCCTGTCCGAGCGCGGGTGCGAGGTGACCGTCGTCCCTGCGCACACGCCGGCCGAGGAGATCGCGCGGGAACGGCCGGACGGGCTCTTCGTGTCGAACGGTCCGGGCGATCCCGCCGCCGTGGAGATGGCCATCGGGACCATCCGCCGCTGCGCACACGACGGCGTGCCGGTCTTCGGGATCTGCCTCGGACACCAGCTCATCGCGCGCGCCTTCGGCGCCGAGACCTTCAAGCTGCCCTTCGGGCATCACGGCGCCAACCACCCGGTGCGCAACCTGGACCTGGGCACGGTGGAGATCACCTCCCAGAACCACGGCTTCGCGGTCCGGGGCGGAGACGGGGACGCGATCCCGGGAGCACCGGACTTGCGCCTCACCCACCTCAACCTGTACGACGGCACCGTGGAAGGGATGGCCCACCGCTCCCTCCCGGTCTTCTGCGTACAGTACCATCCCGAGGCTGCGCCCGGCCCTCACGACAGCCGCTACCTGTTCGACGACTTCGTTTCGCTGATGGAGGCGGCCGGCTAAACGGAGGGGCGACCGCTTGACGCTCCCCCGGATTGCTCCTACCCTAACCCTTGCTCGCGCGTCGGTCTGGCCGATTCGTTGCAGGACAAAAACACGAAATCGTGCGACATTTTCGTAGAAGGGGCGCGGATCCCGGCGAATGTCGCCTTGCAATCAGCGACTGATTCCCCACAGGTTTCGCATGACCAAAGCCGATCTCGTCCAGCAGGTGGCGGACGCCATTGGACCCGGGGTTACGAGGAAGGACTGCGCTCTGGTGGTGGATGGCTTTCTGAACGCCATCAAGCAGGCCGTGGCGAGCGGTGAGAACATCGAGATCAGGGGCTTTGGCACCTTCAAGGTACGCCGGCGCAAGGCACGCATGGCGCGCAATCCCCGGACGGGAGATCCCGTGCGCGTGCCCGCCCGCGCCGTCCCCGTCTTCAAGCCGTCCAGGCTGCTCCGCTCCCAGGTCGTTCGTCTGGACGATACGGGCGGCTGAGCCCGGGCACCTTCCCGTGCGGGTCCAGGCGCGCTTCTTCGCCGCGTATCGCGAGCTGACCGGCGCCTCGGGGGCCGAGGTGGACCTCCCCGAGGGCGCCACGGTAGCCGACCTCATCGACACCCTGCGCGAGCAGGGACCGTCGTTCAGCGTGCTTCCGGCCAGGCCGGCGGTCGCGGTCAACCTCGAGTACGCGCCTCCGGAGACGGAACTCAGCGACGGAGACGAGGTGGCCTTCATCCCGCCGGTGGCCGGGGGCTAGAGGCCCGCCGTGCCCTACGCGGAGATCACCGCCGACCCGCTCGACCCGGCGCGTCTGCTGGCGCGCGTGGGCTCGTCCGAAGATGGCGCCGTGCTCCTGTTCCTGGGGACGGTGCGCAACCACGCCGACGGACGCTCGGTCTCCGGAATGCAGTACGAGGGCTACCAGGAGATGGCGCTCGAGGTGCTGCGCCGCATCGCGGAGGAAGCGAGCGAGCGCTTCTCCACCCCCAACCTGGCGGTCACCCACCGCCTGGGAGCGCTCGAGATCGGCGAGGTGAGCGTGGTGGTCGCGGTCTCGAGCCCGCACCGTGCGGAGGCGTACGGCGCGTCGCGTTACGTGATGGAAGAGATCAAGCGGCGGCTTCCGGTGTGGAAAAAGGAGTTTTACGTTGAGGGAGCCGCCGAGTGGGTGAGGGGTACGGTTCCTCCTGCCGATGGAAGTCCGGCCCCGCACTCCGGCGCCGGCGACCCGTGACCGTCCGCCGCGGACCAGGGAGCGTCCGATGATGCCCGAAACCAAGCCGGCTTCTTCGAAGGTGCGGAGTCTTCCGGACGCCGCCGCCTCGCGCTCGATGGTCGACTCCTTCGGGCGCCGCATCGAGTACCTGCGCATCTCGGTCACCGACAAGTGCAACCTGCGCTGCGTCTACTGCATGCCCGTGGAGGGGCTGCCGTGGCTCAAGCGCGACGAGATCCTGGACTACGAGGAGATCGCGCGCGTCGTGCGGGTGATGGCGAAGATGGGGCTCAAGCGGCTGCGCATCACCGGGGGCGAGCCGCTGGTGCGGCGCGACCTCTCCTCGCTGATCCGGATGCTCTCCGCCATCGACGGGATCGAGAACATCGCCCTGTCCACCAACGCGGTGCTGCTCGAGGACCAGGCCGAGGAGCTGAAGGCGGCGGGCGTCGACCGGGTCAACATCTCGCTCGACTCGCTGCGCGCGGACCGCGCCGACACCATCGCCCGGCGTCCCGGCACTCTCGACAAGGTGCTGCGCGGGCTGGCTGCGGCCGAGGCGGTGGGCTTCGAGCCGATCAAGATCAACGTCGTGCTGATGCGCGACTCCAACGACGACGAGATCGCCGAGTTCGCGGCCATCACCCGGGAGCGCCCCTGGCACATCCGCTTCATCGAGATCATGCCCACCGGCTCGAACACCGACCTGTCGGCCGACAGCTTCATCTCGTGCAACGAAGCGCTCGAGCGGGTGCGGCAACTGGGCGACCTCAGGCCCGTGCAGGGTCCGCTGGGCAACGGCCCCGCGACCTACTACCGCTTCGACGGCGCGCCCGGCACCATCGGGGTCATCACCCCCATGAGCCACAACTTCTGCGACCGCTGCAACCGCATGCGGCTCACCGCGGACGGCCAGCTCAGGCCGTGCCTGTTCGGTTCGATCCAGACCGACCTGCGGAGCGCGCTGCGCCGCGGCGACGACGTCCGCCCGCTCGTCGAGGAGACCCTGCGCATCAAGCCCGAGCGCCACTGGCTGGTGCAGGGCAGCACCGAGGGCTCCGGCGGGCTGATCGCGCTGAGCCAGACCGGCGGGTAGTGACCCGCCGGGACACCGCCTCCGCCGAACCGCGTCCGTGAGCCGCACCACCGATCCAGGGCGAGCCACGCCGCGCCGCGACCGTACTCCCCGAACATCCCTGCCATTTCCCGAACCTCTCGTTCGGAATGCCTGGCCGAACCCCTTCCTGAGGAGAATTCCGAGAATCCCATGAGCGCACGAAAGATCACCGTGGTTGGCGCGGGCCATGTGGGCGAGAGCTGCGCCCAGCGGCTGGCGGAGAAGGAGCTGGCGGAGGAAGTCGTCCTCATCGACATCATCGACGGCATTCCCCAGGGCAAGGCGCTGGACCAGTGGGAGAGCGCGCCCATCGAGGGGTTCGACACGCGCGTCGTGGGGGCGAACGATTACGAGCCCGCGGCCGGGTCCGACATCTTCATCGTCACCGCCGGCATCGCGCGCAAGCCGGGCATGTCGCGCGACGATCTGTTGAACACCAACGCGCGCATCGTGAGTTCGGTGTCGTCGGAGATCGCGCGGGTCGCGCCGGACTCGATCATCATGATGGTCTCGAATCCGCTCGACGTCATGGCCTACGTGGCGCTCGACACCACGGGATTCCCACGCGAGCGCGTGATCGGCATGGCCGGGGTGCTCGACACGGCCCGCTACCGCTCGTTCGTGGCGCTCGAGCTGGACGTAAGCGTGGAGGATATCCAGGCGCTGGTGCTGGGCGGGCACGGCGACACCATGGTGCCGCTGGTGAACTACACCTCGGTGAGCGGCATCCCGCTGACGGAGCTGCTGCCGCGCGAGCGCATCGACGCCCTCATCGACCGCACTCGCAACGGAGGCGCCGAGATCGTCGGATACCTGAAGACGGGGAGCGCCTATTACGCGCCCTCGGCGGCCGCCGTGCAGATGGCCGAGGCGATCGTGAAGAACAAGCGGCGCATCCTGCCGTGCGCGGCCTACCTCGAGGGCGAGTACGGCCACGAGGGCATCTTCCTCGGGGTGCCGTGCAAGCTGGGACGGGGCGGGCTGGTGGAAGTGGTCGAACTGACGCTCTCCGACGAGGAGCAGGCGATGCTCGACGGCAGCGCCGAGCACGTGCGTTCGACGATGGGGGCGCTCAGCTAAGAAGGCGCCATCCGGACCGGCGTCTTGAGCGGGATGTCTCGTGGGGCGGGCGCCTGGATGTGATACCGGGACGCTCGCTGGCCGCGTCTAAGGGCGCGAGAACACCGCCATGTCGAGGTCTTCGGGATTGATCTCGACTTCGCTCATGCGCAGGATCTTCCACACCCGGCCCTGCCTGACGTGGACGCGGGCGCCGACGTAGGGGTAGCCCTCGTCGGTGCGCAGATCCGTCCACCGGTTGTGGTCGACGCCGCCGGTTCCCCCGGTCTGGTAGGTGACCTCGACCGGCCAGGTGCGCCCGTCCTCGAAGTAGTAGTGCCAGACGTCGCTCCCGACCCCCTGGCCGAAGGTGACCATGACGTCGTGGCGGTCCTGGGCGTCGCGCCCCTGGTAGACGAGGTGCACGCCGGGGTCGCGCAGCTTGAAGGGGAGCGCCATCCAGTAGTTGACGTCGCCGGAGACGTAGCGCACCTCGTCGCGGTCGCGGTCGCCGGGTTCGAGCGGCTCGCCGTTGCGGAGCGCCCAGTCGGCGACCCCGTCCCAGCCCTGCTCGATGTAGTCGTTGCCCTCCCAGCGGTCGATGCGCGCCAGCTCGCCCATGTCGGTGCGCGCGATGGTCACGTAGCGCGGGCGGGCGCGGCGCATGCGGCCCGTCTCGGGATCGTAGAGCTCGGTGGTGAAGGTGTAGCGCGCGCTGTGGAACCCGGAGTAGGCCTCCATGCCGCCGACCGATTCGATCCAGGCGTCCACGAGCGCCATCGCCTCCGGGTCGGCGGAGTCGGGCCCGGAGCCGGCCTGGGCGGAGAGTTCGGCGCCGCCGGCGAGGGCGAGCGCCACGAGCAGCGTCAGCAGGCTTGAAGTCACGCGCATCCCGGGCCTCTCCCGAAAGTCCCTCAACGGGTGTTTACGATTCGGCAAACCATATCGACGCCAAAATAATGCACCACGGGCGGGCGATCCAATGCGGCGCCGACTCGGGGGGCCCCTGTCCCGGGCTTGCATCCGAGCGCCCGCCGCCGGTCGGCGTCCCCGGTTGCGCCGCCGCGCCGCGGTTTGGCATCCGGGAGCCGTCTTCCTATGTTGCGTCGCCATCGTCCGCCGCGGGCCGCGCGCCGGCGGTCGGCGGACATCTTCCTCGACCCCATCTCCCCCGACCCCGCATGCCCATCCGAAGCGACCACTGGATTCAGAAGATGGCGGAGGAGCACGGGATGATCGAGCCGTTCGAGGCCGGACAGGTGCGCGACGGGTGCATCTCGTACGGCCTGTCGTCCTACGGCTACGACATCCGCGTCGCCGCCGACTTCAAGGTGTTCACCAACGTCCACAACGTGATCGTCGATCCCAAGCGCTTCGACGACCGTTCGTTCGTGGACATCCCCGAGGATGCGTGCATCATCCCGCCCAACTCCTTCGCCCTGGGGCGGACCGTCGAGTACTTCCGTATCCCGCGGGACACGCTGGTGGTGTGCGTGGGCAAGTCGACGTACGCGCGCTGCGGGATCATCGTCAACGTGACCCCGCTCGAGCCCACCTGGTGCGGCCACCTCACGCTCGAGATCTCGAACACGACGCCGCTGCCCGCGAAGATCTACGCCAACGAGGGCATCGCCCAACTGCTCTTCCTGCAGGGAGACCGGGAGCCGCGCGTGGCGTACGCGGACCGGAAGGGCAAATACCAGGACCAGAAAGGGGTTACGCTGCCGAAGTTGTAGTCCCTACGACCCCGGGTTCACCTCCAGCAGCTCGACCTCGAAGATCAGCACCGAGCCTGCGGGGATGAGGGGGCTCGGGGACTGGGCGCCGTAGGCCAGTTGCGGGGGGATGACGAGTTGGCGCACGCCGCCGACCCTCATGCCCGGGAGTCCTTCCTCCCATCCGTCGATGACCCTGCCGGCGCCGGTCGGGACGGCGAACGGCTGGTTGCGAGTGTGCGAGGAGTCGAAGAGAGTCCCGTCGTTGAGCCAGCCGTCGTAGTGAACGACCATGACATCGCCAGAGACGGCGGGTTCGCCCTCGCCTACCTGAAGGTCCAGGATGTAGAGGCCCGAGGACTGGAGATCCATCGCGGAGAGGTCGACGCCCAGGGACGAGGCGTAGCTGATCTGGGCGGGGTCCTGGAGTTCGACCTCCACTGGGCCGTTCTCGTCGCCGCCGCAGGCCGCCAACGTGAAGGCGAGGGGGAGGAGGATGAGGGTGCGGAGG
>VXNP01000084.1 GCA_009840525.1 Gammaproteobacteria bacterium
GCCGCGCATCCCCCGGCCTGGCTGACCGGCGCCGACCCCCGCGTGCGGGTCGTGGCGGGAGGAGCCACCCGGGGCGAATCGGTGGCTGCGGCGGTGGCCGCCCTCCCGCCCGGCGTGGAGGTGGTGCTGGTGCACGACGGCGCCCGGCCCCTGGTGGCGCGCGGCCTCGTGGAGCGCTGTCTGCACGCGGCCTCGGCCGGTCGGGTCGTGGTCGCGGGCGTGCCCGCGGTGGACACGCTGAAGGAGGTCGACGCGAGCGGGCGGGTGGTCCGCACCCCGCCGCGCGGCCGCTACTGGCACGCCCAGACCCCGCAGGCTTTCCCGCGTCCTCTTCTGGAACGCGCCTACCGGCGGGCGCGCGAGAACGGGGTCGAGGGCACGGACGACGCCTCGCTGGTGGAACTCCTGGGTGGGGAGGTCGAGATGGTGGAGGGATCGCCGCGCAACCTCAAGGTGACCCGTCCCGAGGACCTGATCCTGGCAGAGCGCCTGCTCGAGGCGGCGGATGAGGGCGCGTGAGCGCACCGCGCATCATCGCCTGCCGGAACGGCCTGCTCCCCGCGCGCGAGCTGCGCGAGGTGGGCCGGCACCTGCGCTCCGGAGGGCTGCTGGCCTATCCGACCGAGACGGTGTACGGGCTGGGAGGGCTGGCGGAGGACGGCCCCCTGCGCGCGCTGGCGGCGCTCAAGCGGCGAGATGCCGAGAAGCCCTTCCTGCTCCTCCTCCCCGATCCGCAAGCGGCCGCCGGGCTCGTCTGGAGCCGCTGCGCGCTGAGGCTCGCCGAGCGCCTGTGGCCCGGCCCGCTCACCTTGGTTCTTCCCGACCCCGGACGCTCCTTCCCGGCTCAGGTTCGGGGCAGGAGTGGCGGGGTGGCGGTCCGCATGAGCCCGGCCCCGGTCGCGAGGCAGATCCTGGACGAAGTGGGCGCGCCGATCACCTCCACGAGCGCCAACCCTCCCGGCGGCGTTCCCGCGCGCTCCGGGAAGGAGGCGTTGGAGGCCGCGCGCGCTCTCGAAGCCGGCGAGCGGCTCTGGGTAGTAGATGCCGGCGAGCTTCCGCCGGCACCCGCCTCGACCATCGTCGACTGCACCGCACGGGACCCGGTGGTGTTGCGCGCCGGCGCATTCGACCCGTCGGAACTCCGGGAGATCTGTCCCCCCGCGGGCGAGGCCGCTGACGTGGACGGCCATCGACCGGGCGCCGGGGATAGGGACGCCGGGGTGGGGGGTGTGCGGCCGGACACGGCGGCGAAGGACATCCGAATCCTCTACGTCTGCACCGGCAACACCTGCCGGAGCCCCATGGCGGAGGTCCTCACCCGCGCCCGCGCACGCCAACGCGGCCTGAGCGGCATCCTGGTCCGATCCGCCGGAACCATGGCCTACGAGGGCTCGCCAGCCTCGGCCGGCGCGTGCACGGCCGTGGGCGACCGGGGCCTTGAACTGGATCGTCACGCCGCGCGCCTGCTCGGCGAGGACGAGCTGGAGTGGGCCGACCTGGTGCTGGCGATGTCTCCGTCGCACCTGGCGGCGGTGGAGGCGCTCAGCCGGGGCCGCTGCTACGCGGAGGTGATCACTGCGTTCGCCGGTGACGTATCGGGTGGTGTCCGAGACCCCTTCGGCGGAAGCGATGACCACTACCGCGACACCTGCGCGCAACTCGAACGGCTGGTCGAGGCGGTCCTCGACCGTCTCGAACCGGGAACGGACGAGTGAGCCCGGGGGACGCCCTGAAGCCGGGAGGACTGCCGTGAGCGCCGACGGAACGCCGTGACGATCCCGGCCCCTCCCGCCGGCACGCGCGTCTTCGCCATCCTGGGGAACCCGGTGGCGCACTCGCTCTCGCCCGCGATCCAGACGGCCGCGCTCCGCGCCGCCGGACTCGACGGCAGGTACGTGGCGATCGCCTGTCAGCATGAGGATGTCGCCCCGGTGATGCGCACCCTGGCTCGCGCCGGCGGCGGCGGCAACGTGACGGTGCCGCACAAGCGGCGCGCGGCGGCCGCGCTCGACGACGCGGCCGACGCCGTCGGGCGGACGGGCGCGTGCAACACCTTCTGGGGCGAGGGCGCGCGCATCTGCGGGGACAACACCGACGTGAAGGGCGCGCGGCGCGCCGTCCGCACATTGCTCGGAGGGCCCGCCCGGGGCGCCCGCGTACTGCTGGCAGGCGCCGGGGGCGGTGCACGCGCCGCCGTCGCCGCCCTCATCGACGAAGACGCCGCGGAGGTATGGGTCATCAACCGTACGCTCTCCCGCGCCGAAGCCATGGCCACGGAGGTCGGGGACGCGCGGGTACGCGTGGTCCCCGATGCGCGGACGCTGGAAGGGCAGGCCTTCGACCTGGTCCTGAACGCCACGTCCCTCGGGTTGGGCGCGCACGATCCGCTCGCGGTCGACCTCGACCGCCTCGGGCGGGTCGGGGCCGTCATGGACATGGTCTACGCTCCGTCCGGGACGCCCCTTGCCGATGCCGCCCGGGCGCGCGGCATTCCCGCCATGGACGGAGGCGAGATGCTCCTCCGGCAGGGGGCGGCCGCCTTCGAGCTCTGGTGGGGACGCGAGGCGCCGCTCTCCGCCATGCGCGAGGCCCTCAAGCGGGCCCGCTGCGCATGAAGATGGCGCCGCCCGCCGGGACCCGTCGCCGGACCGTCCGCCGCGCGCTCGCCCCGCTCGTGGACTTCCTGCTCCCCTGCGCCTGCATCGCCTGCGGTTCGCGCATCGCGGGCGGGGGCCTGGTGTGCGCGCCCTGCCGGGGCCGCCTGCGCGCACCGCCGGCCCCGCGCTGCGCGCGCTGCGACTATCCCGCGGGCACCGGAGACCGGCCCGGGCGACCGTGCCTGGAATGCCTGGAGTGGCCCGAAGCGCTCTCCCTGGCCCGCGCCGCCGTCGCCCTGCGCCCGCCCGCCGATGTCCTCGTGCACGGCCTCAAGTACGAGGGCTGGCGCGAGCTCGCGCCCATGATGGCCGAGCTCATGGAGCGCCGCCTTGCGACCCTGCTCGCCGACCTGGAGGAGCACGTCGTCACCTACGTCCCCACGTCCGCCGCCCACCGCCGCCGCCGGGGATACGACCAGGCGGAGCTGCTGGCGCGCGCGCTCGCCGGGCGCACCGGACTCACCTTCGCCCACCTGCTCGAGCGCCGCCGCCAGAAACGCACCCAGGTCTCGCTGCACCCCCAGCAGCGGATGGCCAACGTGCGCGACGCCTTCTCTCTCCGATCCGGCGTCGACCGACTGCACGGCGGCGGCAACGTGCTCCTGGTCGACGACGTCCTCACCACCGGGGCCACCGCCCGGGCGGCCGCCGAAACGCTCGCGCGCGCCGGGGTGGGCCGGGTCGCCCTGGTCACCTTCGCGCGCGCGCTTCCCCGTTAGGTTGTTCCTGGAACTCTGACCCGCCAGCGGGGTGCGTCCGGGCAGATTCCCAAGGAAGCATCAGACACGCCCCGGGAGACAACGCCATCCATGTCGATTCGACTCGCCATCAACGGATTCGGCCGCATCGGCCGCAACGTGCTGCGCGCCCTCGCGAGGGAGGACGCCTCCGATGTCCAGCTCGTCGCCGTGAACGACCTGATGGACACGCGCACCCTGGCCCATCTCCTCAAGTACGACTCGGTGCACGGCGCGTATCCTGGGTCGGTCGAAGTCGCGAGCGACGGGCTGGTGGTCGATGGCGGCCTGATCCGCGTGTTCGCCCAGCGCGACCCGGGCAGCCTTCCGTGGGGGGAGCTGGGGGTGGACGTGGTCGTCGAGTCGACCGGCTTCTTCCGTGACCGCGAGGGCGCGGGCCGGCACTTGGCCGCCGGCGCCGGCAAGGTGATCGTGAGCGCGCCCGGCAAGGACGTCGACGTCACCCTGGTGCTCGGCGTCAACCACGACGCCTACGACCCCGACAGCCACCACATCATCTCCAACGCCAGTTGCACCACCAACTGCCTGGCCCCGGTGGTCAAGGTGCTGAACGACCGCTTCGGCTTCCGGCGCGGCCTCGTCACCACCATCCACTCCTACACCAACGGCCAGGCGCTCCTGGACCAGCCGCACAAGGATCTGCGGCGGGCGCGCGCCGGCGCGGTGTCGATGATCCCCACCACCACCGGAGCCGCCCGGGCCACCGGCCTGGTCATCCCGGATGTGCACGGGCGCATCGACGGCATGGCGGTGCGGGTCCCCACCCCGAACGTGTCCCTGGTGGACATCGTGGCCGAAGTGGAGCACGCCACCGACATCACCGGGGTCAACCAGGCCATGAGGGATGCGTCCACCGGCTCCATGCACGGCATCCTCGACGTCTCCGACGAGCCGCTGGTGTCGGTCGACTACATCGGCAATCCCGCCAGTTCGGTGGTGGACGCCCTCAGCACCAACGTCATCGACGACCGCTTGGTGAAGGTGCTCTCGTGGTACGACAACGAGGCCGGCTACTCGAGCCGCGTGGTCGACCTGGTGGGCTTCGTGGGCGAGCGCATGATGTCTCCGGCGGCCGTCTAGCTCCCCGCTCGGCCTGCCGACCCGGCGGCGATGCGCAAGAAGACCCTGAACGACCTCGCCGCGGGCGCGGGCGACCGCATCGTGGTGCGCGTGGACTTCAACGTGCCCGTGCGGGACGGGAGGGTCGCCGACGACACCCGCATCGAGCGCACCCTGCCGACCCTCCGCCGCCTCACCGCCACGGGCGCCCGCCTCGTCCTCCTCTCCCACCTTGGCCGTCCTGGCCGCCGACCGCATCCCGAGGCCTCGCTCCGACCGGTCGCGGCGCGGCTGGGCGAACTCCTCGGCGTGGACGTTGGCTTCAGCCCCGAAACGACGGGGCCGGAGGCGCTGGCCAGCGCCCGCGCGCTCGCTCCCGGCGAGATCCTGGTGGCCGAGAACACCCGCTTTCTCGCAGGCGAAACGCGCAACGACCCTGAGCTGGCCGCCGCTTTCGCCGCCCTCGGAAGGCACTTCGTGAACGACGCCTTCGGGACCGCGCACCGCGCACACGCTTCCACGGCGGGGCTCGCTCTGGCGATGCGGGCCAGGGGCGGGGACGCGGTGGCGGGACTGCTTCTGGAACGCGAAATCCGCTTTCTGGGCGATGCGCTGGAGGATCCCAGCCGCCCCTTCGTGGCGGTTCTGGGGGGAGCCAAGGTGTCGGACAAGATCGCCGTCATCGAGAAGATGCTCGCACGGGCCGACCGGCTGCTGGTCGGGGGTGCCATGGCCAACACCTTCTTCCGGGCGTTGGGGCTCGAGACCGGCCGATCCCTCGTGGATGAGGAGGGTGTCGATCTCGCGGCCCGGCTGATGGACCGCGCCGGCGACCGCATGATGTTGCCGGTGGACTGCGTGGTCGCGCCCCGCATCGCCCCGGACGCAGCTACCCGCGAGGCGCCCCGGGCCGACGTCGGAGCGGACGACCGCATCGGCGACATCGGGAGCGCAAGCCGGCGCATGTTCGGGGATGAGCTGGAGCGGGCCCGCACCATCGTCTGGAACGGACCGATGGGCGTATGCGAGATGTCTCAGTTCGCCGGCGGCACCGTCGCCGTCGCGCGAGCGGCGGCCGCAGCGACTGCCGCCGGCGCGGTGACCATCGCCGGAGGAGGAGACTCGGCGGCCGCCGTGCGCGCCGCCGGGCTCGCCGACGACTTCTCCCACGTATCCACCGGCGGGGGCGCCTCGCTGGCGTTCCTGGCGGGCAAACCTCTCCCGGGAGTGGAGGCGCTCTCGGACGCGTAGGGAACCCCGCGCAGATCCCCCCGCAAAGGACGGCACGGACGCGCAAACCAATCTGGAGGCCGCATGAGGAAGCCGGTGATCGCCGGAAACTGGAAGATGCACCACGCGCCGGACGAAGCCCGCCGGTTCTTCGGCGCCTTCCGCCCCTCCTGGTCCGGGGCGCAGCCCGACATCCTGATCTTTCCCGCCGCCATCTCCTTCGCCGCGGCGCAAGCCGCCCTCCCCGATCATCCCCGGGTACAGTTGGGTGTGCAGAACATCCATCCGCAGCCCCACGGAGCCTTCACGGGGGAGCTTTCCGCCCCCATGGCCCGAGCTGCCGGGGCCACCCACACCCTGGCCGGACACTCCGAACGCCGCCACCTGTTCGGTGAGAGCGACCGCGACGCGGCCGTCAGGGCACGCGCCGCCGCCGACGCAGGGCTGGTCCCTGTGCTCTGCGTCGGCGAGACCCTCGAGGAGCGAAGGGCCGGCCGGGCCGGAGAAGTCATCGTCCGCCAGCTCGACGCCGCGCTTGCCGTTCTCACCCCCGAGGTCGACGTGATGATCGCCTACGAGCCGGTATGGGCCATCGGCACGGGTGAAACCGCGACCCCGGCGGACGCGTCCGGTGCGCACGGGATCCTGAGGCGCCGCCTTGCGGAGGCCTGGGGCGCGGAGCGCGCCGCCACGGTGCGCATCCTCTACGGGGGAAGCGTGAATCCCGGGAACGCCGAGATGCTGCTGGCCTCTCCAGACATAGACGGGGTGCTGGTGGGCGGAGCGAGCCTCGACCCCGACTCCTTCGCCCGCATCGCCGAAGCCGCGCGGCCGTGAACCGGGGCCGGAACCGCTTGACAGTGGAGCGGGGCGGGACGATGGTTTACGCCGATTCCTCGAACCGGGCGAAATAGCCGGATATAGACGCATGTATGGCTTTCTTCTGTTCCTACTCGTACTGGATGGCCTGATCCTCGGGGTCGTCATCCTCCTCCAGGCAGGCAAGGGAGGCGGACTGGCCGCCATGGGCGGAGGGGCCAGCCCGACGGAGGGGATTCTCGCCGGCCGTCAGGCCGCTTCGGTGCTCACGCGCACCACCTGGACGACCGGCACGCTCTTCATGGTGCTCGCCCTGGTGCTGTCCATCATGTCGTCGCGGGCCACGGCGCCGAGTTCCATTCTGCGCGAGAGCCAGCAGCAGGTCGCGCCGACGCCGGTCCTTCCCGGACTTGAGGAAGCCGCGCCCGCGGACGAGGCCGTCCCGGTCGAGATACCCGCCGCGGGCGAGACACAGCCGCCACCCGACCCGCAGCCGGACGGGACGCCCCCCCCGCCCAACGGAAGCTGACGCGGATCCGCTCGACGCTGACCGTGGCCGGGCGCGATGATCCCGTCGACCTCTACCGGGCGCTCGCCCTCCATCGGGCCGCCGCCACGCGGCTGAAGAGCCTCCGCGAACAGGGCCAGGTTCCCGCGGCCACCCGCTGCGGTCTGGGATACGAGGCCGTCTCGGCAGGCGCCGCGCGCGCCCTGCGTACCGCGGACGACAGCACCGGCGACGTGATCGCGCCCACCCCCGACAATCCGGGCGCCTTCTTCGTGTTCGGCGGGACCCCGCTCGAGTTCTTCCGCCAGCGTCTTGCGCGCGACTCCGCGCCGGGCCGCGGCCGGGAGCCCGGCATGTGCCCCACCGACTTCGAGCGCGGGCTGGCGGGGCCGGCCGCGCTGCCCGGGACCATGGTGGAGGTGATGGCGGGCATCACCCTCGCCTTCCGCCTGCGCGGTCAGGACCGGGTAGGACTGGTCTTCTCGGGCGAAGACGAGACCTCCACCAGCGCCTGGCACGAGGGCATCAACTTCGCCGCCGCGCAGCGCTGTCCCCTGATCGTGGTGGTCCAGGCCGGAACCGAGGCCTCAATTGGCGCCCACACGCGGGCGCGCGATTTCGGGCAGAAGGCGGCCGGGTACGGGGTCGCGAGTGCGTCCGTGGACGGTGGCGACGTGCTCGCCGTCCATGGGGCGGTACTGGCGGCGGCCGAGCGGGCACGGTCGGGGAAGGGCACCACCCTGGTGGAAGCCCGTGGCTGTCCGGCCTCGCGACGCGTCCACCGCGCCGCCCGCACAGGTGAGGGACGTCACCCGGACGAAAACTCACCCGACCCTGTGGCCCGGTGCCGGGCCCGGGTCGTCGGGGAGCGCATCGCCCGCGCCTCCGACCTCGACGAAGTGGAGCGCGGCGCGCGATCCGAAGTCAGGGCTGCGTGCGAGCAGGCGCTGGGCGAGTCGTCTCCCGCTGAAGAACGCGCGCTCGGGGGCGTCTACGGCGGCGACCCGGGCACTCCTCCGTGGTATCGCCTCGAGCCCCCGGCGCGCGGGCTCGCGCCGGCGTCCACAACGTGACCGGAAGCCGGGCAATGACCAGCAACTCGAGGCCGGAGCATCTCGGCAAGACCCTGCGCGGGAAGCCGGTGACGCTGCTCGAAGCCATCAGCGAAGCTCTCTTCGAGGAGATGGAGCGGGACTCCTCGGTTTTTCTGATGGGCGAGGATATCGGGGTCTACGGGGGCGCCTTCAAGGTGACGCGAGGCTTCCTCGACCACTTCGGCGCCGAACGGGTCATCGACACACCGATCTCCGAGGCCGGCTTCACCGGCGCCGCGGCGGGAGCGGCGCACATGGGGCTTCGCCCGGTGGTGGAGATGCAGTTCATGGACTTCATCTCTCCGGCCTACGACGTCATCACCAACTACCTCGCAACCTCGCGCTACCGGGGCAGCGGGAGCGTGCCGGTCGTGGTGCGCGGCCCGGTCGGCGGCGGCAACCGGGGCGGCCCCTTCCATTCCCAGAACGTGGAAATGGCCTTCTTCCACACGCCCGGCCTCAAGATCGTCTATCCGAGCACCGCCTACGACGCCAAGGGGCTCATGAAGGCTGCCATCCGTGACGACGACCCGGTCATCTTCGAAGAGCACAAGAGCCTCTATCGGGCGCCCCATCTGCGGGAAGTGCTGCCGGCGGAGGACTACGTGGTGCCGCTGGGCAAGGCGCGGCGCGCGCGCGAGGGCGGGGACGCGACCATCGTCACCTATGGCGCGATGGTGCACGCCAGCCTGGAAGCGGCCGCGGTGCTGGAGAAGGACGACGGGGTGGAGATCGAGGTGCTGGACCTGCGCACCCTGCTTCCCCTGGACGACGCGGCGATCGCCGAGAGCGTGAAGAAGACCGGGCGGCTGCTCGTCGTGCACGAGGACACCCGCACCGGCGGGATCGCGGGCGAGATCGCCATGCGCGTCAGCGAGCAGGCGTTCGAGTGGCTGGATGCGCCGATTCTGCGCGTCACCGCGATCGATTCACCGGTGCCCTACGCGGGCGGGCTGGAAGACTACTTTCTGCCCCGGGTGTCGGACATCGTCACCACGTGCCGCTATCTTACGGGGTATTGATGATGTCCAGGGTATTGCCGATGCCGGGCTCCAGAGCCCGAACGTCCTGCCGCAAGCAACGGAGTGTCTGTCGTGTCCCGCATTGAAGTGCCGATGCCCCAGATGGGCGAGTCGATCGCCGAGGGGACGGTCTCGCGCTGGTTGAAGGCGGTGGGAGACCGCGTCGAGGTCGACGAGCCCATTCTCGAGATCTCGACCGACAAGGTCGACGCGGAAATTCCGTCTCCCAGCGGCGGAGTGCTGGTGGAGATCACCGTCCCGGAGGGAGAGACGGTGGAGGTGGGAACCATCGTCGGCGTGATCGACCCGGCAGGCGACGGGGCCGCAGGCGGGGCCGCGCCCACCGCCGCGACCGAAGTGGCCGGCGAGCCCGCCGGAGCGGCGGCCGGGCCGCAAGCGGCTGACGCCGCAACCACCGCCGGGCTCGCCGGAGCAACGGACGGAAAACCCTCCCCCGCGACCGACCCCTCCCC
>VXNP01000056.1 GCA_009840525.1 Gammaproteobacteria bacterium
TTGTTTGTGGTGTGTTTTTTTTTTTTTTTTTTTGGGGGCGGCGGTGGGGGGGGGGGGGGGGGGGGGGCGGGGGGCCCCCCCCCCCGTCGCCCGGGCCCCCGGCAGGCCCTGCGAGATTATGGTTCCGGAGAAATGACCTCGTATCGATAAGCGACCACATCCTGGTCGGTATCCATCTCGACCTCGAACACCTCCCGCATCTCCGCGGCCGGCACCGGCACCGACACGTCCTGGGTCCCGATTTCGAGCCCGTCCACGCCGAAGAAGAAAACGCGGATGTCGACCGAGCCGCCTTCAGCCAGCGAGTGGTTGACGAGTTCGCCCCTCACCACCCCGCCGCCTCCGCCGAACGGCTGCAGCATGGTGCCGTCGATCTCGAACTCCAGGGTCGCCATTTCCTCTTCCAGAACCCGCGCCGCCTCCGCCGTGTCCCCCTGGGCCATCAGCCCCTGCGCCAGCAGCCGGTAGACGTTGTTGTTGTACGGGTCCATCTCCGCGAGCGATACCGCCGCCGGGTAAAGTTCGTCCAACTCGCCGGCGAGGTAGAGGGCTTGTGCGTAGTTGTAGAGCGCGTCCCGGCTCTCGGGAATGAGTTCGTACGACCGGCCGAAGGCCTGCGCCGCCATCGAATAGTTCTCGGCGTTGTAGAGGCCGATGCCGGTGACGTAGTAGTCGCGCGCATCCAGGTCGGTGCGCGCCAGCAGCGCCTGGTAGATCTCGGCGGCCTCCTCGTTGCGGTCCATGGACATCAGGACCACGGCGAGGTTGCTCAGTGCGGTGACGTTGTCCGGGCTTCGCTCCAGATAGGTGCGGTAAGCCACCTCGGCTTCCTCGTTGCGGCCGGCGTTCGCCAGGATCTGGGCCAGGTTGAAGGCGGCGATCTCTTCGTTCTCCGACCATGTCGCCTGGACGTCTTCCGGCTGCGCGTCGAATTCGGGGCCCCGAAGCAGTTCGAGTGCGATCCTGTACCACTCCACCGCATCGCCATCGTTGCCGAGCTGCGCATGAAGCGAGCCCAGATTGAGCATCGCCTCCGGGCGCCCGTTGTAGATCGTGTGCGCCGACTCCAGCTGGGGAATCGCCCCTTCCATGTCGCCCGCCTGGATCTGGTTGACCGCCAGGTTGTACTGATTCACCCACTGCTGCTCGCGGAGGGGATCCAGGTCGAACGAATAGAGCGGGTAGAGGTCTTCGGCCCTGGTCCACATCGAGTCGGCCCCGGCGAGGTCGTTCAGCCCCACGTAGGCTTCACCGGCCTGGCGAAACGACTGAGGATTGCCGGGATCGTTGGCGATGCCGTCGAGGGCCGCCTGAAGCGCTTCCTCATACCGCGACTGGCGCTCCCCGGGGTCGGCGTTCTGCATGGCCTGGGACAATGCCAGCGCGGCCGTGCGCGTAAACATGTTGTCGCGCGGCGGAACGCCTTCATCCATGCCCGGTGGCATGGGCGTGTCGCCTCCGCCACCCCCTGAACCGGCGGCGCATGCGCCCGCCACGATCACCATACTCGCCGCCAGCACGACACCACGCAGGAACTTCATCCGGCTTCCTCCTCTCGATTGATGCGCGCCCGAACCGCCCGCTTGCGCGCGGGATTTCCGAGTACCAGATAATCGCACCCGTAGAACCTGACAGTATCACATGAACGGGGACTCTCGTCAAACCCGGAGGCGCACCTCGCGAACCGCGCGGGACGGGCCTGTGGCGACCCTGGCCTCAGTCCTGCGCCAACCCGTCCGGAAGCGCGGCGGAGATGCGCTCCAGCGTCTCGTCGCGACCGTAGACGGCCAGCACCTGTCCCAGGTCGGGGCCGCTCTCCCGCCCGGTCACCGCCTTTCGGACCGGGTGGAACAGCGCGGGGCCCCGCGCGCCCGCCTTTTTGCCCGCGGCGCGGATCGCCCGCCCGATGGCACGAGCCTCCCACTCGGGCAGGGCGGCGAGCCCGCCGGCCACCGCGCGCAACACCGCGCCCGCGCCCGCGTCGTTCCGCAGAGCCGCCTGAAGGCGGTCCAGCTCCGGCCCACGGGCCACCAGGAACAGCGAGAGATGGTCATTGATCTCCGCGAAGGTGGTCATGCGCCCTCGTATTACGTCAACGGCGCGGGTCAGCTCGTAGCGGTCCACCGAAACGCGAGCCGGATCGACGAAAGGCGCGACCGCGCGAGCCAGCTCCGTGAGCGGCATGCCGGCGATGTGCCTCCCCGACACCCAGCGCAGCTTGGCCGGGTCATACACGGTGTTGCTGGCACCGATGCGCTCGAGTCCCACCTCCCGGACCAGTCCAACGGGGGTGAGGATCTCTTCCCCATCGGGCGCGGACCATCCCAGCAGTGAGAGGTAGTTCATGACCGCGGAAGCCGGGTATCCCGCCTCCCGCAACAGGGCCAGCGACGACGCGCCCTCGCGCTTCGAAAGCTTGCGGCGGTCCGCACCCAGCACCATCGGGAGGTGGGCAAAGACCGGCCGCGGGGCATCCAGCGCGTCGAAGAGCACTGCCTGTCTGGGAGTATTGGACAGGTGGCCCACCCCGCGGATGACGTGCGTGATGCGCATGGCGATGTCATCCACCACGACCGCGAAGTTGTAGGTCGGGCGCCCGTCCGCGCGTACGATTACGAAATCGCCGAACTCGGCCGGCGGGAACGAGACCGTTCCGTAGACCTCGTCGCGCACCACGATCTCGCCGTCGGGGACGTGAAAGCGCGTCACCGGGCGGGTCCCTTCGCGCTCGCGCCGGACTCGCTCGTCCCGGGTCAGGGTCCGACAGGTCCCCGGGTAGCGGAAACCCGCTTCTCCTGCGCCCTCGACACCGCAATAGCAGGGATAGGCCAGCCCCGCCTCCACGAGGCGTCGGGCGGCTTCGGCGTACCCGCGCTTCCGCTCGCTCTGCCGGTACGGGCCGAAGCCGCCGCCCACCTCCGGACCTTCGTCCCAGAGGGTCCCGAGCCAGCGCAGGTCTTCCAGGATGGTCTCGAGCGAGTTCTCCACGTTGCGCTCGACGTCGGTGTCCTCCACGCGCAGGATGAAGGTTCCGCGGTGGTGGCGCGCGAACGCCCAGTTGAAGACAGCCACGCGCGCGTTTCCCGCGTGCAGGCGGCCTGTGGGACTGGGGGCGAAACGGGTGCGGACGGTCATTCCGGGCTGGTCCTCCGTTGGCCTGGACACGGTCACTTCCCCAGGTAGGTGAGCACCCGCGTCGCGAGCACGTCACTGAAGCCGGGCAGCCTCGCGATGTCGGCCCGGGTCGCGGAACGCACGCCGCGCACCGACCCGAAGCGCGCCAGCAGAGCTTGCCGCCGCTTGTCGCCAATCCCGGGAATCCGCTCGAGTTCGCTCGTGAGCGTGCGTCTGCGTCTGAGCTTGCGGGTGTAGGATACTGCGAAGCGGTGGGCTTCGTCGCGCATGCGTTGCAGCAGATGGAGCGCCCGGTCCGCGCGCCCCATGCGCACCGGCCGGCGCCTGCCGGGCAGGAACACCTCCTCCTCGCGCTTCGCGAGCGACGCCACCGCCGTCTCGCGCAGTCCCGCCGAACCGAGCGCCCCGCGCGCAGCCGAAAGCTGGCCCCTGCCGCCGTCCACCAGCACGAGGTCCGGCACCGGGGCTTCCTCCTTGACGAGCCTGTTCGCGTAACGGGAGACGGCTTCGCCCATGGAGCGGTAGTCGTCGTTGCCCCAGCCGCCCCGGATGCGCATGCGCCGATACCCGGCCTTGCGGGGCTCGCCGTTGCGGAAGACCACGACGCTCGCAACTACATCCGTCCCCTGGGTGTGGGAGACGTCGAAGCAGGCCATCAGCCGCGGAACCACCTTGAGCCCGAGCCGGTTCTGCAGATCGTACAGCACCTCGTCGGCGCGGTCTGCGGCGTACTCCAGCGCGGTCACCCGGTCCTCCATGGTGTGGCGCGCATTGGCGGCAGCGAGCTCGATCAGCCGCACCTTGTCACCCCTCTGAGGCCGGTGGAACACCACCTTGCGCCGGGCCGCGCGGCTGAGGATGCCCTCAAGCAGGGCGCGATCCTCGAACTCGGCGGGAACGAGCACCTCCCCGGGAAGCTCGGCCTGCCCCTCCCGTCCCGAGCCGAGGTAGAACCGGGAGGCCACTGCGCTCAGAAGCGCGCCGTCGTCCTCGTCGGAAAGGCCCGAGAGCCGCCGGGTCTCCCGGCCAAGCAGAATCCCGCCCCGGATGCGCAGAACCACCGCGGTGCCGAGCTCACCGTCCCGGGCCAGCCCAATCACGTCCTGGTCGCCGCCTCCCAGGCGGTAGGCCCGCTGGTGGCGGCTCAGCGCATCCAGCCCCTGGAGCACGTTGCGGTGCCTTGCGGCGGCCTCGAAGTCCAGCGCCTCGGCGGCGGACTTCATGCGCGTCTCCACGCGCGTTCGCACGGACTCGGTATCCCCCCCCAGCACCCGCAGTATCTCATCGATCATCTCGCGGTAGGACTTCCGGCTCTGCAACCCCACGCACGGCGCCCGGCAGCGCCCGATGTGGTAGTCCAGGCAGGGACGCGCCGGAGCCTCCCTCGGCAGCCGGTACCGGCAGGAGCGTACCGTGTAGAGCCGCTTGACGACCTCGAGCGACTGGCGCATCAGGCCCACCGAAGTATAGGGCCCGAAGTAGCGCGATCCGTCCTGGCGCAGCCGCCGGGTTACGAAGACGCGCGGGAAGGGCTCGGCCACGGTAACCTTGATGTGCGGATAGCTCTTGTCGTCGCGCAACTGAATGTTGAACCGCGGACGGTACTCCTTGATGAGGTTTGCCTCCAGGATGAGCGCCTCGGCTCCCGAGCCCGCCACGATGGTCTCCACGGCGGCGGTGCGGCGAGCCAGTTCGCGCGTCCGGAGCGACTGGGCGCGATCCGCGCGGAAATAGCTGCGCACGCGCGCGCGCAGTGCGTTGGCCTTGCCGATATAGAGCACCTCCCCGTCGCCATCCTTCAACATGTACACCCCGGGGAGAACCGGGAGGTGGTCGAGATCCCGGGGTGCGACCGTCATCCGCCGCCTCCCAGACGAAGCCCGAACAGGCGTGTAGCGGCGAGATACACGGCCCCGAAGGGAAGGAGCGTGCCCACAGCCGCGAGAACCGGGTGGAGATCTGCGAAGAACAGCTCTCCTCCATATCCGGCAGCGGTGGCGAGCAGCCCCGCCGCGAGCAGACGGGGCAGCCGCCCCCGAGCCATCCCATGCGGTCCCAGCGCGCGCCCGAGCTTCCTGCGGAGCAGCACGTACTCCAGCCAGGCGGCCAGCGAAGTGCCCAGGCCGAGCCCCACCGCGCCGAGGCGCAGGGGACCCACCTCGAAGGTGTCGAAGGGAAACATGAGCGCCCCGCCCACCAGCAGCGACACAGCCACCCGCAGCCCGGCCACGCGGGCCGGCGCCCGCGGATCGCGTACTGCGTAGAACGCCGACGAGAGCATGCGCGAGTTGGCCGAGGCATACAGCCCGAGGCTGTAGGCGGCCAGGACGGCATAGGTTGCCGTGGTGTCCACCGGGCCGAATTCGCCGCGCTGGTAGATGGCTGCCGTGATCACGTCTCCGAAGAGCAGGTAGGCCAACGTCGACGGAATCACGAAGTACGCCACCCGCTCCAGCGCCTCGGACACCCGTGCCGCGAGCACTTCCCCGGCCTGGCCCCGCTGGCGCGAGAGTTCCGGGAGTTCGGCAGCGGCGACCGCGAGACCGAAGAGCGAGATGGGCAGGAGATAGAGCCTCTGCGCGTAGCCGAGGATCGCGACCGCCCCGGCGGCCAGGAAGCTGGCCAGCTGGAGTTCCACCAGCGCGCTGAGGCTGACCACCCCCCGCGCCGACACCACAGGCACGAAGTTGCGGATCGCCTCGCGGATACCGGGCGCCCGCAGGTCGAGGGAGGGCCGGAAGTGCTGCAGCTTTCCCGCCAGGAACGGCAGTTGGACACCGAACTGAAGCACTCCTCCGGCAAGGGCGCCCCAGCCCAGCGCCACGATCAGATCGTCCGCTTCGAAGGCCCACATCCAGCCCAACGCGACCATCGTGGCGATCATGGCCGCGTTCCAGAGCACGGGAGCCACGTACGATACGAAGAAGCGCCGATGGCTGTTCAGGATCCCGAGGGCCCACGCGGAGAGCACCAGCACCCCGGTCATAGGGAAGAGGATGCGCACCAGCCGCACGGTGACATCCCGGGTCTGTCCTTCGAAGCCCGGCGCAAACACCGTTACGACCAGCGGCGCCAGCGAAGCTCCAAGCAGGGCGAGCAGCCCGGCGACTGCGGTCAGGATCCCGAAGGCGGCCCCGGCGAAGCGTCCTGCGCGTTCGGTCTCGCCGCGTTCAAGCATCTCGGCGTAGATGGGCACGAAGGACGCCGTGAGCGTGCCTTCGCCCAGCAGGTTCTGCACCACGTTGGGGATGCGGAGCGCCGCTCGCCACGCTTCGGCGAACACGCTGCTGCCGAAGAAGAACGCGAACAGCACATCACGGACGAGTCCGGCGACGCGGCTCGCAAGAATGCCCGCCGCCACCCAGGCCGCGGAGCGGCGTCCGTCTCTCCCGGCTGACGCTCCCGACTCAGCGTTGCCGGTCACCGGAAGGAAGATCCCTGTCCGGAGTGCGCTCAGTGAGAAGCCGGTGGAGGAACCTGCTCTCCTCCGACAGCCTGTCGACCTCCGAACTGAGCCGCTCGGTCTCGCTTTCCAGAAGAGCGATGCGCTCGTCGGCGACACGGTCCCCGTCGCCGAGCCCGCGCCGTTCCAGTCGTGTCGCGAGAGCCTTGCCGACCTGCGAATCCAGTACGATGGAGAGGATCGGGATCAGCAGGACGAGAACGACTAGCCAGAGCAACATGGTCCGAAACTAGGTTTGAGGGAGCCCGCCTGACAACGATTCGCCGCTTCAGGCCCGGAGCGAACCGACGCCTGCGATGTTCGCGGCGCGAGATTCGTCGCGGGCCAGCCGGACGGAGAAGCGATCGTGAAGCGCGTCCAGGAATTCCCGTCCGTAACGCATCAGGTAGTAGCAGGCGTTCAGCGATCGTTCCTGCGGACCTCCCCGGGGATACAGGTGCACCTGAGCCTTCTCGAGTTGGCGGAGTTTCGTCTGCTTCTCCCGCTTCAGGCTGTGGATGATCTTCTTCCGCATCTGTTCGAGTGCGTCGAAGGCCACCGTGCGCACGTGCTTCGCGGGTCCCTTCAGAGTGGGATCCAGCGTGGCCGCCGCGCGACTCAGTTCCTCCACGCCCTTGCCGATACCCCCGCGCAAGTCCGCAAGTGCCTGACGGACGCCCTCGGGTACGTCGTCCTGCACGACGCGTCCGGCCAGTTCGCCGAAGGGCCGAGCCAGGTCCTGAAGGGACAGGTCCAGTTTGTCGAGTACCTTGCGGATCTTGGGTTCGATGACCGTAACCGAGAACCGGGGGTGGACCACCGGCATCCGGATCCCGCAGAGCTCGAACAGGCCGCGGAGCTGTGCGAAGTAGGCGATTTCCCCCGGTCCGGCGACGTAGGACACCACCGGGAACACTGCGCCCTCGACCACGGGGCGGAGCAGAACGTTGGGGCTCAGTACACGGGGATCGGCATCCGACTCGGCGAGGATCCGGTGGCGGGCAAGAAGTTCGCCCGAGTGCCTGAGCCGGAAGTTGCCCCCGCTCCGGTACACGCGCTCCCGTCCCGAGCTTCCCTCGAAGAAGAGGTTGACCCCGCCGTCGAGAACGGGAACCTGTACGTGGTACCCGGCCGCCTGCAGCCGCTCCGCGGTTCTGCCCAGCAGCGCCTCCTGCTCGGCCGCGCCGTCCAGCACCGCCGTGAACAGTTGCCGCGAGGCGCGCTTGAGCGGGAGCGAAGAGGCGTCGACGAATGCCATCCCCAGCGGCCCCAGCCAATCGGCGAGCACCTGGGAAAAGGCCTCGCCGAGTGAGTTCCCGGGCGCGTACGCGGAACGCAGACGCCGTGCGCAGGCGGGCTTGAAGTCGTTGTCCGGAAAGAGCGAGAGAAACTCCTCCAGCACCGGTTTGATGGCTTCGCCCATGGGCACGCGGTGGACGGGACGGTCCCCGCGCTCCGAACCGTCGTCGAGTGCCACGCGCCGCAACTCGTTGGAGACGCTCACGGTCCAGGTGTGATCGACCTCCCTCCAGTCGTGATCCTCGGACGCCACCCAGAACAGGGGAATCACGGGCCTTCCCAGGACATCCTCGAGGGCGCCCGCCAGCCGCACCGCGGTGAGCGCCTTGTAGACGCTGTACAGGGGGCCGGTGAAGAGACCGGGCTGCTGCCCGGTGGTGACGAAGAAGCCACCCTCCTCGACCAGGCGATCCAGCCGAGCCCGCACGGCAGGTGTGGGGGCGTGGACGCACTCCACGGCGCGGGCCCGGGCGGCGCGGTCGAAGCGGGCCGCCACTGCCTCCGCCGCGGCCGTGTAGCTGGCCGCAAGCGTCGGGTCGCCCTGGAAGAAGGCAAGGGCGGAGGGGTGCCGGGTCAGGTAGTCGGCCACCAGGCGGGAGCCGGAGGGATGGCCGACGAGCAGATCCAGGTTCACCGGGCGCTCCCTCCCGCGAGGCTGGGCGGCACCGTTGGCTTCGTCAGCCCGGCGATCCCCGGGAGCTCACCGAGTGCGTCTTCCAGCCATCGCCGGCCCCTCTCGACCACGACCTCGAGGTGCAGGACGCGCGCATCCACCCCGTGCTCGCTCAGTTGCGGCAGCTTCACCGCATCCTTGGCGGTGGTCACGACGGGGCGCCCGCGCGCGCGGCGCGCGATGGCGGCCATGTCCGCCGCAGAGTAGCAGTGGTGATCGCTGAAGATCATCGGCTCCAACTCCATGCCGGGTATTTCCCGCTGCAGCAACCCGTGAAACTCCCACGGGCGCGCAATGCCTGACAAGACCAGCGCCGAACCCGTCGGAGCGGAGGCGGGAGCACCCGCGACATCGCTCCATCGCGAGAACGCGAGGCTCACAAGGGCACAGCGCCGTCGGTGCACCGCCTCCAGCGCCCGGGCTCGGCGCCGGGCCGCGCCAAAACTAGCGACTCGGCGGGTTACGATCACACCCCCGGCGCGCGTCAGAGCCTTCTCCGGCTCCCGATAAGGCCCACGCGGCAAGAGCCTCAACGGTACAGGGTGCTCCGCCGCGACCAACACCAGATCCAGATCACGCGCCAGGGCTCGGTGCTGAAAGCCGTCGTCGAGGATCACCACCTGCGCACCCCGTTCCACGACAACTGCGGCGGCACGCGCCCGATGGCCGTCGGCGGCGACCGGCGCCTCGGGATTCCATTGCCGGTGCAGCAGCATCTCGTCGAGACCGTACCCATTGGTCACGATGCCGGGGGTCACGCCGCGCCGCAGGAACCAGGCGGCCAACCAGGCCGCCAAAGGTGTCTTGCCGCTCCCCCCCACCGCCAGGTTTCCGACCGACACCACCGGCACCTCGGCCGATCGGATCGGCAACCTTCCGGCGTCGTAGCGGTGGTTCCGGACCGCCACCCCGGCCGCGAAGGCCATCTCCAGCGGCAGCAGAGCCAGCCCCGCCGCCGCCGCCGGCCGCGTGGACGCCCCCCACCCCCAACCCAGTCCCGCCTCCACGGCCC
>VXNP01000071.1 GCA_009840525.1 Gammaproteobacteria bacterium
AGATGTGTATAACACCCCGGTTCCTCGGCGCGCGGGGGATTGCCGAATGGGTGTAGGGCGCCTGCTAGCAGGGATTGCCCCGCCCGGGCGGGGTCTCGGGTTGGTGCTGTGGGACTCGGATTCGTCGGGTGGGTTCATGATGTTGTCCAGCACCGTGCGGCGATCGCGCCAAGCCTTGATTCCCCAGCCGAAGAAGCACAGAGCAGTGAAGCCGAACGCCGAAGCAGCCCAAGGCCCGGGGGGCCACTCGTTGACCTGCCACTCGATCAACATGGCTACGGCAATGCTTGCCATGAAGCCGCCGACCGCGAACCCGAATAACCTGCTGTTTTCGCACTGAGACAAGCTGTTTAGTTCTACTTCAGTGACGAGATGCGACTTCATGACCCTGCTCCCCGTCTCATTGTAAATGAGTGACTGACGCCGGGATGTCCGATCCACGATGGCGCTTGGACGAGCGCCCTTGCCGTTACTCATCGCTCGCCTCCTCGGCACTCGGCGGGTCCGGCTCTTCGACGCCGACAAGTATCGCGTTGAAGGCCAGCATGTGAGCGCAGTGCCGACAAACAAGCACTACCGCCGGATAGCCCCTTGCTTTCGTCAGCTCCGAGATAAACCTGGCCTTGAGGTCTCCTAGTATCCAATCCCGGTTGGAACACACCGAGCACTCTAGTGCTCCCACCCTTTCTTCAATCCATGCCCAAACGGCCTGTTTCTCCTCGTTACTGAGCTGGCGATCATTCATGTCCTTAGCTCTCCTGCGAGGGACTTGCGATCTTCTGGATCTGCCTCGCTTTCGCGAACGGTTGGCAACTTGGGTTGATGGGGCCTGATGTGGTTTGCCTCTCCCGTGCGGAGAGGGGCGGCGGAATCGGACCCTCGAGCGCGTGCGAGCAAGGCGTCGACGAATCCCGAGTCAGAGTGCCGCGTGTCCAGAAGGATGCCTCGGTTGCGCTCCAGAAAGCTGCCCCGCGCGGCAACCTCTTCGCCGCTAGCAAACAGGACTCGTCCTCGTCGACGCATCCTAGGGCGCGCCACTCGATCCAGCGCGCCTCGCACTCCAGAACACGGGAACGAAGTTCCTCCGGGACCAGTCCTGCGGCCACGCAATAGTGAACGTCCACGACGCGTCTCCCAGAGCATCTTCTGGAAGCCCTCGATCTGCGCGAGAAAGTCCATGGCACTTGCACCGACCTCGCGGTCTAACGTTCCAGTGGGGGCTGCGACGAGAAGAGGTTGCTGCAGGCCGGGGAGTCAGGCATCGTCAAGGACATGGCATGGATTCTGGGTTGAGATCGCGGTTTGTGCAACGGTGCTCGGTGCCGGAGCGGTGTTTCGGTTTGTTGTAGAACGGTAATCGCCTGACAGATGTCCCCCGAAGGGGACGGTGGCCAGACCGGCCTCACCGAGGTTGCCAAGTCCAGGGGGGACGCGATCTGTTGACGAAGTTGAAGGATCGGTTGGAGTAGCCGTTCGCTTGGCCCTTCAAGCCCTCTCGGGCCAACCAAGGAGCTTATGGCGAATGATGACCATCCCATTCTTCCGTTGGCTCGCGACGCTTGATCGCTGCCTCGTATCGAGCGATGTCTCGCTTGATACCATCGGCGATGAGTCGCGCTTCTCGAGCCTCTTCCCCGCGTTTGCGTGTAGCTATGCCGATGTACCTACCGTAGTTGTCCCATAGGATCGCAACCTTAGAGCGAAGCACGTCAAGCGGAAGTTCATCCATCATCGAATCGCCAGAGCCTCCAGTTCGGTGCGGTACCGTGTCTCCAGAGCCAGCTTGGCGTTCTGCTCGCCGGTCCGGTTGCCTTGAGCCTCAAGTACTTGCGTCCAAGAAGATTAACGATACGGGGCACAGACCGGAACTTGCGCCGGGGCCCCTATGCGACAGGTCGGATCGCATTGCTGCCACATCGTCAACATCCGCAGCAACAGCGACCGGATGCGCCGTAACCCCGAACTCTCCAAGGCGATCCCCTCGCCGACCGCCCGGGCGGTGTCAGCCCAGCGGTCCGGCGATGGACGAAGCGCGTGATGTTCGCCCGGCACCGCGTCTAAGCTCGCCCCGCTCCCTCGTCCGAACTAGGTATTTGGTTGACGTGAAGAGCGCTAATCCACCTTCTGCGCTACCCTATCCTTCCCGCGTCCACTCCAAGGTACCGAAGCGCCCGACCCGACGCTCTCGCAGCCAATTCCAAGTACAACGGTCTCAAGCGAATCTAGGTGTTCTTCGAGTGCGTCCCACATCGTTGCCCAACGTTCATCGAGTGGCTCGCTCGGTTGTTTGATGAATTCCGAGATGTCCTGGACAGCATTACATAGCTTGATCGCCTCGGGTATCAATCCGTCAGCGTCGGTCGAGTCTGGTAACCGCCCTAGTCTTTCGGGGGGCTTGCGGCCCATCAGGTCTGATACGAGGCGGGCCACGCTTAGTCCAAGCCGGGCTACTCGTGAGCGCGCCACGTACGCAGCCTCTGCACCGCAAGCTACATCTCTCACCGCTTGTATTTCAGCCAAGCACCTGTTCACCGTCGCCATTGCTTAATTCCTCTAGGTGGTTCACTATCAGCTGCGCTCTACCGCACCACATATCGCCATCGACTGTCGTCAATCGTTCCCTTGCAATCCGACGATCGCAGTAGAGCCGATACTGGTAGAGTTCATCAAATCCCATCCAGTCCTCTCCGCACGCGATGATCTCCGACATTACGCGCACAGGTTCCGTTCGGCCAAACCGTGGTACGCCGTGCATCCAGCACCCGAGAATCGCTGAATGTCGAATAATGGTCGCCAATACTGACAACTCGAACGGATCATTGCATCTTCGCGCCAAGGACGATCTAACGTCGCCGAGAACCGTCGCAAAACCTCGCGCATCGCGAGCTCCCTTTGCGTATTGGGGAAGCTTGTCCAGTAACCTTCGAAAACGACCACGGCACCTCTCGTCCTCAAAGATTGGTCGCCCCTCCAAACGCAGGTGATGGAGAAAGAGCGATCCGTACTCGGCCATACCGTAGATCTCGCGCCATGAGTATTGGCTAATGCTGGCGTTGACGAGTTCCGTCCCGACATCCAACACCCCAAGCATCGGGGAATCGCTCTCCTCCACTACCAGTACGTCCAAATCGCTATCCGGTCTAACTTTGCCGCGAGCATGAGACCCGTATAGCCAAATAGCTCGACCAGATGTCATTGTCGGATACTCCAACGAAATACATAGGCCGCGATGAAAGCCAGTACTACGACGCCGCAAATGGCTTCAAGGCCGGCTATAGTATGAGTAAACCATCTTGTCGTTTCTATACTCGACAAGTCCGCCATTGGCAGAATTGTCGAAATGCTGAACAGGATAAAGTCGACATAGCTCAATGCGTCGTTACCCTGATGGGCGAATCCTATCGATGAGAAATAGTAGATAGTAGGAAAGATCAAGAATGCGGCAATTAAAGAATTGCGCACCAAGACATACAAGCTCTCTCCGTATCCGAACAGATATTTGTTGATCAGACTGACCGAAAGATCGAAGAACGCTCGGAACTTCGCGAAACCAGTATAATGACTCTTGTACCACTGTGATTCACCGAGGACGGCATTGCGCAAGTGTCGTTCCCGGGACGCCAGTTCTTCCATGCGGTAGCGTCGAGCGTCACCTCTCAATCCCAGTTTCGAAGATTGCAACGCGAGATTTCGGCATATATCCCTGCACAGGTTGGGCTCCTCAGGCAGCGAAGTACGTATGCTCGCGAACGCGATTTGGCACCTGCGAAAGCGCGTATATCGGAAGCTGCAGGCGACGAGGTTGAGTTTGGGGAAGTCGCAATCATGAAACTGGCAACCGACGATTGTACAGTTTTTCAGAGTCGTTCGTCGGAAATAGCAGTTGATGAATATACAATTCAAGAAGTCGAACGCGTTTAGTGTCGCGTCCTTGAAGCTCATATTGATGAACGTACAATGGCGGAAACTCCCGTTGGACATGCGCGTGTCATCGAGGCGCTGCGCGACGAAAGTCGTGTCGCTACCTGTGTACGGAGTCTGAAAGGGTTCGACCGGACGACCCAGATAGTGAGCGATCACGATCGCGGCTCCCTCACTCCGCCACCCCCTTCTCCCTCAAAATCTCCCAAACCCGATCCGGCCTGATCGGAATCTCCACATGCGTCACCCCCAGGTGCGCCAGCGCGTCGACAACAGCATTCGCAATCGCCGGCGGCGCCCCAACCGTAGCCGACTCGCCGACCCCTTTCGCCCCCAGCGGATGGTGCGGCGAGGGCGTGACCGTGTGCCCCGTCTCCCACGCGGGCGTCTCCACCGCGGTCGGGACCAGGTAGTCCATGAACGAGCCGGCCAGGTTGTTGCCGTCCTCGTCGTAAGGAATCTCCTCATACAGTGCTGGTCCGATACCCTGGGTCAGCCCCCCGTGGATCTGGCCCTGCACGATCATCGGGTTGATGATGTTGCCGCAGTCGTCCACCGCGACGAAGCGGCGCACGGTCACCTCGCCGGTGCCGCGGTCGATGTCCACGACGCAGATGTAGGTGCCGAAGGGGAAGGTGAGGTTGGGCGGGTCGTAGTAGTTGGTCGCTTCCAGCCCGGGTTCCATCCCCGGGGGCATGTTGGTGTAGGCGGCGAAGGCGCAGTCCTGGATGGACACCGACTTGTCGGGCGCGCCCTTCACCGAGAAGGTGCCGGGCTCCCAGTCCAGGTCCTCTTCGCTCACCTCGAGCAGGTGCGCGGCGATCTTTGCGGCCTTGTCGCGGATCTGGCGCGCGGCCATCGCGCCCGCGGCGCCCGCGGTCGGGGTCGAGCGGCTGGCGTAGGTGCCCAGCCCGTAGGGGGCGGTGTCGGTGTCGCCCTCCTCCACCTGCACGTGCGCGGCCGGGAGGCCCAGCTCCTCGGCGATGATCTGCGCGTAGGTGGTCTCGTGGCCCTGGCCCTGCGACTTGGTGCCGAAGCGGGCGATCGCCTTGCCGGTCGGGTGCACGCGCACCTCGGCCGAATCGAACATCTTGATGCCCAAGATGTCGAAGTCCTTCGACGGGCCGGCGCCGAGCACCTCGGTGAAGCTGCACACGCCGATCCCCATCAGCTCGCCGCGGGCGCGCTTCTCGGCCTGTTCGGCGCGCAGCTCGTCGTAGCCGATCATCTCCTTGGCCTTGTCCATCGCGGCCTGGTAGTCGCCGCTGTCGTACTCCCAGCCGAGCGGGGACTGGTAGGGGAAGGCCTCCTTGGGGATGAAGTTTTCCTCGCGCAGTTGCGCCGGATCCTTGCCGACCTTGTGCGCGAGCGTGTCGACGACCCGCTCCATGCAGTGCACGGCCTCGGTCACGCGGAACGAGCAGCGGTACGCGACGCCTCCCGGTGGCTTGTTGGTGTAGACCGCGTCGACCTCGGCGTACGCCTGCTCCATGTCGTACGACCCGGTGCAGATGGAAAACAGCCCCGCCGGCCACTTCGACGGCGCGGCCTGGGCGTCGGAGTACCCGTGGTCCGCGATCGTCTTGATGCGCAGCGCCCGGATCTTGCCGTCGGCGTTGGCCGCGATCTCGGCGTCCATGTGATAGTCGCGCGCGAACGAGTCGGCCTGGAGGTTCTCCATCCGGTCCTCGATCCACTTGACCGGCTTGCCCAGCACCACCGACGCCGCGATGGCGACCACGTAGCCGGGGTACACCGGCACCTTGCCGCCGAAGCCGCCCCCGATGTCGGGGCTCACCACGCGGATCTTCTCCTCGGAGAGCCCCACGTGGCCCGCCACCAGCGCGAGCACGGTGCGGATGGCGTGCGGCGCCTGCGTGGTCATGTAGACCGTCAGGTGCCCCTCGACCGGGTTGAAGTCGGCGAGGCAGCCGCAGGTCTCGATGGACGCCACGTGGATGCGCGGCACGTGCATCTTCTCGCGCACCACGACATCGGCTTCCTCGAAGATCCGGTCCGTGGCCTCCTTGTCGCCCGCCTCCCAGTGCCAGATGTGGTTGTCGGTCTTGCCTTCCTTGTCGGTGCGGAGCACAGGCGCGTCGTCCTCGAGCGCCTTGAAGGGGTCGATGACCGGCTTCAGGGGCTCGTAGTCGACCTCGACCGCGGCCACGCCGTCGGCGGCCGCGTAGCGCGAGGTGGCGATCACCCCGGCCACCTCCTGCGCCTGGTACATCACGGTGTCCGTGGGGAGCACCATCTGGGTGTCCGACATGAGGGTCGGCATCCAGTGCAGGCCGTACGCCTCGAGGTCCTTGCCCGTGAGCACGGCGAGCACGCCGGGAATCTCGAGCGCCTTGGAGGAGTCGATGTTCTTGATTTTGCCGTAGGCGATGGGGCTCCGGACGATGTCCAGCCAGAGCATCCCCGGGAGCGTGAAGTCGTCGATGTAGTTGCCCTTGCCCTGCAGGAAGCGCGGGTCCTCCTTGCGCTTCATGGAGTGGCCCATGCCGCAGATCTTGGCGGATGTTCTCGGTGCCATCAGTCGCCCTCCCCCGTCTTCGCGGCGGCGTACTCGACCGCCTTGACGATGTTCACGTATCCGGTGCAGCGGCAGAGATTCCCGGAGATGGCCTCGCGGATCTCGGCTTCGCTGGGGTTCGGATTGCTTTCGAGCAGCGCGGTCCCGGTCATGAGCATGCCGGGGGTGCAGAAGCCGCACTGGAGGCCGTGCTCCTCCTGGAAGCCCTCCTGCAGCGGGGTCATGCCGTCCGCGCCGGCGAGCCCTTCCACGGTGCCGATCTCGGCCCCGTCCGCCTGGACGGCCAGGACGGTGCACGACTTCACGGGCACGCCGTCCATCAGCACGGTGCATGCGCCGCAGTGCGTCGTGTCGCAGCCGATGTGCGTGCCGGTGAGCGCGAGGTCGTCGCGGATCAGGTGCACGAGCAGGAGCCGCGAGTCGACGGCGGCCGCGTGGGCCTCGCCGTTCACGGTGACGTTGATGTTGTGTGTGGCCATCGCTTTATCCTCCTGCGCGCGCGAGCGCCTTGCGGATGGCACGGGCGGTGAGCACGCGGGCCATGTTCTGTTTGTATTCGATGGAACCGCGCCGGTCGGGGATGGGCTCGGTGGCGTCGGCGGCGGCCTGGGCGGCGGCGGCGATGGTGTCGTCGCCGGGGGCCTGGCCGGTGAGCGCGTCCTCCGCGGCGGTCGCGCGGATGGGGGTAATGCCCAGATTGGTGAGCCCGATGCCCGCGCTCGCCACGGTGCCGTCCCTGGCCAGCGAGAGCTGCACCGCGGAGCCGGCGACGGCGTAGTCGCCCACCTTGCGCTCGAGCTTGACGTAGGCGCCGCCGCTGGCGGGGGCGGGCGCCGGGATGCGGATTTCGGTCAGGATCTCATCCTCTCCGAGCAGCGTCATGAAGAGCCCGAAGAAGAAGTCGTCGATATCGATGGTGCGCGCGCCGTCCGGTCCCGTGGCCACCAACTGCGCGCCGAGCGCCAGCATGGTTGCGGGATGGTCGTTGGCGGGGTCGCCGTGCGCGATGTTGCCGCAGATGGTGGCGCGGTTCCGCACCAGCGGGTCCGCGATCACCTTCGCGGTGTCGAGCAGGATGGGATAGGCCAGCGCCACCAGCGCCGACTGCTCCAGTTGCGTCTCGGTGACGAGCGCGCCGATGCGCAGGAAACCGTCCTCTTCCGCGAGCGTGTCGAGGCCCGGGATGCGGCCGATGTCCACGATGTTCGCCGGCGACGCCAGGCGCAGCTTCAGCATCGGCAGCAGGCTCTGCCCGCCCGACATGACCTTCGGGTCGTCGAGGGAGCCGAGCAGCCCCAGCGCCTCGTCCAGCGAGCCGGGGGCGTGATAGTCGAACTGCGGGGGAATCATGTCTCAGCTCTCCTCTGCCGGTTCAGGCAAGTGCTTTGGTGAGGTTTCCCACGAACTCCTGTAGCATCTTCTTCGACACGACCTGGATCATGCCGCGTCCCATCTGGGCCAGAATTCCGGTCACAACCACATCCGAATCGATCGTCACCTCGGTGCGCGTGTCGCCGTGCGCGATCACCTGGCTGGTCATGGTCATCTCGGCGGTGCCCATGCCGCGCTTGCCCCGGCCGCGGGCGCGCACCTGCACGGACCGCTCGCTCTCGTCCAACTGGAAGGATACGGTCCCGTCGTATGCCACCGCGAGGGGTCCGACCTTCACGAACATCCCCCCCGAGTAGGTGTTGTCGTCGATCCTGTCGCCCATCTTCGCGCCGGGGAGCAGGTCCGCGACCCGCTCGGGGTCGGAGAGCAGCGCCCACACGTCGGCAGCGGGCGCGTCGATGGTGAATCCGTCCTGGATTTTCATGCGGATGTTTTCTCCGGTTTTCGTGCCAAACGTTTCAGCTGAAACGTCTCAGCCCCCTTCGCGGGTGAGCGGTGATGGTGAATGTTGCCGGTCATTCCGGTCAGTCTCGCGATTTCGGGATCGTCGCGCATCGTCTAGCGCTCGATCATCGGCAGGATCGCCTCCAGCGCCTCGAGGTTGTGGGCGGGCACGAGCCGGTCCACGTGCGGCAGCGCCGCCTGCATGCCCTTCGCCTCCGGACGATAGCGCGGGTCGCCCATGAGCGGGTTCAGCCAGATGATCCTGCGGGCGCGCCGGCGGATGGCCAGCAGGGCCGTCTCGAGCGACTCGGTATCGCCGCGATCGAGCCCGTCGCTCAGGATCAACACCGTGGTATCGCTTCGCACGGTGTGCCGCAAGTGGTGGTCGACGAAGGCGAGCAGGCACTCGCCGATGCGGGTCCCGCCGGACCAGTCCTCCACGTTGCGGGCGAGCCGCTCGAGGGTGCCGGCCACGTCGCCGGTGCGGAGCCACGGAGTCAGCCGCGTGAGTGAGGTGTTGAAGGCGAAGATCTCGGTGCGGCGCGTGACCTTGCGCAGCGCGAAGACGAACGCGAGCAGGAAGCGCGAGCAGGCGTCCATCGACCCGCTGGTGTCGCACAGGACGACCAGGCTGGGCAACTCGACGGCCCGCGCGCGGCGCGCCAGCTCGACCAGTTCGCCGCTGTGGGCCAGCGAGCGGCGGAAGCTCCGGCGCACGTCCACCACCGGCCCGCGCTCGGACGGCACCAGCCGGCGGCTCGGCCGGGTGGCGATGCGGCGGGCGAGGCGTTCGAGCAGACGCTCCATGTCGTGGAGGTCGTCCGGGGTGCACTCGTCGAAGACCTTCTTGCGCAGGAGCGCGCGCGGGCTGTAGCCGGGGAGGTCGCCGTCGGCGTCGGGCGCTTCCGCCTCGCCGCGGCCGGTCCGCTCGTCCAGTTCGCGGCGGATGCGGGCGAGCGGTGCTTCGGTCTTCTCGTCGCCACGCCAGCGGCGTGGGTGTGGCGTTTTAACAAATGACGCGGCCCCCCATCTGAACCGTGTAAATCTCGGTG
>VXNP01000008.1 GCA_009840525.1 Gammaproteobacteria bacterium
GGTCCGTGGGGCGGCTGCCCGGGGGCGGCCGGCCCGAGGTGTCCCATTTCATCGTATCGGTGACCCACACCCGGTCGCGGGGGACACCCAGGTCGATGAAGCGGTCGGCGTACGTTTCGTTCTGGGCGGCCACGGCCGCGAGCTGGCGGAAGACGGGCCGGATCCACGCCCGGGCGCGTCGGTAGCCGCGGTAGCTGGACGGGCTCAGCCGGCCGTTCACCACGCAGACGGGAATGCCCCGCCTCGTGCACTCCGTCACGAAGTTGGGCCACACCTCCAGCTCGGCGAGGGCCACCACGTCCGGACGCACGGCGTCCAGGAAGCGGCGCACCATCCAGGAGAGGTCGAGGGGATAACGGACCACCGCGTGACGGCTACCATAGAGTGCATGCGCGCGCGCGAAGCCGGTGTCGGTGGTGCTGCTCACGACCACCCGCGTACGCGCCGCCAGCAGGCCGACCAGCTGCCCGATCACGGCAACCTCACCTACGCTGACGCCGTGGATCAGCACGGTGGGGCGGCGGCGGGCCGGAGCACCGCTCACCTCGCCCACCGCGTGACCGGCGGATCGGTCCAGCGAGTCCGCAGGCCCCGGGGGCGCGCGGTCCGTCGGCAAAGAGGGCACGTCCAGCACCCCCACATGTCCGAAGCGCCCCCGCCAGTCCGTCCTCCGCTTCCCGGCGGCGAGCCGGCGAGCTGCAACCACGGGGCTGGCCAGCAGCGCGGCCATCAGGTAGAAGAGGTCGTAGCGGAGCATCTCGTTCAGGTCCCGGTTATCATTGGCCCGTCCCCAGCGTTCGTTCTCCGTCACCCTTCGCCTGACGCGAATCTTCGCCATCGGGCGGTTCGGCGGTAGTCCTCCCTCCGGCCATGCCGTTCAAGAGAGCATCGCAACGCCCCGTGCCAGCATCGCAGCGCCCCGGGCGAGCCTCGCTGTTCAAGCTCGCGGACGCCCCCCGGGCCATCCTTCTCGTGCGCCTCACCGCGCGCGGCGACGTGCTGCTGGCATCGCCCGTTATCGAGGCTCTGAGGCGCCGCTATCCGAAGGCGCACATCGCGTGGGCGGTGGAATCCCACGCCCGCAGCATGATCGAACATCACGAGGGTCTCGACGAAATCATCGTCTGGGACCGCGCCGCTTGGAAGAGCATGATCCGGGCCGGACACTGGGGGGCGCTCTGGCGTGCGTTTCGGGAACTTCGCGCGAGGCTTCGGGCGCCCGGATTCGATATCGCTCTCGATCTGCAGGGGCTCCTGCGCAGCGGATGGTTGGCTTGGCTGTCGGGCGCCCCCGTGCGCATCGGGCTCGGCTCGAAGGAGGGCAGTTGGATGCTGATGACCGGCACCGTCCCCCGCCACGGCACCGCCCCCGGGAGCACCAGCCAGCAGTACCCGTATTTCGCGGACGCCCTCGGGCTCCCGAGCGAGGGGCTGGGGCTGCACCTGGTCCTCAGCAACGAGGAGGAAGGCTTCGCGGCGCGCTTCGCCGCCGAATATGGTCTTGGGGGAGGCTACGCGGCGCTCGCCCCCTTCACCACCCGTCCCCAGAAGCACTGGTTCGAGGACCGCTGGGGCGAGATCGCCGGGCGGATCCGTGCGGAATTGGGCCTGCCCGTGGTCATTCTGGGCGGACCAGCGGATCGTGAAGCCGCCCGGCGCGTCGCCGCCGCCGGGGTGGAGCCCATGGGACCGCGTCGAGCCACCAGCGGCGTACCGGAGGAAGGGCGGGCGGGAGACCGGAACGCGGGCGCCGGCGCGCCTCCTCCGCTCATCGACCTGACCGGCCGCACGCGCCTCGGCGAAGCGGCGGCCGTGGTGAGGCACGCCGGGCTTTTCCTGGGGGTGGATACCTGCCTTTCGCACGTCTCGGTCGCGTTCCGCCGGCCCTCCGTGCTCCTCTTCGGGTCGAACATCCCCTATCGCAGAGCCCCCCACGCGCGGGCCCGCATCGCGCTGGAGCTCCAACCCTGCGCGCCCTGCGGCAACCGGCCCACCTGCGGCGGCGCCTTCTGGTGCATGCAGGCGCTCGAAGTGGACGAGGTGTTCGACCTGGCGAAGACGGTCGTCCAACAGCGCTGATCCGGCGCTCCGGCGGCGCCCGCGGACCGCGTGCGGTTCGGGCGTCGCGCGCCATCGACATCCGCGAAGCGACCCCCGCCTGGCCCCTTTCGCGCCGGGCGCTCTCCTGCATCTATTGAGGTGGCCGACTACGTGCCCGCGCGCGCTTCCCCGCCGACCCAAGCCCCGAGCCGCCCTTGTCCTTCGTTCATCTCCACTGCCACTCGGAGTTCTCCCTCCTCGACGGCGCCAACCGCATCACCGATCTCGTCCGCAAGGCGAAGGAGTTCGAGATGCCCGCGCTGGCCCTCACCGACCACGGGTGCCTTTTCGGGGCCTGGACCTTCCGCAAGGCGGCGGAGAAGGAGGGCATCCGGCCCATCATCGGCATGGAGGCGTACGTGGCTCCCGGCGACCGGCGCCACAAGGAGCCGATGCGCGTGGGCGGGCGCGAGATCAGGAAGCCGTACTACCACCTCGTGCTGCTCGCCCGCGACCGCGAGGGCTACCAGAACCTGATCAAGCTCTCCTCCATCGGGTATCTGGAGGGCTTCTACTACAAGCCGCGCATTGACCGTGAGGTGATCGCGCGCCATTCGGGCGGGCTCATCTGCACCTCCGCGTGCATGGCGGGAGAAGTGGCGCGCGGGCTGGCCGGCGACGACTGGGAGGCGGCGCGCGAGGCGGCGGAGTGGCACGCCAACGTCTTCGGGGATCGGTACTTCCTCGAAGTGCAGGGGCACGACACCCCCGGCCAGGACGCGGTGAACGAGAAGATCTTCCGTCTCGCCGGGGAAGTCGGCCTCCCCGTGGTGGCCAGCAATGACGCTCACTTTCTGCACGCCGAGGATCACAGCGCACACGACGTTCTCCTCTGCATCGGGCTCGGAAAGGACCACGAGGACGAGAACCGGATGCGCTACGACAAGGGGCTCTACTTCAAGTCGGGCCCCGAGATGGCCGAGCGCTTTCCGGACCATCCCGAAGTGCTGGAGAATACGCTGGCGATCGCCGACCAGGTCGACGTCTCCTTCGAGAAGAAATACTTCCTGCCCGAGTTTCCCATTCCCAGGGACCATGCGGACAGTGACGGTTATCTCCGGCATCTGAGCATCGAGGGGGCGAAGCAGCGCTACGGCGATCCGTTTCCCGACGAGGTGCGCGAGCGCCTTGACTATGAACTCGGGGTCATCGCCGAAACGGGCTACGCGGGATATTTCCTCATCACCTGGGACTTCATGCGCTGGGCTCGCGAACACGGCGTTCCGGTCGGGCCCGGACGGGGCTCCGCCGCTGGTTCGCTGGTGGCCTACTCCCTCTGGATCACCAATATCGATCCCCTCGAGTTCGGGCTCCTCTTCGAGCGCTTCCTGAATCCGGAGCGCAAGGAGATGCCGGACATCGACATCGACTTCTGCTTCGAGCGCCGGGGCGAGGTGATCGACTATGTGCGGCGCAAATACGGCCACGACGCCGTGGGACAGATCATCACCTTCGGCACCATGAAGTCGCGCGCGGTGGTGCGGGATGTGGGCCGGACTCTCGGCTTCAAGCCGAGCGAGACCGACCGCATCGCGAAGATGATCCCCAATCAGCCGGGCCAGGCGCTGACCATCGGGCAGGCGCTGGAGAAGATATCCGACGTCAGGGAGCTGTACCGAACGGACGAGCGCTACCGGAAGCTCTTCGACTATTCGCGCACCCTGGAGGGACTGAGCCGGCACGCGTCGGTGCACGCCGCCGGGGTTGTGATCGCGCCCGGGCCGCTCTCCGACTATGTGCCCGTGTGCGTCCAGTCGCGGAGCAGCGGGGTGCGCGGGAACGGCGCGGCCCAGGCGGCGGGCGGAGGGGCGGCATCCCGCGACGGCGCCGCGGCCGACGTGGACGTGGTCACACAGTACGACATGAACTGCGTGGATGACGCGGGCATGCTCAAGATGGACTTTCTGGGGCTGCGCACCCTCACCATCATCCACGACGCCGTCGAACTGGTAAAGGCGAAGTACGGGGCGTTGCGCCACCCGGAAACGGGCGCGGTCCATTCAACCATGGACGACGTTCCCCGGGACGACGCGCGTGTCTACGAGATGCTCGCGCGCGGGGGCACGTCCGGCGTGTTCCAGTTCGAGTCCCCGCTGGCCACGGGAAAGCTGCGGGCCATGCGCTGCGACCGCTTCGAGGACCTGGTCGCCACCAACGCCCTCATCCGGCCCGGGCCCCTCGACTCGGGAATGACCGACGTCTATATCCGGCGCAAGCTGGGGCAGGAGCCGGTCACCTATCCGCATCCCGAGCTGGAGGAACTGCTCGAGCCCACCTACGGCATCATCGTCTATCAGGAGCAGGTGATGCGCATCGTGAATATCCTCGCGGGATATTCGCTGGGCGAAGCCGACGTCGTGCGCAAGGCGGTGGGCAAGAAGATCCCGGAGCTGATTCGCGCCGAGCTGGCGACCTTCCGGGAGCGCGCCACGGGCAAGGGGGTGGACCCGCAGGTCGCCGGGGAGCTCGCCGACCAGATCGAGACCTTCGGGCGCTACGGCTTCAACCGCGCGCACAGCGCCGGATACTCGCTCCTTTCCTATCACACCGCGTGGCTCAAGTGCCACTATCCCGCCGAGTTCATGGCGGCGCTGCTCTCGTCGGTGCTTTCGAATACCGACCAGGTTGTGAAGTACATTCTCGAGAGCCGCGAGCTGCACCGCTCCATTCCGGGGCTCGAGGAGCCCATCGACCTGCTGCCGCCGGACGTGAACGAGTCGGGGTGGAAGTTCACGGTTACGGGGGGCGCCCAGATTCGATTCGGGCTCGGCGCGGTGCGCGGGGTCGGGGCGGCTGCGGTCGAGTCGGTGCTCGCGGCGCGGGCGGAGGGCGGGCGTTTCGAGACGCTGTTCGATTTCCTGGATCGCATCGACACGCGCGCGCTCAACAAGCGGGCCTGCGAGGCTCTGATCGCGGCGGGGGCGCTCGACGCCTTCGGGCACCGGGCCCAGCTGGTGGCCGGACTGGACATCGCCTACGCCGACGTGAACGCGCGCCAGGCGGATCGGGAGGCCGGCCAGGAATCGCTCTTCGGGGGGCTGGAAGAGGTCGACGATCCGGCGCCGGAGCTTCCCGCGGTCCGCGAGTGGCCGGAACGCAAGCGGCTGGCGCAGGAGAAGGAGGCGCTGGGCTTCTTCATCTCCGGCCATCCGCTGGACCGCTTCAGCGATGCCGTGCAGGTCTTCCGGGGGGTGAACACCTCGACGCTGGGCCGGCACGCGAACGCCTCCGTCGAGATCCCCTGCGTCGTGACCCAGGTGCAGCGGCAGATCTCGCGCAGGGACAGCTCGGAGTGGGGGCGGATCACCATCGAGGACTTCCACGGCACCGCGCAGGTGCTGGCCTTCCGCGACGCCTGGGCGGCCGGCAGGGAGACCCTGCAGCAGGATGCGGTGGTGCTCATCCGGGGCAAGGTGTCGGGCAGGGAGCGCGACGAGGACGACCCGCCGATCTTCCTCGACGAGGTGGAGGTTCTGAACGACGTCCTCACGTCCGGGCGGCTGGCGCTGCGCATTGCGCTGGATGGGAAAGCCGAAGTCCCGGAAGACGCCTTCGCCAGGGCGAAGAAGATGCTCGGGGAACATCCGGGAGACGCCCCGGTGGAAGTGCTATGGCGGCCGGGCAATGGGGAGCGCGACCGGCGGTTGCGCTCCAGGACGCTGAGGGTGGATCCGGGGCCCGGGACTTTGCGGGAGCTGCGGGAGGTGCTGGGGCAGACGCGGGTGGAGCTGGTGCGGGCGTAGGAGTGGTGGGAATGCGGAACCGGTTCGTGGGACGGTTGACGCTGCTTCTCGTGCTGCTGGGGGCGACGGGATGTTTCCGTGTGAACACGCCCCGTGCGGCGCGGGCCGCTCTCCCGCCCGACGCAGAGCCGCGGCAGGAGTACAAGTCGCGTCGGGGCAATCCCGCGTTCTACGACGAGCTCGGCGTTCGCTACCGCGTGCTTCAGACCAGCAAGGATTATGTACAGCGCGGGATCGCTTCATGGTACGGCCACCCCTTCCACGGCCGGACAACCTCGACGGGCGAGACCTACGACATGTACGCCATGACGGCGGCGCACAAGACGCTCCCCCTGCCCACCTACGTGCGGGTAACCGACCTCGACACGGGCAACCGGGTGGTGGTGCGGGTGAACGACCGGGGGCCGTTCGTGGAGGGCCGCGTCATCGACCTCTCCTATATCGCGGCGGTGAAGCTCGGAATCGCCAACAGGGGAACCGCGCGGGTGGAGGTGCGGGCGCTCGACCCGCCCGCGGTGGATCCGCCGCGGACGGCGGGTTCGGGTCGAGGGCGGCATTCGCGCCCACCGGGTCGGTGATGATCCGGGCTCAGCCCCACGAGCCCTCGTCACCGTCGTCCACACCCCTCTGCGGAGTGTTCCGCGAGCCCTATTCCCCGTCCCAGGTGGTGAAGGGACGCTCTACCAGGTTGGTATTCAGGTAGCGCGGATCGTCGGTGACCTCCTCACCCAGCCATTGGGGATGGGCGAATGTCTGGTCCTCATGGGACAACTCGATCTCGGCGACCACCAGGCCGGTGTTCTCGGCGTGGAACTCGTCGACTTCCCAGATGTGCCCGTCGGGCCCGGGGATGTCGTAGCGGGTCTTTTCGATGAACGGGCGCCGGCATAGTTGGCTGAGCATCTGGATCGCGTCCGCGAGCGGAATCGAGTATTCGAACTCCGAGGCGCGCGGGCCGACCTTGTTGCCCTTCACGTTCAGCGTGGCCCGGCCGCCGGCCGCGCGCACGCGCACGGAGCGGGTGCTGGAGGTGGACAGGTAGCCCTGCCGGATGCGGACCCCGGCCGCGCCGGACCTCGATGCAGCGGCTCTCCATCCATCGGACCGCACCAGAAACTTGCGTTCGATCTCGTGCGCCATCGTGGTCTTCGCCTGCTCCCCGGGTTGCGTGGCGGATTCCTGTCAATCCAAACTGCGGCTCGACAGCCGGTCGCCGACAGGGGCGCTCACTGGGTCGTCCCGGGACCGCCGCGGCAAACACAGGAGCATGCGAAATGGACGGGTCGTTGCAGGAGCGGAGGGTGCGCGGGCAAGGTGGGGCGGGCGTCTCCCGCCGGGAATTCCTGGGTGCGGCGGCCGGGGCCGCCATCCTCGGTCCCGGCTTGTCGTCGCGGCGCCGGGCGGATCCCTACGTGCTGGTGCTCGGGGTGGCCCAGGACGGCGGCATGCCCCAAACCGGGTGCTACGCGCCCCGGTGCGATCGTGCCCGCGAACGCGACCGGCCCCGCTACGTGTGCTCTCTCGCCATCGTGGAGCCCGACGCGGGCCGGTACTACCTTGTGGACGCCTCTCCCGATCTCCGCCAGCAGATGGACCTGATCGACGCTCCGGGCTTCAGGGCGCGCGCCCAGGAACGGCGGCCCTTCGACGGGATCTTCCTGACCCACGCACACATGGGACACTACCTGGGACTCGCCCACCTGGGGCGGGAAGGCCTGGGCATCGCCCCCACTCCCTGCTATTGCACTCCCGCGATGGCGGGCTTTCTCGCATCCAACGGCCCCTGGAGCCTGCTCGTGGACGAGGGCCGTCTCGATCTGCGTCCCGTCGAGTTCGACCGCTGGTACGAGATCGACGACAGCCTTTCCGCCATGGCCACCCCCGTCCCCCATCGTCCCGAGTTCTCGGACACGGTCGGTTGGACCTTCCGGGGTCCGAGCCGGTCGCTCCTCTATCTTCCGGACATCGACAGCTGGGAGGAGTGGGACCGGGATGTCGTGGAGGTCGTGCGCGGCGTGGACGTGGCCTTGCTGGACGCCACCTTCTACAGCCCAGGGGAGGTTCCGGGACGCAACATCGAGGACATCCCACATCCCATGGTGCCGCACACGATGGATCTGCTGCAGGAGGTCGCACGGGGCGGGAGCGAGGTCGCGTTCATCCACCTGAACAACACCAATCCGGCGTTGGACGAGGCTTCGCCGGAGGCCCGGGAGATCGCGAGCCGCGGGTTCTCGGTGGCGACGGAAGGGCAGAGGTTCGGGCTGTAGAGAGGGCTCCGCGGCCGGAGGGCGAGGGGCGGCGGGATGGTGTGGCGGGCAAGGGACCGGTTCGGGCGCGGGGCGGGACGCCTGGCGGGGCCCGCGGGTTACCGGCTGCTATGCGGGTCGCGACGGAGGATCGCCCGTGCGCCCAGCACCACGCCGAACGCGACGGCGGAGCCGAGCAGGCCGACGACGCTGGCGGTGAACAGCGGCGGAAGGTTGTCGACGAGGCCGGTACGGACCGCAGCCCAGAGCATCACCCCGAAGGCGATCGCCGCGAGAGCCTCGGGTGAGCCGGCGCGGCGCGTGTAGAGGCCGCCGAGAACCGGCACGAACAGGCTGACGGCGAGCAGCGCGTAGAAGATCGTAAGGGCCTCGATGACGCCGGGGAGCACGGCCGCCAGGAGGATGCCCAGCGCGCCGCCGGTGAGCGCCGCGATGCGGGCCACGCGCAGGATGGAGGCATCGGAGGCGTCGGGGCGGACGAAGCGGCGGTAGAGGTCGCGCGAGAGCGACGTCGAGAGCATGAAGAGGATGGCGTCCGAGGAGCTGAGTTCCGCCGAAAAGACGGCGGCGAGGCCGAGGGTGCCGAGCCACAGGGGAACGCCCACGGTGAGCACGAGCGGAAGGGCGAACTCGTGGTCGGCCAGCGCCGGGTCGTAGACGCGCGCGACCATTCCCAGGAGCGGCGGGACGGCGGCGAAGACCAGGAGGGCCACCGCGGTGGCGGCGAGGCCGATTCGGATCGCGCGGGCGTCGACGGCGCCGTAGGCCTTCTGGATGAGGCCGGGGGAGATGACGAAGCCGGGCGCCACCAGGGCGAGGTAGATCCAGCCGGATTCGCCGCCCTGCCAGAAGTTCATGCCGTCGGCGGGCGCGGCGGCGACCACCGCCTCCCAGCCGCCCGCGGCGGACATCGCCCAGGGGAGCGCGATCCCGAACCCGGCGACCATGACGACCAGTTGCACCAGGTTGACCCACGCGGCCACCATGAGCCCGCCGGCGGCGAAGTAGGTGGTGGCGACCACCCCTCCCACCACCACCCCCCATCCT